>JASFBA010000100.1:0-37189 GCA_036172265.1 Chloroflexia bacterium
GTGCTTTTCCTATCGCTGTTTCTATTATAGCACATTTGTTTTATCTGCGCAAGCGGCCTTTTCTACCTCCTTTCTGCCTCCCGCTTCCCTCTTGTGCATCCGTGTCCCGTTCGTGAACGGCTTCCCCGTCCTCCCGTCCCCCATCGGCTCGGCAGGGGCCTCACCCTCCCGGCTTCTATCGGCTTCGGCGTGCGGCTGCCGTTGCACCTGTCTCGGAGGATGTGGCCGCGCCGATCGCCTCTCCGACCTCGACGCAACCTTCGCCGGCCGATCGTCGTTGACGGCGGCAGAATCGTCGGCAGATTGGCCGGCCGATTATTTCCCCATCTTCTCCCGCAAGGCCCGGGTCAGGGCCGGGACAACCACCTTCAGGTCTCCGACGATGCCATAGTCGGCGATCCGAAAAATCGGGGCTTCGGGATCTTTGTTAATGGCGACGATGTAGCGGGAGGTGCGCATGCCGGCCACGTGCTGGATGGCCCCGGAAATGCCGCAGGCGATATAAAGGTCCGGACGCACGGTTACCCCAGTCTGCCCGACCTGGTGGGGGTAGGAAATCCAACCCTGGTCCACCGCCGAGCGGCTGGCCCCCACCGCCCCGCCTAAGAGGTCGGCCAGTTCCTGAAGCGGCCGGAAGCCCTCGGCACTGCCCACACCCCGCCCGCCGGAGACGATCACCTTGGCCTCGGTCAGGTTGACACCTCCCTCCTCACGCACTACCTCCAGGACATGGGTGGGGATGGCTTCCTCCGGGAGGGCAGCGGGAACACGGATGACCTGCCCGCTGCGAGTCGGGTCGGGAGATGGAAGTTCGAAGACGCGGGGGCGGGCGGAGGCGATCTGAGGGCGCTTCTGGGGAACGGTGACAATGGACAGCACATTTCCGCCAAAGGCCGGCCGCGTCGCCCGGAGCTGCCGCGTCCCGGGCTCGATTTCCAGGCCGGTGCAATCGGCGGCCAGGCCCGTTCCCAGTTCTGCCGCGGCCGCCGCCGAGAGGTCGCGTCCCCGGGTGGTCGCCCCTAGGAGGAGGATTTCCGGCCGACCTTCCTGCACCAGTTTGACCAGGAGGGCCGCATATGGCTCCAGGCGAAACGCCCCCAAGGTGGGGTCGTCGGCCAGGTAGACGAAGTCGGCCCCGCGGGCGATGGCCTGGCCGGCCAGCACTTCCACCCCGCTGCCCATCACGATTGCAGAGACAGGGACATCCAGCACCTGGGCCATCTTCCGGGCCTGTCCCAAAAGTTCCCAGGAAACGGGATGAGCCCGACCGCCTTCCTGTTCCACCCAAACCCAGATTCCACGGTAGGCATCCGAATCGTGTGCCTGCATGGCCGCCTCCTTCTAAAGCACCTTCAGGCTCAGGAGCCGTTCGGCCAAAGCCGTCGCTTGCTCCTCGGGGGTCTCTCCGGCAATGAGTTCCACTTTTCCGGCACGGGCCGGGGGATACTCCACTCGTTCCACCCGGCTGGGCGACCCTTCCAGACCGAAGCCGGCCGGGTCGGCTCCGGCCGCAACCAGGTCAGAAGCACTCCAAGTGGGAATCGGCGTCCGGCTCGCTCTACGGATGCCCATAAGAGTGGGATAGCGCGGTTGGTTGATGTCCTTGACCACGGTGACCACAGCCGGCAGGGTGCTCTCCACCACCTCGCGCCGCCCCTCTAGCAAGCGCTCGACCACGATCTTTTTCGCCGCCGGGTCCAAAGTACGGACCTTGAAGACATAGGTCAGGGCCGGGAGGCCCAGGAAGCGGGCCACGGCCGGCCCGACGATGCCCGTGG
Organism: Chloroflexia bacterium; assembly: GCA_036172265.1. Classification (GTDB taxonomy): domain Bacteria; phylum Chloroflexota; class Chloroflexia; order DTKN01; family DTKN01; genus JASFBA01. Next base: position 1,779 of record JASFBA010000100.1, read on the forward strand.
AGCCGTCGGTGGACTGCTTGCCGAAGAGAACGAGGTCATAGTCCCCGATCTTGCGGATGGCCTGGGCCAGGGTATAGGCGGTGGACCAGGCGTCGGCTCCCTCAAAAGCCGGGTCAGAAAGGAGGATGGCTTCATCCGCTCCCATGGCCAGGGCCTTCTTGAGGGCTTCCATCGCCTCAGCCGGGCCCAGGGAAAGGGCGGTCACTTTGCCGCCCAGTTTTTCCCGCCAGAGCAACGCCTCCTCGATGGCATATTCGTCAAAGACGTTCACCATCATGGGCATGCCGGCCAGGACGACCCGGCCCTCCTGCACCTTGACCGGGGCCTCGGTGTCGGGAACCTGCTTGACACAAACGATGGCGTTCAATGGAACCTCCTTATCGTACCACTGGGCCGACCTCGCTTGCCGAAAGGCCGGCGGACTACGGATACAGCACCGTCGTGCCCCTATCAGGCCATATTCTACCACAGGTTGACCGTTCGGCAAGTAGCCTTTCTCTGACATCCGCCCATCATTCGTCTTGCCCCGTGCAAGGGGGGCGTATGTGGCCAGGAGCAAGCGCTTTCCCTACCCGTGTCCGCTTCCAGGCCTCGCTAATGGGTAGACTGCACCATGTTCCTGCGCCGAAGCCATTGATGAGGGGTGTCAGGCCTTTCTTCCTGTGGACCGGCACGGGCAAATTTGCCTCATGTTGCGTAACTGCCTACCCACGACTCCCCAAAATCGTTGCTCCTTGTCATTGCGAGGCGAAGCCGCCGAAGCAATCTCCTAAGCAACCTGGAGATTGCTTCGCCCCTTCGGGGCTCGCAATGACGGGAGGTAAGCAGTGGCTGCCTAGGTAGTTACCATGTTGCCATTCGTTGGTGCACCGGGACACCTTTTTCGGGGATTCCCCAACCCCGGGGCAGAGGCCACGCCCGTTACACACCGATGATACCCCCTTCCTCTAAACAAAACCCGCCAGAGCCCAGTTGAAGAAAAAGCCCACCGCTGCCGAAGATAGACGAAATTCCCGGCAGCGGTGGTTAGAATTCGGATCAGAACATCGGTGAATTGCTTTATGTTGCTATTACTAATTGCCCAGAGTACGCCGGAATGGCATTTTGCCGGGTTTCCCCCCGGCAGGCTCACAGCCCGGCTTCCGAGATCGATTCTCCTCGCCGGGCGAAAACTGGGTCCACCTCGGACCTTTGCCCCTACCGGCCGTGAATCTGATAACTTATAGGTAAAGTGAAAGAGGCCCGGGCCAGGAAAACACGGGGGCCACCTGGATGGTTCTGTAACTCCACGTATCCGGTGATGCGATACACGGAAGCCCCCGGCACGACCTGGAAGGCAACCTCATAAGGCCAGGTCACGCTTCCGCCTGGTTCGATGACGGTCGGGCCGGCCACCTCTCCTTCCTGGAACGGTACCCATTCGTTACCCCAACGGTATTCCAAACCGTAGCGGACCCAGTTCACATAGGCCGGGTTGACCACGTCGTTCTTTGCCCTAATCGTCCCCATCACGGTTGCCACCTCCCCCGTTTGGGTGACCTGGGCCACCGTGATCGTTACCTCCAGGCTGGTGGGTGGCAGGGGGCCGGGCGTCTCCGTCGGGGGTATGGGTGTGCTCGTCGGGGGAATCGGTGTACTTGTCGGAGGAATCGGCGTGTTCGTCGGCCACGGCTGGGTCGGCGTGCGGGTGCCGCAACAGGGAGTGCGTGTAGGCCAGGGCGCGGTCGGCGTGCGGGTGCCGCAACAGGGAGTGCGCGTGGGCCAGGGCACGGTCGGCGTGCGGGTGCCGCAACAGGGGGTGTGGGTCCAGCGCGGCGTCCCCGGACAATCCACGCTCGGCGGGGAAGAGGTGCCGATAGCCGTCAGAGGCAGAAGGGAAAGGAGCAAAACTAAACCACCCGCGATGGGAAGGATTTTTCGCCACTGCATTTTTTCCTCCTCGCCTGGGAATTTTGCCTATCAACCAGTTTCCCTACTCACAAGAGGTAGGTAATTACTAATTATTATAGAATATCTCTGGGAAAAAGCAATGGTACTTGGGTACTATTTCAGATTAGTACTTGGATAAGTCCGACTTCCGGAAGCGACCGGTAGGGTGAAATGGAAGGTGCTGCCTTGGCCCGGCACACTTTCGGCCCAGATGCGGCCGCCCTGGGCCTCTACCAGGCTCTGGGCCACCGAAAGCCCCAGCCCGGTGCCGCCCGCCCACCGCCGGTTCCGTGACCGAGAGACATCGGCCCGCCAGAAGCGTTCAAAGACATGGGGCAGGTCCTCCGGGGCGATGCCCTCGCCGGTATCGGATACGGCGATTTCCACCGCCTCGGGCGCCAGGGTAGCACGGATCACCACCGAGCCGCCGGCCGGCGTGTGCTGAAGCGCATTGACCAGCAGGTTGCGCAAGACCTGGCCCAGCCGGTCCGGATCGGCCTGTACCCAGGGGAGGTTCCGCGGCAACTCGACGGAGAGGGTGACCCCCTGGGCCTCAGCGGCCAGGGCCAGCGTGTCCACCGTGGCCCGGACAATAGGGGCTACTTCCAGGGGTTGCAACTTCAAGCGCAACTGGCCGGCATCGGCCAGGGCCAGGTCCCGCAGGTCGTCCACCAGGCGGCCGAGGAGCCGGGTCTCGTCATAGAGGCGGGCGATCTCCTCTTTATCCAGAAGGTAAACGTCGTCCAGGATAGCCTGCAGATGGCCCTGGAGGACGCTTTCATGTCGACCTCCACACAAAAAGCGGCCGCCAGAAGCAGCCTCGCACCGAATTTACAGGCCATCATAGCCAGAAGTTATGGAGATTTAGTGTACGGTCCGTGGAAAGCCTGGGAAATTGGCGTGTCCCATCCGAACGGATTTTCCCGGAAAAAGGGGGACGCGGAAAGTTCCGCGTCCCCCGATGTGCCACACCTCAACGTCCCGGCAAGACCTCCTCTCACGAATGGGCGGGTGGTCCGGCCTACGGACTGCCCTTCTCAGGTGCGTTGGGGACCCCCCGGAACGGACCACCCCAGCGACCGCCGAAGCCGCCTGGACCAGGATAGGTCCGGGTAGCGTTGATCTGGTTGGTCACCCGTTCCCGGGCCTGCTCCAGGAGCGCCTCGGCCATCTTCTGGGTGAGGCGGCCGTCCTCCACGGCCTGTTTCAGGCTCTCGCTCACCTTGGCCATATAGGCATCCACGATGGTCTGGGGGTCCACGCCCTTTTCCTTGGCCACGTCGGCGATGCTCTTGCCCTCCTGCAGGGCCTTGCCCAGGTCATAGACGGACATGCCCAGTTGCTTGGCGGCGATGGAAAACAGGTCGGCGCCCCAGCCCCTTCCGCCTCGACCCCAGCCGTGCCGGCCAAAGCCCCGGCCCATGCCCCATGCCATCGGACCGGGCATCTGCCCCATACGCAGGCGCATCCAGTCGGCCTGGTCCTGGGTCAGCCAGCCCTCGGTCACCGCCTCGTTGAGCACCTGATCGCGGGCCTGGGCCACCGCGTTATCGTACTCTTCCACGCTGATGCCCAGGATGCCGGCCAGGGCCTGGCGGAAGCGCTCGTAAAAGTTGAACGTGCCCTGGTTCTCGCCGGCCGCCGGCCCTTGGGCAAAGGCCACTGCGATGGTCCCCAGCACTGCGACCACAACCAGCCCGCCGAGACCCACAAACTTCCACATCTTCTTCATCCGACATCACCTCCTTGAAAAATCTCTCCAGGCCGGACCGTCCGGCCTGTCAAGGTATATTGTAGGCGGGAATTATGAAAAACCGATGGAGATTTTCTGGAAAGGGGGTGAGATTCGGCAGGTACGGGTCAAATTCCTCCATCCAGGTACCGGCGCACCTCGGCGATGGTCTGGTCTGTCCCCCGAAAGTGTATCCCGTGCAGGCCGGCTTTCCGCGCCCCGTCCACGTTTTCCTCTATATCATCTATAAAGACGGCCTCTTCCGGCCGCACACCCAGCCGTTCCAGGACGATGTGGTAGATGCGCGCCTCCGGCTTCATCACCCCCTCCTCGGCAGAGATCACCAGGACGTCCAGCACCTGGCCTAGACCGTATTTCCCGGTAAAAACCGCTCGGGCATTGCCCCAGGCGTTGCTGAGGAGCCCGGTCCGATACCTCGGCCGTAGGCTGCCGAGGAAGGTAAAGAGGCGGAGGTCAAGCCGGTCGCCGGCCCAGAAATCGCGGCGCAGTTCGGCGAGTTCGGCAGCGTTCAGGTGGAGGACCCGGGCCACGTTCTGCCATACGGCCTCCTCGGGTTCCTGGCCCAACATAGCCCGGAGCGAGACATCGGATTCGAACACCAGGCGCTCCAGTCCTCCGCGGGGCAAACCGAGGCGTTCCTCCCACTTACGCCGGCCGCTATCGTCCTCCGTACGCACCAGCACACCGCCAAAGTCAAAGATGACGGCGCGAATGGGCATTTCCCCTCCTTCAACCTTCAAACCTTCTTCTCCACCGCCTCTCGGGCCATCTCCAGGAAGCGCGAAAGCGGCATATCCCCCAGGTCCTCGCCCGTGCGCAGTCGCACGGCCACCTGTCCGGTCGCTTCCTCCCGGGCCCCGAGGACGAGCATATAGGGCACCTTCTGCAACTGGTGCTCGCGAATCTTGGCCTGCATCCGGCGGTTAGAATCGTCCAAGACGACGCGCAATCCGGCGGCCCGCACGGCTTCCTCGATCTGCCGGGCATAGGGAACCTGGGCATCGGTGATGGGAATCAAGGCCACCTGCACCGGGCAAAGCCAGACCGGGAAGGCGCCGGCGTAGTGTTCGATGAGCAGGCCCAGGAAGCGTTCCATCGAGCCCAGGAGGGCGCGATGGACCATATAAGGGCGGTGCTCCCGGCCATCTTCGCCGATATAGGAGATGTCGAAGCGCTCGGGGAGGTTGAAGTCGAACTGGATGGTCGTGCACTGCCAGGTCCGGCCCAGGGCATCGCGAATCTTCCAGTCGATCTTGGGGCCGTAGAAGACGGCCTCGCCCTCGGCTCGGCGGTAGGGTAGATGTCGGGCCTCCAGAGCCCGGCTCAGGGCCTGCTCGGCCTGTTGCCAGGCCTCATCGCCGCCGGCATACTTCTCCGGATGGGCAGGATCGCGCACCGAGAGGTCAATTTCGTATTCGTGGAAGCCAAAGGCCCGCCACAGGTGCAGACAAAAGTCCAGGCAGCGCAGGACCTCCTCCTCGATCTGGTCCGGCCGGCAGAAGATGTGGGCATCGTCCTGGGTGAAGCCGCGCACGCGCAGGAGGCCGTGCAGCACCCCACCGCGCTCGTAGCGGTAGACCGTCCCCAGTTCGGCCCAGCGCAGGGGGAGTTCGCGGTAACTGCGGACGCGGGAGCGATAGATGGAGATGTGGAAGGGGCAGTTCATCGGCTTCAGGTAGAACTCCTGCTCGTCAATTTCCAGAGGGGCATACATATTTTCGCGGTAGAACTGGAGGTGCCCGCTCTTCTCCCAGAGCCAGGAGCGGCCGATATGGGGGGAGAAGACGAGTTCGTAGCCCCATTTCAGGTGTTCCTGTCGCCAGAACTCCTCCACCAGGTAGCGAATCATCGCCCCCTTGGGGTGCCAGAGCACCAGGCCGGCTCCCAGGTTGGGGTCTACGCTGAAGAGGTCCAGTTCACGCCCCAGGCGGCGGTGGTCGCGCCGCTCGATCTCTTCCAGGCGAACGAGGTAGGCCTCCAGTTCCTGGCGGGCGGGCCAGACTGTACCGTAGATGCGCTGCAGTTGCGGCCGGCGCTCATCGCCGCGCCAATAGGCCCCGGCCACCCGGAGGAGTTTGAAGGCGTCGGCCGGAATTTGCCCGGTATGTTCCACGTGGGGTCCCCGGCAGAGGTCGGTGAAGGTATCGTGGGTATAGGTGGTGAGCGTCAGAGGGCCGGTGGAAATGCTTTCCCCATCTTCGTCGGCGCGGCCGGCCTGGAGGTCCTCGATAAGTTCGAGTTTATAGGGCTGGTCGTGGAAGATCCGCCGGCCTTCCTCGGGGGAGATTTCGCGCCGGATGAAGGGGTAGTTTCCCCGGATGATCTCCCGCATCCGAGCCTCGATCGCCTCCAGGTCGTCCGGAGTGAGGGGACGGGGCAGGTCGAAGTCGTAGTAGAAGCCGTCCTCGATGGCCGGGCCGATGCCGAATTTGGTGCCGGGAAAGAGTTCTCCCACCGCCTGGGCCATCACGTGGGCGGTGGAGTGGCGAAGCGGGATCAGGGGATCGTCTTTCGGGGCGGGCATACTTCACCTCCTCAGGAAGAAATTCCAGAGCAACAGGGCGATGGCGATCAGGATGATCCAGAGCAGATAGGCCGGAAAGCGGGCCAGGAAAGGCAGCCGGCTGTAGAGCCAGCCGGGGAAGGTCTTGCGCACTTCCTGGGCGCGGAGGAACTGCAACCGAGCCTCGCCGTAGCGGCCCTGGTGGGCATAGAGGTGGCCCAGGTTGAAACGGGCCATCAGGGCGATTCCCGGAGGCACATCCGGGAGGGCGAGCAGCCGCTCCAGTTCGGCTTGGGCTTCCACAGGCTGCCGGAGATGGAGGAGGAGCATAGCCAAATTGTAGCGGTAGGTGGGCCGTTCCGGATCCAGGGCCAGGGCCTGCTGGAGGGGCGAACGGGCCTCTTCGGGCCGCTTCATTCGGAAGAAGCAGGTGGCCATATTGTTGTAGACGGCGGCGCGCCTTTCGCGCTCTTCCTCCGGCATGGCCTCCAGTTGGGCGCGGTGCTCGGCCAAGGCCTCTTCGTACCGCCCCTGGGTGACAGCAATCCAGGCCAGGACGCCGTGGGGCCGGGCCAGGGAGGAGTCCAGTTCCAGGGCACGGCGGGCGGCGCGGGCAGCCGGCCCCAGGCGGGAGGTTTCGGCCAGGGCGCGGGCCAGTTCCTGGTAGGCCAGGGCATTCGTGGGCTCGCGCTCCACTAGGGGCTCCAGCAGGCGCAGCGCCTCCTGGGGCCGGCCGGCCTCCAGGTGAGCCCGGGCCTCGGCCAGCGGATCGGCCGGAACTTCAGACATCGGCATCTCGACCATCCCTTTCACCTCTGAAAAAAGCCCCTCGTCCGCTCGGGACGAGGGGCATCCTCGTGGTTCCACCCTGCTTCGGCCGGCCGAGTCTATCCTGGAAATGGCCGGCCCTCCTGCGGCGGATAACGGGGCCATCCGGGAACCCTTACTGGGCCTGGAAGTCCAAGCCGTTCCGGGTCCAACTCCCAGGGGGTTTTCCCTGTCACCACGGCGAGGAGGGCTTCCAGCCGAGACCCTCCCTCTCTGACGCCCGGCGGTCAGGTACTCGTCCTGTTCACCGTCTTTCCGAAAGCGGTCGGTGCACTCCGGCCGCCCTGGACTGAGATGGGCGGTACTGGATTCGAACCAGTGACCTCTACGATGTCAACGTAGCGCTCTGACCGGCTGAGCTAACCGCCCGGTAGTTACAGTATAGCACAAAACGGGCCGTTGTGCAAGTCGGTTGGCCTGCCGCAACCCAGCCTAAACCAACCGGCCTCCTCCCCCTCGGCCGGGCCGAAGGAGAGGAGGCCGGGAAGAGAAGTTTCAATCCAATCCCCGGCTAGCCCTGGCTACCACTTCGCCGCTGGCATCGTGGACGACCACCTCCAGCGGCATCCGCCCGGGAAGGGCGTGGGTGGCGCAGGCGAAGCATGGGTCATAGGCCCGGAAGGCCATTTCGATGCGGTTCAGGATGCCCTCGGTGATCTCGACCCCTTTACGAATCACCCCCTGGGCGGCCTGCTTCAGGGAGATGGCGATAGGGGCATAGTTATTCGTCGTGCCCACGATCAGGTTGGCTTTCCGCACCAGTCCCCGCTCATCGGTGATATAGTGGTGGGTGAGCGTCCCTCGCGGTGCCTCCACGATGCCCACCCCCTCCGTGGGTGTGGCCGTGGGGATGGTGCGCACGTTGGGGTCGGTGATGTCGGGGTCGGTCACCAATTCCAGCGCCCGCTCGGCGGCATAGAGCATCTCGATCAGGCGGGCCCAGTGGGTGGCCAGGGTGTGGTGGACCGGCTTCCGGCCGGAGCGGTCCCCGGTGAGCGTCTCGTACATTCGCTCATATTCCTCCTGGGCCAGCGGCGTGGCCATGCCGTCGGAGGCGTTCAGCCGGGAAAGAGGCGTGGCCCGATAAACGCCGCTATCCTTTCCGCCGACCAAGCCCTTCCAGCCGACCTTCTTCAGGTAGGGGAACTTTAGGTAGGAGTAAGGGACCACCCGCTCGGCCACGACCCCCTGGTACTCCGCCGGGGAATATTTGACGAACTCGTTTCCGTCCGGATCCACCACGCGCACCATGCCGTCGTAGAAGTTGACCTTGTTCCGGGGGTCCACCAGCCCCATATAGTAGGTGGGGAGGATGAAGGCTTCGCTCAGGATCATATCCAGGTAAGCCTTGTTGCCCAGGACGATGTCGTGGAAGAGTTTGAGGGAGAGTTGTCCGAACTCGACGGCCCGGCGGGCGATCTCCTCCAGCCGGCGGCGCTCCTCCTCGGTGATGGCCTTGCTCCATCCGCCAGGCAGGCCGGCCACCGGATGGATGTCTTTGCCTCCCAGCGTCGCCACCGCCTCGTGGGTTTCGGCCAGGTGTTGGATGACCCGGCCGCCCAGTTCCAACCCGACTTTGTGGATGATGCCCAGGATGTTCCGTTCGGCCACCGGGGCATCGGGCCCCAGGACAAAGTCGGGGGCGGCCAGGATGTAGAAGTGGGTGGCGTGGTCGGAGCAGTAGAAATAGGAGTAGAAGAGTTCGCGCAACTTCTTGGCCGTGGGCGGCGGGTCCACATGATAGACGGCGTCGCAGGCCTTGGTCGCTGCCATGTGGTGGGCCTCCGGGCAGACGCCGCAGATGCGCGGGGTGATGCGGATCAACTCCTCCACCGGCCGGCCCTCGGCGAACTTCTCAAAGCCGCGCAGTTCGGGGATGACAAAGTAGACGTTCTCGACCTCGCCCTCCTCGTTGAGGAAGATGTCGATGCGCCCGTGGCCTTCCAAACGGGTGATGGGATCAATGCTGATTTTTTTCATCTGCGTTCCTCCTTATACCCGCGCCCGCCGCAGGAGCGATTTGCTCAGGCTGAAGCGGTAAAAGGTCCCGGCCGGGTCGGGTATCGTTTCGATGATACGGGCGATCTCCTCCGGGTCGTTGGAATCGATGACCGAGGCGATGGCAGAGAGCATCTTGGCTCCCTGGTCCAGGATGTTGGGGGCCGGACCGTAACAACCGCGGCAGGGCATGTTGGCCTCAACACAGAGGGCCTTGCCCTGGCCGCAGCCGCTCCGCGTAGCCGGGCCCATGCAGATGAGGCCCTGTTCCAGGAGGCAGGTCTCCGGGTCGGGAATGATCTCGAACGGCCGGTAGAAACGCTTGACCTTCTTTTCGCCTTTCTTGCGGGTGCACTCGTCGCAGCAGGTCTTGTCTCCGGCACCGACCACGGCCGGCGGCGAGGGCAGATTGCCGCTGACAATGGCTTCGATGACGGCCCAGATCTGGTGCGGTTGGGGTGGGCATCCGGGCACATAATATTCCACCGGCACCACATCGTCCAGGGTGAGCACGGTGTTGTAGAATTCGGGCAGGACCAACTCGCCCTCGGGCACCGGCGTGCGGGTCTGGGGGAGAATTTTCTCCGGGTTATCGGTGGTCGGGGTGGTCAGGTAGGCCCGCTCGAAGATGCCGTTCCGGCTGTAGAGGTTAGCCAGGCCGGGGATGCACCCTTCGCTGGCGCAGGAGCCAAAGGCCACCATGATCTTGGACTTGCAACGGAGGAGATGGGCGATTTCCTCCTGTTCAGAGGTGCGCACCGCTCCGTTGAAGAGGCAGACGTCGATGTAGCCGTCGGGCATCCGGCGCACGTCGTCGTACTTGGTGTCCACGGCTACCGGCCAGAAGAGGATGTCGGCAGCGGCATCCAGTTCCAGGATCTTCTCGTTGATCTCGACGACGGCGATTTCGCAGCCGCCGCAGGAGGCAGCCCAGTAGAGGGCCAGTTTCAGTTTGGGCTTTTCGCTCATTCGGACACCTCCGGGCAAAAATGTTCGGCCGTGGTGGGCAGGCCGGCCAGGACCGTCCCTTTCCAGTTGAGCGGCCCCAGGGCGCGCACCTGCTCCGTGAACTCGCGGGCCACCTGAGCCCACTTGGGGGCCTCGGCCGAGGAGATCCACTCCAGGCGGAGGCGCTCCGGCTCGATTCCGAACTGCTCCAGGAGTTTCCGCAGGAGGGTCATCCGCCGCAGCGTCTTATAGTTGCCCTCGCTGTAGTGGCAGTCCCCGGGGTGGCAGCCGGCCACCAGCACCCCATCGGCCCCCTCGCGGAAGGCCTTGAGGACAAAGGTGGGGTCCACCCGGCCGGAGCACATCACGCGGATGATATCCACGTTCGGCGGCTGCTTCATCCGCGAGACGCCGGCCGTATCGGCCGCAGCGTAGGTGCACCAGTTGCACAGGAAACCGATGATTCGGGGTTCGAACCGTTCTTCAGGCATCTTCTTCCTCCTTCGCTAGGCCGGTGTCCCCAGAAGCGCTTCGATCTGGACGAGAATCTGCTCGTCGGTAAAGTGCTTGCCGACGATGATGCCCGAGGGACAGGCCGCCACACAGGTGCCGCAGCCCTTGCAGAGGGCCTCATTGACCACCGAGACCTTCCGCTCTTCATCGAAGGAGATGGCGCTGTAGGGGCAAAGGGCGTTGCAGACCCGACAGCCGGAGCAGAGTTCGGCCGGGATGTAGGCCGTCTGGGGGGAGATGACCACCTCGCCCCGGCTGAGGAGTTTGAGCGCCTCGGCCGCCGCAGCGGAGGCATGGGCCACGGTGTCGGGCACATCCCGCGGGGCCTGGCAAGTCCCGGCCAGGAAGACGCCCTCGGTGGCCGTCTGGAAGGGGCGAAGTTTAGGATGATCTTCCATAAAGAAGCCGTCGGGACTTCGGCTGATGCCAAAGGTGCGGGCGATCTTGTCAGCGTCGTGCGGCGGGTTCATGCCGGTGCAGAGGACCACCATGTCCACCGGTAAGATAAGGGGCCGGCCGATACCGGTGTCCTCGGCCTTGACCACCAGTTTCCCGCCGACCTGGACCACCTCGGCTCCCCGACCCCGGATGAAGATGACGCCCTCGCGTTGCACCCGCTCGTAGAACTCCTCATAGCCCTTGCCAAAGGCGCGGATGTCCATATAAAGTTCGTAGACGTCGGCCCCGGTGCGTTCCTTGGCGATGTGGGCCTGTTTCATCGCATGCATGCAGCAGACGCGAGAGCAGTAACGGTTGGCGTGTTCATCGCGGCTGCCGACGCAGTGGATAAAGGCGATGGCCTTGGGGACGCGCCCATCGCTGGTGAGAATCTGCCCCTTGGTCGGGCCGGCGGCGTTGGAGAGCCGCTCAAACTCCATACCGTCGAGGATGTCGGGGTGTTCGCCGTAAGAGTACTGCGGCAGGAGGGCCGGGTTGGGCCGCTCGAAGCCGGTGGCCACGATGATGGCCCCCACATCCAGGTCCAGGATTTCGTCCTGCTGATCAAAGTTCACCGCCCCGGCCTCGCAGACTATGGCGCAGGCCCCGCAGGCATCGGTGATCTCGCCGTTGGTACGGTCTGTTTGCCGGAAGCGGATGCAGGCGTCGGTGTCAATCACCGGGACGCGGGGGATAGCCTGGGGCGAGGGCACGTAGATGGCCGCCGTGGGCCCCAGCGGCTTGGCCAGGTACTCGGCGGCCTGTTTGAGGACGATCTCGATGGCCCCGGTGGGGCAGACGATGGTGCAGGCGCCACAGCCGATGCAGACGCGCGTTTTTTCCATAAAGGGAGGACCGACCCGTCGATCGAGTCCTCGGCTGGCAAAGTTGATCGCCCCGGCCTTGACCATCTCGTGGCAGGCACGCACGCAGCGCCCGCAGAGGACGCACTTTTCCTCCGGGTTCTCGGTGGGGAAGGGCGGTTCGGTGATGCCGTACTCCCTGGCCATGTCCTGGATCAGGGGGACGTTGGGGGTACGGGAGAGCAATAGCCCCAGGATCACCCTGCGTGCCTCGATGACCTTGGGAGAATGGGTTTGGACCTCCAGCCCCTTCTCTACCGGATAGGTGCAGGCCGTTTGCAGCCCCGGTCGGCTGCCGGAGAGGATTTCCACCGTGCAGAGGCGACAACTTCCGTCGGGCGGAAGGACGGGGTGGTAGCAAAGGGTGGGGATATCGATCCCGGACCTCCGGGCCACCTCCAGGATGGTTTGCCCCTCCTCGGCCTCCAGCGTCTGTCCGTTGATTGTAAGCGTGACCATAGGGCCCTCCTTATGACTTCCGCTCGGCCGTCTCGATGACCAGGACACGGTCGGGGACGGGGACGGCCTCCAGGCCGGTATCCTCCAGCCACTCCAGGTCGCAGCGCAGGCAGCGCTTGCACTCCTCCTGGGCCGTGCGTTCGTCGAAGCAGAGTTCGACCTCGCTGAAGTTGCCCCGTCGGGCCTCGACCGGAAGTTCCCGGGTGGCTGGCCGGACGGCCTTGTAATATTGCTCCATATCGAAGATCTGTTTGACGACCTCGTAGCCTGGGCGGACAGCCACCTCCTCCACCTTGCCGGTGCGGAGGTAGTGATCCACCGCCTCGGCCACCTCATTGCCCTGGCCGATGGCTTGGACCACGGTGGCCGGGCCGAGGACGGCATCGCCGGCGGCAAAGACCCCGGTCCGGGTGGTGGAGTAGCTAGGTCCGACCACCAGCGTGCCGTCGCGGCGCGCCTCGATGCCGGTGCCGTCCAGCCAGAAGAGGTCCGGCTCCTGACCGATGGCGGCGATGAGCACCTCGGCTTCCATCACAAACTCCGAGCCGGGGACGGGCACCGGCCGGCGCCGGCCGGAGGTGTCGAATTCGCCCAGTTCCTGGCGCTGCATCTCGATGCCGGTTACGCGATCCGTCCCCAGGACGCGAGTGGGGTTGAGGAGGAAGTGGAACTGTACTCCCTCCTTCTCGGCGGCCTCCACCTCGTCCTTGCGGGCCGGCATCTCGGCCCGGGTACGACGGTAGACCAGGTGCACCTCGCTTGCGCCCAGGCGCCAGGAGGAGCGCACGGCGTCAATGGCCACGTCGCCGCCGCCGACGACCACCACGCGCTTCCCCTTGAGGTCGGGAGCCTTTCCTAGGGCGATGTCGCGGAGGAAGGTGGTGCCCGGGTAGACGCCCGGCAAGTCCTCACCGGGGATGCCCAAGCGCCGGCTCTTGTGGGCACCTACGGCCAGGATGACCGCCTTGTAGCCTTGCTGGGTCATAAGGTCATCCAGGGCAAAGTCGCGGCCCAGGGCCGAGTTCAAGCGGATCTCCACGCCGGCCCGCTTGATATTGTCGATCTCCACCTGGAGGATGTCGCGGGGCAGGCGGTATTCGGGGATGCCCACGGCAAGCATTCCACCGGCCACGGGAAGGGCCTCAAAGACCGTCACCGGGTAGCCCTTCTGGGCCAGGCGCAGCGCGGCGGTGAGGCCGGCCGGCCCTGAGCCGATCACCGCCACCTTCTCCGGGTAGCGTTTGGCGGCCCGTGGCGGCGTCCAGGGGGCCTTGAGTTCATGGTCGGCCATAAAACGCTTGACCTGACGGATGGCGATGGGTTGGTCTAGTTCGCCCCGGCGGCACTCGGCCTCGCAGAAGGCCGGGCAGACGCGCCCGCAGACCAGGGCGAAGGGGTTGCGCCGGCGGTGTACCTCCAGCGCCTCGGCGTAGCGGCCACGGGCGATGAGGGCCACGTAGGTGGGGATATCCACGCCGGCCGGACAGGCATTCGTGCACTTGGCGCGCACAAGCGGCAGGCAGACGCCGGCCGGGCACTTTTTGCGGAGGATGTGGGCTTCGTACTCATCGCGGAAGTAGCGCAGCGTGGTCAGGACCGGGTTGGGCGCGGTCTGACCCAGCCCGCACAGGGAGGTTTCCTTCACGACCTGAGCCAGCGCCTCCAGTTCGACCAGGTCCTCCATCGCCCCCTGGCCATCGCGGATGCGGTTGAGAATTCCCAGCATGTGCCGGATGCCTTCCCGACAGGGCGTACACTTGCCGCACGATTCATCCTTCAAAAAGTCGAGGAAATAGCGGGCCACGTCCACCATGCAGGTGTCCTCGTCCATTACGATCATGCCGCCGGAGCCCATAATGGAGCCGGCCTGCTTCAAGGTCTCATAGTCCACCTGCAGGTCAAAGAGAAAGGTGGGAATACAGCCTCCCGAAGGTCCGCCGGTCTGCACGGCCTTGACGCGTTTGCCGTTTTTCCCGCCACCGCCGATTTCGTAGATCAGTTCGCGCAAGGTGATCCCCATCGGGACTTCGACCAACCCGGTGTTCTGCACCTTGCCCACCAGGGAGAAGATCATCGTCCCTTTGCTGGTCTCGGTGCCGATCTGGCGGTACCAATCGGCCCCTCGTTGGATGATGACCGGGATGTTCGCCCACGACTTGACGTTGTTGATGTTGGTAGGCTTGCCCCACAGTCCGCTCTGAGCCGGGAAAGGAGGGCGGGGACGCGGGTTGCCAGCGCGTCCTTCGATAGAGGCGATCAACGCCGTCTCCTCGCCGCAGACGAAGGCACCGGCGCCGCGGACCACCTTGATATCGAAGTCAAAGCCACTGCCCAGGATGTTTTCCCCCAACAAGCCGTACTCCCGGGCCTGTTCGATGGCCCGCTGCACATTCTTCACCGCCAGGGGGTACTCATCGCGCACGTAGATAAAGCCCTCGTGCGCTCCGATGGCGTAGGCACCGATCATCATGCCCTCGATGACGCTGTGGGGGTCACCCTCGAGGAGGGCCCGGTCCATATAGGCGCCGGGATCGCCCTCATCGCCGTTGGCGATCACATATTTGACCTCCCCCGGCGACTTGCGGGTCAGTTCCCACTTGCGTCCGGTGGGGAAACCGGCTCCGCCGCGGCCGCGCAGGCCCGAGCGCTTGACCTCCTCGATGACCTGCTCCGGGGTCATCGAGGTGAGCACCTTGCCCAGCGCCTGGTAGCCGCCGACGGCGATGTACTCCTCGATGGACTGGGGGTTGATGACCCCGCAGTTGCGCAGGACCACCCGCATCTGTTTGCCGTAAAAGGGAATATCCTTGTAATAGGGCACGGCCCGGTGGGTGGAAGGCTCTTTATAGGTCAGACGCTCGACGATGCGGCCCTTGATCAGCGTTTCCTCTACCAGTTCCGGTATATCGGCGGCCTGTACGCCGGTGTAGAGGATGCCCTCCGGCTGGATGACCACGATCGGCCCCATATAGCAGAAGCCCCGGCTGCCGGTCTCGACGATGCCGACTTCTTCGGTCAGTTCCCGCCGGGCCAGTTCCTCGCGGAGGGCTTCCAGAAGCGCCTGGGCTCCGGCCTTGGTGCAGGCCGGGCAGGTACAGACCAGCACGTCCGCACGATGTCGTTCGCTCATTCGATCCCTCCTATCCGGTGGTTCGTCCGACGACCCATTCGGTGACCACGTTTCCCCGCACCAAGTGCTCCTCGATCAGGCGGGGCACCATGGCCGGGGTCACGTTGCCGTAGGTCACCCGTGGCTGGTTGCCCTGCTGGATGTCCACCAGGGGTTCTTTCGAGCACATGCCGATGCAGCCGGTCGTGGTCACGTGGGCGTCGATTTTGAGTCGTTCCAGTTCGGCCAAGATGGCGTACATCACCTCCCGGGCTCCGGCGGAGATGCCGCAGGTGCCCATGCCCACGGTGATGACGGTGCTGGCCGAGGTACGGGCCTTGAGTTCGCTTTGGACGCGCTCCCGAAGTTGTTGCAGTTCTTCCAGACTCTTGAGGCGTGGCATGGCTTCCTCCTTAGCCGGCCGGCGGCACTGCCGAGAGGTCCACCGGGCCAGCCGGCCGGGCCTCCATAACGACTGCGGCCGGCGTGATGGAGACTTCACCCCGCTGCAACTGGCCGGCCAGTTCCTCGGCCTTCATCGGGGTCATCTTGCTATAGGGGCGCTCGTTGACGAGCACCATCGGGCCCAGGGCGCAGGCTCCCACGCAGCGGATGGCCTCCAGGGAGAACTTGTTATCGGGGCTGGTTTCGCCGGCCCGGATGCCCAGGGCCTTTTCCATCGCCGCCAGCACCCGCGGCCCGCCGCCCACATGGCAGGCCGTGCCCAGGCAGACTTTGACGATATAGTCCCCCTTGGGCGTGAGGCTGAAGGCTTTGTAGAAGGTGGCCAGTTGGTAGACTTCGCTCAGTTTCACGCGCAGCCGTTCGGCTACCATCTCCAGGGCATCGCGAGGGAGGTATTTGTATTCGGCCTGGATGTCCTCCAGGATCGCCAGAATAGAGGCGCGCTCCGCCGGGTAGCGCTCGATGATCTCGGAGATCGGTGTCTTGCTCATCGTTCGCCAACCCTCCTTTCGCCGACGCTCATCTCCCCCATCTTGATCAGTTTGTACTGGGGGATGCGTCGGGTGAGACAGTACTCCCAGCACAGGCCGCAGCCGGTACACTTTTCCGAGTCCACATAGCGGGCCTTTTTCCGTACCTTGACCTTGAAGTTGCCCACATAGCCCGAGACTTCCTCCACCTCGCTCCAGGTGAGAAGGGTGATGTTGGGATGCCGACCGGCATCCATCATCTTGGGCCCGAGAATTCAGGTGGAGCAGTCGAGGGTGGGGAAGGTCTTGTCCAGTTCGGCCATCCGTCCCCCGATGGAGGGTTCGCGTTCCACCAGGTAGACGTGGTAGCCGGCATCGGCGATGGTGAGCGCCGCCTGGATGCCGGCGATGCCTCCGCCGACGACGAGCACGGCCGGGGTGACCGGCTCTTTGCGCGGCTCCAGGGCCTCCTGCCGGGCCACCCGCGCCACCGCCGCATTCACCAGGCGCTTGGCCTTGGCCGTGGCCTGGGCCGGGTCATCGAGCACCCAGGCCGCGTGTTCGCGGATGTTGGCCATGGCGAAGTAGTAGGGGTTGAGGCCGGCCTCGGCCAGGGCATTCTGGAAAGTGATCTCGTGCATCCGCGGGCTGCAGGAGGCCACCACCACGCGGTTGATGCCCAGGTTGCGGATGTCGTCCTTGATCATGTTCTGGCCGGGCTCCGAACAGACGTACTTGTAGCCGCGGGCCACGGCCACGTTCGGCAGCCCCTGGGCGAAGCGGACGACCTCGGCCGTGTTGATCGTGCCGGCAATGTTCATGCCGCAGTCACACACGTAAACGCCGATCTTTGGTTCTTCTTCCATAGCGCTGTACCTCCTTTGCTACGGGCGAGGCAGCACCTCGCCCCTACGGCCGTCGCAGGCGACTTTTACCCAACATAGTCGATCCGCACGACCTTGCCTTTCTTCTGCAACTCCTCGGCCAGTTCCTCGACGACGATGCGTCGGAGCGGCACCTGGCCGGCGGCATCGGCCGTCTGGGCCGGATTGATCGCCAGGCCGACCAGGAAACGGATGACATCAGCCTCCCAGAGGAGGCGAGCCAAGCGGGTGGCGCCGTCCATCCGGCGAAGGTCCTGGAGGCGTCGGGCCTCTTGGAGCCGCCGGCGGGCCACCCGCATCGTCACCAGCCCTTCGGTCACCAGGTCCACCCCCTCCAGGGTAGAGGTGGGCGGCACCTCCATCCAACCGTCGGCCGGCCGCTCCTCCATCCGGAGTTCCGCCCCCAGAAGTCGGGCGGCGATCTCGGCCGTCGTATCGCCACAGATGATGCGCCGGCCCGGCTCGGCCAGGAATCTTTCCAGTGCCTCCCGGTCCCGACGGGGGTCGGCCGGTGGGCCGGTCCACACCGTGGCCGTGCGCATCGGTCGGACATGCATGGCGACGAGGGTGCCCCCCTGCTCCGACCGCCCCTCGGAAAGGCGCAGGAAGATGCGCACAAGGGCCCCCAGAAGTTCCTCGGCGCCGCCGCCGGTATCGGCCAGCCGCTTGAGCGTCAGAGCCACTTCTTGCCAGCCCCAACGTCGTTCCCAGCCCCGGGCGCGGATCAAGCCCTCGCTCACCATAGCCAGCCGATCGCCTCGCTGGAGACGAAAGGCGCAACGGCGGAGCAGCCGACTTCCCCGCTCCTCTTCTTCCACCGGCAGGAGCATCAGATGGCCCCGGCGCACCAGGAAGAGCGGCGGTGCATCGCACTCCAGGAGTTCGGCCCGCCGGCCTTCTTCCACCCGCAGGAGGGAAAGGGCCACATAGGCCCCCGCGGGAAGGCGGGGAAGGAGTGCCCCTGCCGCCTCCTCCGGCGTCCGACCCTCCTGCAAGAGTCGGTCCAGCCGGAGGGCCAGGTCCCTCGCTTCGACGGCCGGGGAGGAGGTGCCGACCAGAACAACGTGAAAGTGCCCTTCGGTTTGAAAGGTGCGTATGGCCTCCCGGGCTTCGCCCGAACGGGCCAACTCCTGAACGGCATATTCCACCCAGAGCCTCAAGCGGCCCTCCCTGCGTGGATACCATCCACCCAGACTCCCCGGCCTCCTTCGCCAGCCAGGGCCCGTGCCAGTTCCGTCACCGTTGCCTCCTCCATAAGGAGGGTGGTACGGGCGGAAACCTCCTTCAGACGATGGGCATCGCCGCCGGCCACCAGGCCGTATTCCCGCAGTTGCGGGAAGCGCTCCCGCGCCTCCCGAGGGCCCAAGAGGGGAGAAATCTCCACCCCTACCAACTCCAACTCCGGCGGGATAAAGCCCAGGTTGGCGATGATCGAGTAGGACGGGCGGTCCACATGAGCCGGAAGGCACAGTCCGCCCAGTTCCTGCACACGCCGCACCGCCTCCTCCAGCGAAAAGGTGCTCGAGGTCAGGAGGAGCCGTTCGTTGCGTCCGACGGCGTTCCCCTGTGCATCCAGCACGATCTGCACCCCGAAGACCTCCTCGCGATTCTTGAACGCCGGAAGGTGGGCATAGACCTCTTCCTGCCAGCGCCGCACCTGCTCCAGCGTGTCAAAGAGACACAGGAGATGCACCTCCTCGCGGGTCTGGAGTTCCATCCCCGGCAGGACGGCGATCCCGCTTCCCTTGGCCGCCGCAAGCATCGCCTCGGCGTTCTCGGCCGAGTTGTGGTCGGTGACAGCAATGAGGCCCAGACGCAGCGCTCTAGCCCGTTCGATGATAAGCGCGGGCAACATCTCTACCTCGGCACAGGCCGAAAGCACGGTATGGATATGCAGGTCCGCCGTAAAGAAGCGCAATCTCACCACCCGAACGATCAACGATTAACGATCAACGCCTTTTCCCCCTCGGCGATAAAAGCCTCCAGCCACCTTCGCACCTCGGGATGGGAAAGGGGCAGCCCGCCCAGGGCGGCGCGAATCTCGGCCGTGTCGAAGGCAAATTCCCGTTCGCCCACCCGATGGCGGTAGAAAAGGTCGCACTTTTCCCCCAGGAGAAAGGCCAGGAGCGTTCGGGTCATGTCGCCCAGCGGCGCCCGGTCTATGTGGCTGTACTGGAAAGTGGCCTCCAGGGTAGTCCCCTGCCCCTCCTGGGAGGCGAGCGTCACGTCGCCGTTACAGCGCCGGGCGGCGGCCTGGAAGAGCGGCAGGCCCAGTCCCACGTGGCGCGTCTTGCGGGTGGTATAAAAGGGGTCAAAAGCCCGGGCGAGTTGCTCCGCGCTCATACCACGACCGTTATCTCGGATGGTAATGTGCAAACGATCCGCTACGGGATCCTCTTCGATCACCAGTTCGACCCGGCTGGCTCCGGCCTCCAGCGCATTTTCCAGGGCATCGAGGATGTGCAGGCTCAGTTCGCGCATCGCCCTGTCCGACGTGCCTCACCGCTCCACTCCGGAGATGCCCAAAGCAAAGAGCCGGCCGACCACCGTGTAGGTGGTGAGCGGCGTGGTCAGGATAGGGATGCCTTCCTCCTCGGCCTTGGAGAGGGTAGCCGAGTCAGGCGCAACTCCCTCGGTAACCACGACGCCGGCCAGGTTCAAGAGGCTGGCTACGGCGACGATGTTCGGATGGCTCTGCAACGTGACCCAGAGGTTGCCAGGCTGGGCTTTGGCCATCACACAACTCAGGAGGTCGGAGGCATAGCCCCCGGTAACCTCGCGCCCCAGTTTTCCGGCAGCGGTGCGCACTTCCAGAGACAGTTCCTGGGCGATCTTCTCCAGCGTCATCATCGTCGCCTCTCCGTCAGGCCGCCTTTTCGGCCGGCCGATGCCGGTGATTTAGGTAGATCACCACCTTCACCGAAGTCCACTGCGCATTGGGCGATTCGATGAGCATCTCGTCGGCGCAGCGCTGCACGTTGTTCAGGCCCACGCCGGCCCCAAAGCCCATCTCCCGCACCCAGTCCGGGGCCGTGGAAAAACCCGGCTGTAACGCCTTTTCGATGTCCGGGATGCCCGGCCCGGTATCCATCGCCCGAATAATGATCCGGTCGGGCTGGACCTCAGCCAGAATCTCACCGCCGGCCGTGGTGTGGATGATGAGGTTCATCTCCAATTCATAGGCCACGATAGCCGCCCGCCGCACGAGCTGGGGCGGGACGGCCAGGCGGGTAAGCGCCCGCTTGATCTTACTGGAGGCCTCGCCGGCGCTTTCAAAGTCCTGCGCCTCCACTCGGCAGCGCAGGGTGATGCTGGTCAGGTCGGAGATAAGTTCCTCGAAGATATGGCTGACCCGATAACGGAGCGTCTCCTCACGGTGGTATTCCAGTTCCAGTTGCTTCAGGAGACCGCGGATGATGTCGCCCCGGGTCAGGATGCCGACGAGTTTTCCCTCGCTGTTCACCACCGGGAAGCGGCCGAACCCGTACCGGTTAAAGTACTTGATCGCCGTTACCACCGTCTCGTCGGCCCGGATGGTCACGGGGTTGCGGGTCATCTTCTCGCCCACCCGAGCGTTCATCTCTCCGGCCGCCAGCGCCTTGATGAGGTCCTCGACGCTCACGATGCCCACCAGTTCGCCGTTTTCCAGGACCGGGGCACCGGAGATGCGATGGTCGCGCAGGACGTTCCGGAGTTCGGCCATCGTGTTCTGCGGTTCGACGGTGATCACGTCTCGGGTCATCACATCCCCGATTTTGACCTCGTAGGCCAGTTCCTGGAGTCGGGTGACTTCGCTCATCGCCTGTTGGTCCGTTTTCTATTCGGAGTCGCCCTCGGCCGTTCTCCAGGGGATACGGCAGGAGATGTCGCAACTGCGCAGGCCGGCCTGGTAGAGGCGTCCACAGGCTTCGAACATGGACAGGTTGGTCGTCACCAGAGGGATGCCTTTTTCCCGTGCCAGGGTGACCGTTTCGGGCATCGGTTGTTTGCCGCGGACGAAGATGAGGGCAGAGATGTCAGCCATTTCGGCCGTGCGCACCACCTGGGGGTTGCACAATCCCGTCAGGAGGGCGGCTCCCGGCTCCACCAGGGCCAGGACATCGCTCATCAGGTCGGCCGCGCCGCCACAAGGAATCTCCTTGTCGAGGTCGGTCTCGAAAAGGAGCGTGCCTTGGACGATCTCGACGATTTTCCGCAGTTTCATATCCCCGCTCCGGCCGCCGGCCCTACTTCCCGGCCAGCCGGCCCACTTTCTCCAGCACCGGTTTGGGGGAGACGATATTCTTGTTCAGCAGAATCTCCTGGGCCGGGAGGTCAAAGGCCAGGGCCATGAGTTGGGTCAGGTAGAGCACGGGGATGTTCACCCGCCGGCCCAGTTTCCGGGAGACCTCGGCTTGGTAGGCATCCAGGTTCATCTGGCACAGGGGGCAAACGGTGACGACGCAGTCGGCTCCGTCGGTTTCGGCCAGGAGGTCGGAGACCAGTTTGATGCCCACGTCCTTGGTGGAGGTAATGAGGATGCCCCCGCAGCAGCGCGTTTTGTAGAGGTAGGGAACGACCTCGGCCTCCATCGCGGCCAGGAGGCGGTCCATCGATTGGGGCAGGTCGGGACCGTCGTATTCCATAAAGGGGCGCACCGTCTGGCAGCCGTAATAGGGCACGACACGCAGCCCTCGAAGGCTGCGACGCATTCGGGCCTGGACCTTTTCCGGTCCGATGTCGTTGGCGATGACATCGAGCATATGGCGCACGCGGACCGTGCCGCGGTAGGCCAGGCCGGCCGCGCCCAGGATTTCGCTCAGGCGGGTCCGGAGAGAGGGGTCGCGCTGGCAATGTTTCTCCACCTTGAAGAGGCTCAGGTAGCAGGAACTGCAGGTGGCGACGATATCCAGGCCCATCTCCTCGGCCAGGGCCAGGTTGCGGGCCGGCAGGGCGATGGAGAGGAGATAGTCCACCGACTCGGCCGGCGAGGAACCGCAGCAGTTCCAGTCAGGGATGGGAACGAGTTCCGCTCCCAGTTCGCGGAAGACGGCCCGGGCCGAGACATCGTACTCGCGGGCAGCCGTTTCCAGCGTGCAGCCGGGATAATAGGCGTACTTCATCGCAGAATCTCCTCCTTTTCCTCCATCTCGCGCACTTTGGCGTACATCGCCCGAATCTGGTCCACCCCTTTGATGGAGATCGGTCGTAAAGGCATCTTGCCCCGACGCAGGAGCGTCAGCCCCAGCGGCGCAAAGGAAAAGGCCTGGAGGGGGTTGGTCCGAAGCAGCCACCGCAGCATCAGAAGGGTTTCGTGCATCCGCCCGGTATCGTGGACCACGTCCATGAAGGTCTCGTAGAAGCGGGCACTCCGGTCCTTCTTCTCCACGCCCTCGGCCACCGAGAGGCGTTTGAGGGTGGCCATCGTCTCGGTCACTGAGATGCCCCGGGGACAGCGGATGGTGCAGGAGTAGCAGGTGGTGCAAAGCCAGAAAGTATCGCTCTGCAACACCTCGTCGCGCAACCCCACCTGGATCAGGCGCCACAACTGCCGAGGCGTATACTCCATGGCGTAGGCCGTGGGGCAGGAGGCCGTGCAGGTGCCGCACTGGATGCAGGTCAGGAGTTTTTCCTTGTCCGGGGCCACCGTTTCGGCGAAGGAGTGGTCGAGCATCTCACGCGTCAGGTTGAATGCTTGAAGGGCCATCAATTACCTCCTTCAGAACTCTGGGAAAGGTCCTCTTGGAGAAGCCGCTTTCCCGATTTCCTTATGGATGAACGAAGACAACGCTACCTCCTGGCTCGGTCGTCCGGCTCGGAGTCGCCGGCCAGCGGGCCTCGGGGATGTCCAACGGTTGCTGAGATAGGGCGCTCCAGAACAATTCCACCAGGTCGTAGATGCGCATCTGGCCTCCCCAGCGGCGGGCCGTGCGGCTCAGGGTATGCCGGCAGAGGGAACAGGCGGTGATGATGGTGTTCACACGAACATCCACCGCCTGGCCCAGGCGACGGCGACCCAGTTCCATCGTCACATCGTCCCGCATCCAAGGGAGGTTGCCCCCGCCGCCGCAACAGATGGCCCCCTCGCCCCAGTTGGCCATTTCCTGCACCTTCAGATCGGGGATCATCCCCAGGAGTTGGCGCGGCGGGTCGTAGAGGCCGGACTGGCGTCCGAGGTCGCAGGGATCGTGGAAAGTGACCACGGCTTCCACCGGAGAAGGGGCGATGCCCCGGCGGGAGAACTCCCGCAGGAAGAAAATGCTCACGTGCTCGACCAGGGGGAGACTCCGGTTGGGGAGAAGCCGGGGATAGAGTTCCCGCCAGACACGGTAGCAGTGGGCGCAGGCGGTGATGAGACAGGAGGCGCCGGTCTGTTCCAGAAGGTCCAGGTTGTGACGCGCCAAGGCGGCGGCTTCCTCTCTCCGGCCGGCCACCAGAAGCGGATAGCCGCAGCACCACTCTTCCGTCCCCCAGGTGGTGAAGGGGATTTCCAGGAAACGGAGCAGTCGGACGGTGGAACGGGCCACGCCGTAGGCCAGGGGGAAGAAGGAGGCGTAGCAACCGACGAAGAAGGCAACTTCGGCCGGACGAGGTTGTTCCAGGAACTCCTTCCCATCCGGCAGATCGAGTGCCCAGGAGAGGCGGAGGGCATTGTCCTCGCCGGCCACGTTGTGCCGCTCCGCCACACTCTGGCACAGTTCCCGCAGCGGGAGCGGCATCACCTCTCGCTCGCGGGCGGCCAGCACCTTGAGTTCCAGCATCGTCTCCATGGTGGGGATACCCCGGGGACAGCGGGTATTGCAGGCATAACAGGCGGTGCACAGCCAGAAGGAGTTGCTCAGGAGGACCTCGTCGCGCAATCCCACCTGGATGAGCCGCCATAACTGGCGAGGCGTATAGTCCATGGCATAAGCGGTTGGGCACGACGCTGTGCAACTGCCACATTGGATGCAACTCAGCAACCTCTCTTTATCCGGAGCAACCAGGTCGGGGAAAGCATGGTCGAGCATTTCGCGGGTCAGGTCAAAGGTCTTCAACGCCATGTTTCCCGCCTCACCAGGTCTAAACGGACATCGAGAATTATACCACAAAGCGGGACATTTGTCAAAAAACGGGGGATAAATGTCCTGATTTGACGAAAACCGTCGTATTCAATGTTATTTTTTACGAATTTCGTCATCAACCTGTCCCGGCAAAAGAGGGAGATAGGCGGTGAAGGTGGAGCCCTGGCCTAGGCGGCTGGATACGGAGATGCGTCCGCCGTAACGTTCCAGCAGGGTCTTGACGATGGAAAGGCCCAGGCCCGTCCCCTCTCGCTCGATAGCCTTGGCGTTTTCGGCCCGGAAGAACTCCTCGAAGAGGTGAGGAAGCGCCTCCTCGGGAATGCCGATCCCGGTGTCAGAGACGATCAAAGCGGCCTCGTCGGCACGTCGTTCCAGCATAACCTCGATGTGCCCTCCAGAGGGGGTATATTTGATAGCGTTGCCCACCAGGTTGACCAGGATGCGCTCGATGCCATCTTCTACGGCCAGAACAGAAAGCGGTTCGTGGGGGATGTAAACCCGAAGGTCCTGGGATTTTTCTTCGGCCATTGGGCGCAATTGGCCGACCACTTTGGCCACCAGTGGGTTGAGGAGCAGCGGATGAGGCGACTCGGCGATGTGTTCGGTCTTGCCGGCGGCCAGGTCCAGGAGGTCGTCAATGAGTTGCTGGAGGAAGAGGATGCGCCGTTCGGCCCGCTCGACCAGTTCCTTTTGCTTGGAGGAGACCTGGCCGGCATAGCCGCCGGAGACGACCCGCAGAAGGCTCTGCACCGTAGCCACCGGGGCGCGGAGTTCGTGGGTCACCGTCAGCACGAATTGCGATTTGGCTCGATCGATTTCCTCCAGTTTCCGGTAGGCGATGGCGTTGGCGATGGCCACGGCGACTTCGCTGGCGATGGTCATGAGAAAATCGGCTTCCTCCTGGCCATAACGGTAGCAGGCAGCGCTGTAGACGCGGATAACGCCGATGGCTTGTCCCCGCACCAGGAGCGGGCAGCAGAGGACGGAACAGATGCCCTCCCGTTCGATCTCCTCCGGATACTGGAAACGCGGGTCCAGCGGGGCTTCCAGGACAACGACCGGTTTGCCCTGCAGCGCTTCCCGGTCAATAGCGCTGCGGCGAACTTCCACGGGGCCCTTCTGCTGATACTCCTCGCTCAATCCCCAGGCGGCGGCGATACGGAGCACCTGGCCGCTTTCATCGAGCAGGCGGATGGAGCAGCCTTTGGCGTCGAGGGCCTCGGCCGTGCGTCGCACGACCACCTGGAGGACCTGTTCCAGGTTGAGGGTGGAAGAAGTAGCGCGGCCGATCTCGTAAAGCGTTTCCAGGCGATGGTAGGTCCGTTCCAAGTCGCGGCGCAGGGAGAGGAGTTCCCGTTCGGGCCGGCCCAAGCCGTGGGCGATCTCCTCGGAAAGATGGAGCAGGAACCACTCCTTGAAAGCGGGGTCATCGGGCCGGTTCAGTTCTCGGAGTTCCTGAGGGCGAGAGGGACGGAGGCGCACCAGCCACCCCTGGCCGTAGGGATCGGCGTAGAGCAGGCCGGCCTCCTTTTGCAGGTGTTCGTTGACGGCAACGACCTCGCCGCTCACCGCCGCCCACACCCGGATGACGCCCCTTTCGGCCTCCAAGGCAGCCAGAGGCTCACCTTGGACAACCTGCCGGCCGAGACGGGGCAGTTCCAAGTAGAGGATCGGGCCGGCCGACTGGCGCGCATAGTCGGAGAGGCCCTGGACGACCCAGCCGTCCTCCAGGCGCACCCAGTTGTGCCGACGGTCGTAAAGGCGGTCTTCGGGAAAGTTGTACCGCTCAATCTGCACGCTGTTTCCTCCGAGAAGATGCCCCCTTAACCGAGGAGGCGACGCACCTTCTCCAGAAGTGTTCTCGGTTCGATCGGCTTGTCCACAAAGCCGTCAAAGGCCATGTCCTCCTGCGGGGGGAGGGCATCGGCCCACTCGGTGGAACGGATGGCCGAGATAGCCAGCACCGGAATGCCCTCCAGTCGGGCATCCGACCGCACTGTCCGAAGCACCTCCAGGCCAGCCAGGGGAGTCTCCATGATGAGGTCCAGGAGGATGAGGGCCGGAATTTCCTCCTCCAGAAGCGTGCGGGCCTCGCGGCCGTTGCAGGCCGTCTGCACCCGATAGCCTTCGGCTTCCAGCACCATGGTGGCAGCGGCACAGAAATCGGCATCGTCGTCCACAACCAGGACAAGGGGACGGGGGACGGCCAACGGAGCCACGGCCGGCACCTCCGGGAGGCGCCAGTCGTGGGGATGTTTTTCCACCTGCAGGATGTAGGAAGTCTGGGTCGCCTTGATACCGGGAATGGAGGCCACCTGCTGGGTGAGGAAGGGGAGCAGGTCGTCGCCGGAAGGGAGAACCACCCGCACCACCAGGTCATAGGTTCCCGAGGTGTAGATGACCTCGCGCACTTCCGGCCGGGCAGCTAGTTTCTGGCCGATCTGGGTCAGTTTGTCCAGGTCGGTCTGAAGGTAGATCAGCGCCTCGACCTCCAGGCCAAAGCGGCGGGGAGAAACGCAGGCCACGATCTCCAGGAAGCCTTCGGAAATGAGGCGTTCGACCCTCCGGCGCACGGTGGCCTCGCTGACCCCCACTAGGCGGGCCAGTTCGACGTAGGGAAGACGCCCATCGCGCTGCAGATGGAGGATGATCTGGCGGTCCAGGTGATCCGGCTGATACATCCTTGCACCTCACCGTGCCCCCGGTCTGTCAGCGTTCCAGGGCAACCGTTGTACATTTTATCACACCTTACGGATTTTGTCAAGTATGAAGAAATGCGGGACGAAATCCGTCATTTTTCTCCGGATTTCGTCGAAAAACGGTTTCCCCCCTCCACCCAAGGACCTGGTCGCAAATGGGGGACGAGGCGGCGTCTTGTCTCCCGAGGTCTTGGTGCCTACAGGCCCCGATGCCCCTCACCCCGCAATTTGCGTTTCTACCGCTATATGTGCTATTATGCAAGTGAAAATTCCCGAGGACCTCGTAGGAGTTATTCGGCAATGATCGAGGCACGCGAGCGGCTTTACCAGACAGAGGGCGTGATCCTACGCCGAAACGATGTCGGCGAGGCCGACCGCATTCTAACCCTCTACACGCCCGAACGGGGAAAAATCCGCCTGCTGGCCAAGGGGGTGCGCCGGCCCAGCAGCCGGATGGCCGGCCATGTGGAACTCCTGACCCATAGCGCCTTTCTGGTGGCCCGCGGCCGAAACCTGGACATCATCACCCAGGCCCAGACGCGGCAGGCCTTTGCCGCCCTGCGCCAGAACCTGGAGCGCATCGGCTGGGGCTGCTACATCGCCGAACTTCTGGAGCGGATGGCTCCGGAGCAAGAAGAGAACTACCCGGCCTACCTCCTGCTCCTGGAAGCCCTGGACCTTCTGGACCAGGGGAGAAACCCCGAACCGGTCGCCCGTTCTTTCGAAGTGCACCTTCTGGGCTATATGGGCTATCGGCCCCAACTCTTCCGCTGCGTTTCCTGCGAGGCGGAGATGGAAGAGCGTCCGCCGGTCTTTAGCATTCCCCAGGGAGGCGTGCTCTGCCCCCGTTGTCGGGAAGAGGACCCACGGGCACGCCCCCTTTCTCTGGAAGGCTGGAAGGCGCTCCGTTACCTCCAGGACACCGGATTGAGCGAGGCCGAACGGCTGCGACTCCCGAGCGGATGCCGGCGGGAGGTGGCCGACCTGCTCCATGCTTACATCTGCTCCATTCTGGAGCGCGACCTGAACGCGGTGGAATTTCTGGAGATGCTTCGGAACGAGCGGCGGACGGTCCGGCGCACCTGATGGCAGGGACGAGTCGCCAACGTGTCCGTACAGGATGCTTGGCTATCGAGAGGAAACGGAATGACCGACGGGAATCTGCGGCTATGGATTGAGGAGGCAGCGGCGGCTGTCCGGCAGCGGACGCCGCTCATTCCGAAGGTTGGGGTGGTTCTGGGTTCGGGCCTGGGCGAACTGGTGGAGGCGGTGGAGGGGGCGGTGGCCGTCCCCTACACGGAGGTCCCGCATTTTGTCCCGGCGACGGTGCCGGGGCATGCCGGCCGCTTGGTCTTGGGGAAGTTGGCTGGCCGGCCGGTCCTCCTCATGCAGGGGCGGCTGCACTTTTACGAGGGGTATACCATCGCCCAAACCACCTTCCCCATCCGGGTTATGCGGGCTCTGGGGGCAGAGGTGCTCATCGCCACCAACGCCGCCGGTGGCATCAACCCCTCCTTCCGGGTGGGGGACATGATGCGCATTGTGGACCATATCAATCTCCTGGGCATGACCGGCCAAAACCCCCTCTGCGGACCTAACGACGCCACCTTGGGACCGCGCTTCCTGGATATGCGGGGTGCTTACGACCCGGCCCTGGGGGAACTGGCCGACGAGGTGGCCCGCAGCCTGGGCTTTGAACTCCGCCACGGCGTCTATGCCCAGCTGAGCGGGCCTTCTTTCGAAACACCGGCCGAGATCCGCTTTCTGCGGACGATCGGCGTGGACGCCGTGGGGATGTCCACAGCGGCGGAAGTGGTCATCGCCCGGCACGCCGGGATGCGGGTGCTGGGGCTCTCCCACATCAGCAACGTGGCCGCACCGGAGGCTCCGGCAACGCCCTCGGGCGAAGACCCCCACCGTGAGGTTCTGGAAGCCGGCCGGCGGGCCGTTCCCCGCCTGGCGGCGCTCATCCGGGGGGTGTTGGAACGCCTGCCGGACGATTGAACGACAGGACATAACGATAGTGTGCCCCCTATGCCTGTGCCCCGGCAATCCTTTGAGCCGCTTCTAGCGGCGATCCAACCTGTTCACCATAAGGAGGATAACGGATGCGCCGTTTTCTTTCCCTTCTTTCCCTTCTGGCCCTGCTGCTGGCCCTGGCTAGCGGCGTTGCCGCTCAGGGGCCGGCTCCCGGGCCGGCTACCGCCCTGGTCTACGTGCCCCTGACCTCGCATGAGGACCTGGCCCGCTTCGAGGAAACCGGCCTCCCGGCCTATGCCCGGATGACCGGTCGGGAGGTGGAATACCTCCTGGTCGGGGCAACCCCGGAAGAGACGGCCGCGCTTTCCCGCGCCGGCCTCTCCTTCCGCATCCTCGACCCGGATACCACCGGGGCTGCCTATTACTTTGCCTTCCCCAGGCCCGGCTGGCCAGCCCCCCGCTGGGAGGATTACGGCCGGCTCCTCCTGGACGACGGCTTCCAGGTGCTCTTGCGAACCTCCCCAAACGGGATGGAACGGCTGGTTCAGGAAGGAATAGAAATCCAGGCCCTCTTCCTCGACCCCAAGCCGCTGCGCCCCTGGGCGGCAGAGGACGTTATCCCCGCCGTCATCACCCCCGACCCGCTCATCCAGTCCATGATCGACCAGGTGACGACCGCCACAGTGCGCACCTACAACCGCCAGTTGGCCGGCGAACTGCCCGTCTGGGTGGACGGCGAATGGTACACCATCCCCACCCGCTATACCTATAGCGGCATTCCTATTCAGAAGACCACCCGGTGGGCCGGCCAGCATTTTGCCGGCCTAGGGCTGGATGTCGAGTACCATCAGTGGGGTGGCTCCACCTATCCCAACGTCATCGGCGAATACACCGGCCTGACCAACCCGGACGATATCTTTATCATCTGCGCCCATGTGGACGATGTGCAGAATACCCCCGGTGCCGATGACAACGGCAGCGGCTCCACCGCCGTCCTCATCGCTGCCGACATCCTTACCCAGTACCGCTGGGGCTGCACCCTGCGCTTTGCCCTCTGGACAGGCGAGGAGCAAGGTCTCCTAGGAAGTTACGCTTATGCCCAGAGGTCCCGCAACATCAACGAAAACATCCTCGATGTCGTCAACCTGGATATGATCGCCTGGAACACCCCCGGAAGTAACCCCGATATAGACCTCTATGCCCGCGCTTCCATCCCGCGGTCGGTCGCCCTGGCCCAACTCTTCGACGATGTGGTAGAAGCCTATAACCTGAACCTGATACCCCAGATTCTCACCTCCGGGGGTGGCGGAAGCGATAACTACTCCTTCTGGCAGTTCAACTACTCGGCCATCCTGGGCATTGAGGACAATAATGACTTCAACCCATACTACCACAGCCCCGAGGATACACCGGCTCACACCGACCTCCTCTATTTCACCGAATTCGTTAAAGCGGCCCTGGCCACCTTTGCCCATGCCTCCGGCTGCCTGATTCCCGGCGGTCTGGGGGCCGTGGATGGGCATGTTACCGACGGCACCAGCGGCGAACCCATCTCCCGAGCCACTGTCCGCGCTCAGGACCCGGCCGGCCACACCTTCCCCGCCACTACCGACCACACCGGCTATTACACCCGCACCCTCTTGGCCGGCACCTACACCCTCACCGTAAGCCACCCGCAGTACGAAAGCGCCGTCACCGCCGGCGTTACCGTGCTAACCGGCACGGTGACCACCGTGGACTTTGCCCTGCGGCCCCGCGGCCGGCTCTGGGGGTATGTGACCGACTACGATAACGGCTTCCCCCTGGCCGCCACCCTCACCTCCGACGACGGACTGAGCGCCCAGAGCGACCCCACGACCGGCTACTATGAACTCTACCTGGACGAGGGCTTCCACATCGTGACCGCCACAGCCGAGGACTATTTTCCGGCGGCGGCCGGCGTGAACCTCTCCTCGGGCCAGAGCACCCGCCAGGATTTTCGCCCCCGGGCCCAGGTCTCCTTCATCCCTAAACCGGTGCATGAGACCGTCCTCCTGAACACGACCTACAGCCGCACGGTGCAAATCCTCAACCGTCGGGCCAGCCCTTACCCCTTCACCCTGTATGAGGTCGCCGGCGGCCTCCTCCCCGGCCTGGAGGCCCTCTGGCCCGGGCCGGACGGCTTCGGCTACACCGGCGAGACAACCGATTTTGACTGGATCGAACTTCGGGGAAGCGGCACGCCGATCACCGGCCTCACCGACGACTCCTTCGCCGGCCCCTTCCCCATCGGCTTCGCCTTCCCCTTCTACGGAACAAACTGGACCCAGTTCTATGTGAGCAGCAACGGCTTCATCTCCTTCGGCTCGGGGAGCGACGATTACTCCAACGATTGCCCGCTGCCGAACGTCAACACGCCCAACAACATCGTTGCCCCGATGTGGGACGACCTCTACCCCAACTACACCAGCGGCGGGGTGTATTACCAGGCCTTCGATCCCTGTCCCATCGGCAGCGGCGCGTGCCTGGTGGTAGAGTATGACCACTGGGCCCATTGCTGCGATCCTAACAATATCGCCGGTACCTTCGAGGCCGTCCTCTTGGGGAACGGCAGCGTCCTCATGCAATTCCTGGACGGCGGTTCGGAGGAAGGCTCCGGTTCCACCACAGCCGTCGAGGGCAACAATGCCCCGGCCAATTACGGCCTGACCTATGCCTGCAATGCCCCTGTCTCCCTTCCCGACGGCCTTTCGATCTGCTACGTCTACCCCGGTTCCTCCGGCTGTGTGGCCTCAGACGTGCCCTGGCTGGGGGAGAACCCCACGGGCGGAACGGTGCCGGCCGGAAGTTCCCTCGACCTCACCCTCTTCTTCAGCGCCACCGCCTCGGCCGGCGTCACCCGCACCGGCGATTACTACGCTACCCTGGTGGTGAACGGAAGCCCCAAGATTCGCGTGCCGATGACGATGACCGTCGTCAGCCAGCCTTTCTCCCCCACGGCATCCTTCGCCTCGAACACGCCGGTCTGCCTGGGGGAGGAGGCGGTCTTTACCGACACCAGCAACCCCGGCTTCCCACCGGCCGATGCCTTCCTCTGGGATTTCGGCGACGGCATCACCTCCACCATACAGAACCCCACCCACCTCTACGCCGCCGCCGACACCTACAGCGTGACCTTCCGGCTGTGCAACAGCGTGGGCTGCGACGAGGCCGAGGATGTCTTCGTCGTGCAGGAAGCGCCGGAGGCCGGCTTCACCTACAGCGTGAGCCTCCTCACGGTCGCCTTCACCAATACCTCCCGAAACGCCACCGCCTACCTCTGGGACTTGGGCGATGGCTTTACCTCCACCGTGGAGCATCCCACCCACACCTATGCCGCCGCCGGCCTCTACACCGTCACCCTCACGGCAACCGGCCGGTGCGGTGAGGATACGGCCACGATGCTCCTGGGGGTGGAACAACCGTCGTGGAGAATTTACCTGCCCCTGGTGTTCAGGGGTTGGTCTACCCGGTAAAGCCGTTACATCCGCATTGAAGATCGGACCGGAGCCGGCCTTGCCGGTCTCCGGCCCGGCTTTTTCGTAATAGTGAGACGTATACCCTCTCCCCCTCGCCCCTTAAGCCCCGAACCCCAAGCCCCTCCCCAAGACGTCCCACTCCTCCAGCCCCAGCGTCTCCGGCCGGCGGCGGGGGTCTATCCCGGCCGCATTCAGCGCGGTTACCACCTCCTCCCGGGAAAGGCCCAGGCCGGCAGAGAGGGTCTTCCCGATCTGTTGTCGGGGGTGAGCAAAGGCGGCGTGCGCCAGGCAGAAGAAGGTTTCTGGGGGCATGGATAAGCGAGGTTGGGCATACACCTCCAGCCGCACCACGGCCGAGTCCACCCTGGGGATGGGGTAGAAGCAGCCGGCCGGCACCCGGGCCACGATTTCCGGGTGAGCGTAATATTGTACGGAAAGGGCCAGCAGGCTCATCTCCGGCGGGGTGGCGGTGAGACGTCGGGCTACCTCCCATTGCACCATCACCACCAGACGGACCGGCTTGGGTCGCGCCTCCAAGAGGTGGCGCAGCGCCGCCGAGGTGATGGCATAGGGCAGGTTAGCCACGACCAGGTAGGGAGACCGGCCCATCAGTTCGCCCGGAGCAACCCTGAGGATGTCGTTTTCCACCAGGGTAAAGTGAGGGGAGTGGGCGAAACGCTCTCGGAGCCAGGCACAGAGCCGGCGATCTATTTCCACGGCCACCACCCGGCCGGCCCGCCGAAGGAGTTCCCCAGTAAGCACACCCAACCCCGGTCCTACTTCCAGTACGGCATCATCCGGCTTCAGGTCGGCCGCCTCCAGGATGCGGGCTAGAGCGGCCGGCTCCACCAGGAAGTTCTGCCCCAGCCGGCGGCTGGAGCGCACTCCCAGCGCGGCCAGTACCTCCCGCACTCCCCGTCGGGAGGTCAGTTTCAGCGTATCCGGGGCCAGATCGGCGAGCATACAGCACCTTCCTTTGCCGGACGGGCTGTGTCCAATGTACATTGCCCTGGCTACTTTGTCAAACACGTTTTGCCTCATCAGCCACGAAATGCACCGTTCGAGCAAGTTGCCTACAGGTCGTTTTCGTGGTAGACTGAACTCAACGCCAGGAAAATGTCCGGAGGCTAGGCCATGCATGCGCTTCATGTGATTCAGGGTTACCATCCCTGGACAGGCGGCTCGCAGCGGTTTTTTCAGGAAATCTCCGAGCGCTTGGTCGCGGAAGGGCATCGGGTGACGGTCCTCACCACGGAGGCCGGCGAACTCGAACACTTCTGGATGCCCGGGCGACGCACGTTAGGGCCGGCCCAGGAAGTCATCAACGGGGTTCAGGTCCATCGCTTTCCGGTCCGACGCCGCCTGAACCGGGCGTTCCTCTTCAGCCTTTACCGCCGGCTGATGGCGGAGATCTCCAGCCTGCCGTTGGATACGACGGCGCTCCTGCGACGCTTGTCCCGCTTCACCCCACGGTTGCCCGAGTACGAAAAGTTTCTGGCGCAGACGGATGTTCCCTTCGACGTAGTACACGGGGCCAACATCACCTTGGACTTTATGCTTACCCCGGCCCTGGCCTTTGCCCGAAAAAGGGGCATTCCTTTTATAATAACCCCGTTCACCCATTTGGGCGTAACTGGACAGCGGCGTGTCCGGCGGTATTACACCATGCGCCACCAGGTAGAAATCCTGCGCCAGGCCGACGCGGTGATCACCCAAACGCCTATCGAAAGCGAGGGCCTGGCGGCGCTGGGCATATCCCGGGAACGACTGTTTTGCACCGGGTCGGGCATCAATCCGGAAGAGGTGACCGGTGGAGATGGACGGCGTTTCCGGGCACGACATGGTTGGGAGGGGCCGATCGTGCTCTATATCGGCGTGCTGGCCTATGACAAGGGCACCGTACACCTCATCGAGGCCATGCGGCGGCTCTGGGCGGAAGGCCGGTCGGCCCACCTGGTCCTGGCCGGGCAGACGATGGCCTCTATGCGGGCCTATTTGGCGCGCCTTCCGGCCGAACAGTTTCCCCTCCTGCATTACTTAGGGCCGATCTCCGAGGAGGAGAAACGCGACCTCCTGGCCGCCGGCAATGTCCTCTGCCTTCCCTCCTGCACCGATTCCTTCGGCCTCGTCTTTCTGGAGGCCTGGGCCAACGAGATGCCGGTCATCGGGGCGCGGGCCGGCGGCATCCCGGCGGTCGTGGACGACGGCGTGAACGGACTCCTCGTGCCGTTTGGCGATGTGGAGGCGCTGGCCCGGTCCATCGCCCGCCTGCTGGACAATCCGGCACTATCGCGGGAGATGGGCCGGAAAGGAAAGGAGAAACTGGAACGGGGGATGACCTGGAGCCACGTCTACCGGCGTGTACGTCGAGTCTATGGGCAAGTCTGCGGCCTGTAGAAAGGGTCGGAGAGCCGAAGAATGGGCAAAATCCTTTGTGCCATCCGGGGAGGGCCGGAGGGCTATCCCACCCAGGATCGGGCTATCGCCCTGGCCCGGGAACAGGGCGATGAACTGCTCTTTCTGGTGGTTCTGGACCCCTCGTTTCTAGGGGCATCGGCTACTTCCCCCGGCCTGGATATGCAGGCGGCACTCCTGCGCCTGGGCCATGCCCTCTTGAAGCGGGCGACGGAACGGGCCCGACGGGCCGGCCTGACCGTGCGGGCGCTCCTCCGCGAAGGCTCTCCCCGGGAGCAGATCAAGACCGTAGCCCGGGAAGAAGGTGTGACCACCGTGATCCTGGGGCGACCCCAGGGGAAATACGACCAGTTTATTGCCGCCGATCTGGAGGCCCTGGCCGCGGAGATCGCCAAAGAAACGGAGGCGGAGGTGAGAATTCTTTAGGGCGTTTTGGGATAACTATTGACAAGAGGAGGCAAATGTGGTATAATTTAGGGGACGGGAGGACGGGGAAGCCGTTCACGAACGGGACACGGATGCACAAGAGGGAAGCGGGAGGCAGAAAGGAGGTAGAAAAGGCCGCTTGCGCAGATAAAACAAATGTGCTATAATAGAAACAGCGATAGGAAAAGCAC
>JASFBA010000101.1:0-40645 GCA_036172265.1 Chloroflexia bacterium
AGGGAAATTATTAATGCGGTAGTGCAGTTTCTTTTAGAACAAAACATACCAATTATCGGCCTGGGTGCAGTTCTTCCTTCTTTGACTGACTATGGTAGAACTGTTACGAAAAAAGTACCTGAAGCTATTGTCACAACTGGACATGCTGGAACATGTGTGGTGATAGGAAATATTGTTGATAGATTAATATCCAAACTTGCTCTCCCCAAAGAGGATATCCGTATAGCAGTAATTGGTGTTGGCTCAATAGGGAGAGCCGTTGCCGAGTATCTGCTTGCGCATTATCCAGCTACCGTAACACTGTATGACATCAGGGATGATGTATTGGGGAAAGTATACAATGATTTGTCGGCTAGATATAAGAGCCGAGTGCAAATAGGCCACTTCCAAGACGTAGGTAGTGAAGAGATTAGGGGTGGATCCATTCCAATAGCTATTTCGACTGCTACCTCATTGATTTCTCCTAATAAAATAAGATGGATGATAGATAAGCTGGGGGTAAGAGTTTTTATTGATGATTCTCAGCCTCCCTCTGTTGATCCATCTTCACTTGAAGGTACTAATGCAAGAGTTGTATGGGTTGTTGGAAGCGGCCCTCCTGGTTATCAGAGACATCCTGTTTTCACTTTCATTACTCCACATGGTCCAGTTTGTTGGAATTATGGTGATCAAGGTGTTGCTAATATCTCAGATGACTTTGGATGTGCTCTAGAAGTATTGGGAGTTGCATTGAACTACCGTCAGTTGCTTGAAGAATGTGGAGATGTGAAGAGAGCTTTAGAGGCTGTTAGGAGAGGTGTGATAAGTGGTCGTCCGGTGAGCCCAGAGGATGTGAAGGGAATGCAAAAACTGTTTAACCAGTATGGAATAAGCCCCTCTGATTCAATAAGTTTGCAAGCATTTGGGCATCAGGTTATTATTTAAAGAAGTAAGAAATTAATTATCTTTCAAAATAATTTAAATTATGGTAATTGTATACTATCTACTAAAACATATAAAATAAAACCTATTTTAAATTATGGATATTATTAATATAGCTGTTTTTGCAGCATTCATAATAAATTTGATCCACACTATTGTTTTTCAACACTATCCTCAGAGATTTAGATCTGCCTATTACTTCAGATTTGTTGGTCTTGCTGTATCATTATGGTGCCCCTCTATGTTTTTGTTTAGATCGGTATCAAAGGAGAACCTTTGCTATGATTCCTCCCAACAGGCGACGTTTGTTCTGGACGATACCTCCCATCTTGGTCACGGCCCTGGTCGTGGCCGCGCTTCTCTGGGGCAGCAACCGCTTGCTATACCCACCAGCCCCGCCCACCATCCCGGCTGCTCTCATCCTCCCCTCGTCCACGCCCACACCGCCTCCACCTAGTGCCACTCCTACCTCTACACCACCTCCCCCGTCTCCTAGCCTCACCCCCGCACCGAAAGCACCGTCCACGCCCGCCCCCACCCCGGCCCAGGATGTCCTCCGGCCGGCCAACACCGATCGTTACCTTTGGGCCTCCGGTTCGCTTATCCACCCTCTCGGCTTGGTCGTGTTGAGCGATACGGCCTACCTCCTCGACGCCGGAGAGGTGGTGGCCCTCCCTCTCCAGGCCGGCCGGCCAGCCGTTCGCCTCTTCCTGCCCGAAGGCCGCGTGGACGGCCTGCCGGTAGGAGAACTTGCTTACCTAACCCGCACTTCCGACGGCCAGGGGTTGCTCCTCTTGGACAAGCGCGGCGACCTCTACCGCTACGATTCCCAAGCCTCCCTCTGGAGCGTCGTTCGGCCGATGGACCAGCGCCGCAGTGCCCCCAACCCGACCTTCTGTGCCGTCGCTCCCTACGGGAAACACCTCTATATCCTGGACGTTGCCTACAGCCAGGTCCGGCGTTATCCGCCAGACGAGCGCGGGGAAGGGTATTTCCCCGGCGGGGAAGCGCCCGCCGGCCGGCTGGGCAAGGAATACGACATCAGCCGGGGGATTGACCTGGGCGTGGACGGGGACGTGTACATCCTCCTGCGCGAGGGGCGAAACGCCCCGGCCGGCCTGGTGCGCTTCTACGGCACCTCTCCCAAACGCGACCCCGATTTCGCCTCCGGCCTCTCCTGGGAGAACCCGGTACGGCTCTACCTGGACTCGGAGGGCCCTCTCTACGTCATTGACCGGGCCGGCCACCGCCTGCGGGTCCTGGAGCGGGAAAGCGGCCGGGTGCTACAAACCTTGGAAGCGGAGGACCAGGAAATGCGCGCCGTCTACGCCGCAAGCGGCCGGCTCTACATCGCCGTCCCCGACGCCCTGATCCTTTACCCGGGTACAGGGCAGGTATACGCCGTAAGCGGAGGAGAAGGTCCACCCCTGGCCGGCCGGCCAGACTACCTCCCGAACTGGTCCCCACTTTTCAGCCTGACCTCCCCTATCTCCAACGTCCGCTACCTCCCAGAACGCGATTCCCTCCTCCCCGGTGCCCCCCGCGTCTACCGCTACGGCATCCACCACGGCCTGGATATGTACGGGGGGACGATGGGGGTGGACATCCCCTACAGGACGCCCGTCCGAGCTGCCGCCGACGGCATCGTCGTCCGGGCCGACACCTCTTACCGAGAGATGTCCCCGGCCGAGTGGAAGGAATTGGCGGCCCAATGTGCGGCCCAGCACGATACCCCGCCCGGCATCGAGGACCGCTTCCGCGGCCGACAGGTCTGGGTGGACCACGGCAACGGCCTGGTGACCCATTATGCACACCTGGCCGACATCGCCAAGGGGATCACAGTCGGCAGCCGGGTCCAGAGGGGGCAAATCATCGGCTATGCCGGAAACTCCGGGACGGAGGACGGCGCCGCCGGAAATAAAAGCGGCGTCCACCTGCACCTGGAACTGTACCTGAACGAGCACTACCTGGGGAGATGGCTGACCATCTGGGAAACACGCCAACTCCTCCAACGCCTCTTTGCCCTCCCCTGAGTCCCCTATTCCCAATGTACCAACTTCACAGCGACTCAAAGGATCTCCAAGTAGCGCTGCACCTCCCAATCGGTCACAGCGATACGGAAGGAGTCCCACTCCTTGGCCTTGGCCAGGAGGTAGTAGGAGAAGGCATGATCCCCCAACGCCCGACGCATCAGTGGGCTGCGTTCCATCTCCTTGAGGGCCTCGCCCAGTGAACCTGGCAGGACGCCGATGGAGCGTTCGGCCAGATGAGTATCATCGAAGCCGTAGACGTTTTCCTCTACCGGGTCAGGAGGCTCCAGTCCGCGCTCGATGCCGTCCAGCCCGGCATGGAGCATCACGGCAAAGGCCAGATAGGGGTTGCAACTGGGATCCGGGCAGCGCAGTTCCACCCGCACCGATTGCTCTCGGCCGGGGGAGTAACTGGGAACCCGGATCAGAGCAGAGCGGTTGATCTGTCCCCAGCAGATATAGACAGGGGCCTCGTAGCCTGGGGTCAGGCGCTTGTACGAGTTCACCGTGGGGCTGAGTACGGCACACATCGCCCGGGCATGGACAAGTTGGCCGGCGATAAAGTGGCGGGCCAGGGGAGAAAGATGGTAGGAGTCATCGGGAGAAAAGAAAAGGTTACGTCCCTCTAGATCGAAGAGGCTTTGGTGGGTGTGCATACCCGAACCGTTCACTCCGAAGAACGGCTTGGGCATGAAGGTGGCATGCAGGCCGCACTGGTGGGCTACCGACTTGACCGCGTAACGCAGCGTCAGGGCCTGGTCGGCAGCGGAGAGGGCGTCGCTGTAGCGGATATCGATCTCATGCTGACCGGGGGCTCCCTCATGGTGGGCCATCTCCACCTCTAACCCCATGGCTTCCAGGGCGCGAGTGATCTCTCGCCGTACATCCAGCGCCCGGTCGCGCGGTCCCAGGTCAAAGTAGCCGGCCGGGTCGTGGGGAGCCAGGGCGACGTGATTGCCCTCCCGTTCCAGGAGGAAGAACTCGAGTTCCGGCCCGACGTTGTAGACAAAGCCCATTTTTCGGGCCCTCGCCAGCGCCTGTTTGAGGATGTAGCGGGGATCGCCCTCGAAAGGCCGGCCGTCCGGGCGGTAGACATCGCAGATGAGTCGGGCCTCGGCCGGCTGCCGGGGGCGCCAGGGCACCAGGCTGTAGGTGGCAGGGTCGGGCCGGAGGAGCATGTCGCTCTCGCAGATGCGGGCAAAGCCCTGGATGGAGGAGCCGTCGAACCAGGTGCCCTGAAGGAGGGAATCGTGTAACCGTTCAACCGGGATGGTGGCGCTCTTGAGCGTGCCGAAGATGTCGCTGAACTGGAGGTTGATGAACTCGACGCCGTCGGATTTGACCCGTTCCAGAAGGGCCTCGATCTGTTCTTTCATTTTGTTACCTCCTGGGTAACTATAACGATCCGCCTGGATAGAGCATCCCTGCATCCAGCCCGTGCTGGGAATAGGAGGGGCAAAAAAGAGGCAAGTGCCTACAGATTTTTGCTCAGGGTGTTCAGAAACTCGTTATTGTCCTTGGTCTTGGAAAGGCGGGTCAGGAGAAGTTCGGTGCCCTCATCCGGTCCCAGGACGTCCAGCATCCGGCGCAGTGTCCAGACTTTGCGCAACGTCTCCGGATCCAGGAGGAGTTCCTCGCGTCGGGTGCCGGAGCGCTGTACGTCAATGGCTGGATAGATGCGGCGTTCGGCCAGTTTGCGCACCAGGTGCAGTTCCATGTTGCCGGTACCTTTGAACTCTTCATAGATCACGTCGTCCATGCGGCTTCCGGTCTCGATAAGGCAGGTGGCAATGATGGTCAGGCTGCCGCCGTTTTCGATCTTGCGGGCGGCCCCGAAAAAGTGCTTGGGGGGATAGAGGGCCACGGGGTCAATGCCACCGGAGAGGGTACGTCCGCTGGGCGGGACGCTCAGGTTATAGGCCCGGGTCAGGCGGGTGATGCTGTCGAGGAGGATGACCACATCGGCCCCGCACTCCACCAGACGCTTGGCCCGTTCCAGGCACATCTCGGCCACGCGGGTGTGGTTTTCCACCGGCTCGTCGAAGGTGGAACTGATGACTTCCCCTTGCACCGAACGACGCATATCGGTTACCTCCTCCGGCCGCTCGCCCACCAGGAGCACCATGAGGACGGTGTCGTTGTAGTTGGTAGTGATGCCGTTAGCGATGGCTTTGAGGATGGTGGTTTTGCCGGCTTTGGGCGGCGAGACGATGAGGCCGCGTTGCCCTCGACCGATGGGGGCGATGAGGTCAATGAGGCGGGTGGAGAGGATGCGGGGGTCGGTCTCCAGTTTCAGTTGCTGATTGGGGAAGATGGGGGTGAGGTCGTCAAAGAAAGGCCGGCGTCGGGCCACCTCGGGGTCCAGCCCGTTGACGGCCTCTACCTTAAGCAGGCTGTAGTAGCGTTCACCCTCCTTGGGCGGGCGCACTCGGCCCGAGATCAGGTCGCCGGTGCGCATCCCGAAGCGCCGGACCTGCGACTGAGAGACGTAGACATCTTCCGGGCCGGGCAGAAGTCGAGGGCTGCGGATGAAGCCAAAGCCTTCGCTCACGACCTCGAGCACACCGGCTCGAAAGATCTGGCCGGCCTGCTCCGTCTGGGCCTCCAGAAGGCGAAAGATCAGTTCCTGCTTCTTGAGCCGACTGTAGCCGGTGATGCCCATCTCTCGGGCCATCTCCTGTAGATCGGCCAAGGTCATGTTGTCCAGATCGGCAATGTTCATCACGGTTGCAACCTCCATAGGCAGGCTACCTTCCGAACGGGGCGGTCGTCCGGCTACCTGCTCGCTCTTCATGAGGGCGAACGTTAGTCCGCCCGAACTTGTCCACACCGGGAAAGTTCCGGCTTAGGCCTGGGAGAGACAACGGTGTGAGGCTCCAAGGATATCCATATGGGTAGTATGCTTATTCCCCTCAGGCGAACCCTGAGTAAACCCCAACCTTCGCCCTGGAACAGGGTTCACCCTTGGGCAACGTTGACGCACCAGGGGTGCTGCCGGAAGTACCTTTGGTATTATTAGTATACCACAAATTCCTTTTTTCGTCAAATTCGGTGAGATCGCTCTTGTGCATCCCAGTTTTGTCGGAACTCGGCCTTTCCCCTCTCCCTGAGAGGGTGAGGGCAAAGCGAAACGGCTTCGGGCATCGTCCGAGGGGGTCGGGACATTCCCGTCGCGGACTGGGCCCGAGTT
The DNA here is from genome assembly GCA_036172265.1 of Chloroflexia bacterium. Lineage (GTDB taxonomy): Bacteria > Chloroflexota > Chloroflexia > DTKN01 > DTKN01 > JASFBA01. The sequence goes on from JASFBA010000101.1 coordinate 6,142, forward strand.
TCAAGGCTTCGCGGGACCCGGAGTGTGTTTCGGTCCGGGGGTGTGTTTTGGCCCAACACCCGGACGATCGGACGGACGCTCGGGATGGGATTGGGGGCCACGGCGTTCCAATTTCTGCCGAGCCCGTTCCTGTCCCTGACGGGAACGTTCCAGTGCCCGTTCCAGGCCGGGACGGGCCGCCCTGGGGACCTGTTCCAGGAGGGCCTGCAGGACCCCCTGCTGGCGGGCGGTCAGATCCACCAGTCGTTCCAGGAATTCGGTCTGCGTTTCCTCCGAAAGGCGCTCGATCTCGTCGGTCGCTTCCTCCGTTTGGTTCCCCAGGTCGGCCAGCAGATCGTCCGGGCAGCCGGCCGGGGAACAAACGGCAGCCACTTCATTTAGCCGACGTTCGGCGAAGGACAGGAGAAGCGCGGAGCGTGTTTCGGGGGAAGTTGCCAGAGCCAGGCGAAATCGCTCGCTTCCCCGTTTGATCGGATAGAGCGGTTCCCCGGGAAGGCTTCCTTCGGCAGCCAGGGCCAGGCCGGCTGTCCCCAGAACCAAGGCCAGGAGGAAGGCTGCGAGCGCCCAGGCTATCCGCCAGGCCCGACGGCAGGGCTTGACCTGCCGGACGGCCAGTCTTTCCTGGGTCCGCACCAGGCCGGCGGCCAGCGTTTCCGGACGCATTTCCGGCCGGGGTACCGCTTCCAGGGCCCGGGCCAGTTCCAGAAGGGGAAAGAGTTCGGCCATTTCCTCCGGCCGGCCGGGCCGGCCCCCTTCCAGATATTCTGCCAACAATTCGGCCTTTTTCCTTATGCCCATTTTCTCCTCACTGTTCGCCCTCTTTTCCGGAGCCGGCTTCGGCCAAAAGGCGACGCAGCGCCTCCAACGCCCGGTACTGAAGCACGCGCACAGCACCCTCGCTGCGTCCCATCACCTGGGCCACTTTGCTACAGGAAAGTCCCTCGACGAAGCGTAGCACGATGACCTGTTGCTGAAGCGGCGTCAGATGCGCCAGTGCCCGTTGCAATTCGCCGGCGGTCAGGTGTGCCTCGGCCATCTCTTCCGGAGACGGAGAGAGCGATGACATCGCTTGAGGAAACGTCGTCTGGACATGGCGTCGGTGTCGCCGATGGTAGTCCCGAGCCCGGGCTCCGGCGATACGGTAAAGCCAAGCCAGGAAGGGCCGGCCTCGCTCCTGATAACGGGGCAACGCCTCCAGCGCCCGCAAAAAGACCTCTGAGGTCATCTCCTCCGCGGCATCTATATCTCCTAGCCGGTAATAGAGGTAGCGGTAAACGGCTGGCGCGTAGCGTCGGTACAGCCAGGCGACGGCCTCGGCATCGCCCTGTCCGGCTAGTTCGACCCAACGGCTTTCGTCCTCTTCGGTCAAAGCCTTCTCCGTCGTCTGTGTGTGCACCCGATATACCGTCGGCCGGCGTCGTTTGTTACGGCCATCGGCGTAACGTTTTCCTCCCGTTTGCGGTATACAAGTTGTCTGGAACTTTCAGGAGGTGAAACGATGAGACGATGGATCCTTTTCCTCACATTGGGGTTGGCCGCGACGTTCGTCCTGCCGACCCCGGTATCCCAGGCCGAAGCCGCTTTTCCCACCTCGTTTCCGATCGTTGGGCATACGGCTTCTCCGCAGCAAGGGGCTTTCCCCCAGACCATTACCCAGACGGAGCGATTGACCGGCTCTCTTCGCATCGCCACACTGGTGGCCACCTATTTCAACCGCCAGGTGGAGGAGATCTTGGCCCTGCGTGCCCGAGACATCGGCTTTGGCTGCATTGCCAAGGCGCTTTTCACCGCCGCGGAAGCCGATGTTCCTCTGGAGCAGGTCCTTCAGATGCATCTCCAAGGCCTGGGCTGGGGCGAGATTCGCAAGAGTCTGAACCTGCCGGCCGGAATGCCCCACGCTTCACTGGGTCAGATCATCTCCCAAGGACGTGGCCACACCAAGAGAACCGAATGGATGCCGCCGGGCCAGGCTAAGAAGTTGGAAAAGGGCAAGTCCCGAAACAAGCCCTAGGGTTCGGCCGGTTCGTCTCCGGTCATCGGCCGAGGCCGGGAAATTCCGGCCTCGGCTAACTTTTCGGAAAAGCCAGTTTCCGGCGGGCTTCTTCCATCACCGACATCCACTCCGGACGGCTTTCGGCGATCCGCCCGAAAACTTTACGCTCCAGCCAGTGCGGGCTGACGTAATGCCGCTCCGGGCGTTTTTGGCCCTCCTCTTGCCAAAAGACCATCCGGTAGGCTCCCTCTTCCTGCATTGCCGTGTGGTAGAGAAGCGCCAGTTCCAGTTCGCTCAGTTCGATGGTAACGGGGTAGAGCGACCCCTTCATTGTCCATCTCCATTATTCGTCTACCCGTTGGATCGAACGGCGAATCGGCGCGGTCTTTCCCAGCATGATGCCCACCGAGCAGTATTTTTCCTCCGAAAGGCTGACCGCCCGCTCCACCGCTTTGGGGTCCACCCCCTTTCCATGGACGATATAGGTCACCTCGTAGCCGGTATATACGCGGGGGTGTTCGTCGGCGCGTTCGGCCTGCACCACCACCTCCAGTCCGGTCACCGGCTGGCGCTGCTTCTGCAGGATGGAGATAACGTCCATTCCGGTGCATCCACCCAGGGCTACCAGCACCAGTTCCATCGGGGTGGGGCCGGCCCCCATCCCCTGGGCGCTATCGAGAAGGAGTGTATGGCCCGATGGGGTTCGGGCCTCGAACTGCAATCCCTCTTTCCAGACCAGGCGTGTTTCGACCATTTTTCCTCCTGCGAGGCTCTTCTGTGGAAACCGTAAACCGACGGCCGGATTATAACACCCGATTTTTCCTCTCGTCAAGCAGGCGGGCAAGGAGGGCTTCCAGGCGGGATACCTGGGCCTCCAGTCGTTTCCACTGGGCCCGAGAGGGGAAACCCAGGCGGGCAAGGAGGAAATGAGCGATCTCCTCGGTCGAGGCCTGGCCCAGTCGGATGAGGGAAGCCAACCAACCTTCCCAGCCGGCCGGCCTCTCCTGGGCAATCAGGCGGGCCAGCACCTGGGCCGTGACATCTTCCCCATCGGGATAGGTGTAAACCCGGACCTCCTCGCCTGCCCGCAGGAGGTCGGCGATTTCCCGAAGGCTAACGTAACGGTGCGCCTCGACGTGGTAGAGTTTGCGGTTGGCGTAGCGCCGGACAGTCTGCACGGCCGGCTAACCTTCCCGCTCCTTGAGGAGGGCTTCCACCTGCGTCGTCAGGCGTTCCAGCCGCCGTTCCAGCGCCTCCAGGTCCGAGCGCCGAGGCACATCCAGCGCTTCCAGGAGGCGGCTCAGATGCTCCCGGAGGCGCGTTCGGGCCTTTTGCAGGCGACCTTCACGCCGTTCGCTCACCTCTTTGAGGAGGTCTCGGGCTTGCTTCTGGGCCAGTTCCCCTCGTTCCACCAGGCGGTCGAGGAAGGCGTGCACCTCATCGTGGGCCAGGCCCACCGCGCCCACCCCGGCCAGAAGCACCCGCCGGGTGAGGTCGAAGAGGTCCCCGCATTTCTCTTCCGCCTTCGGCCGGCGCCGGATGCGTCCCTTTTCGCTCATCGGACACCTCCTATTTGCTTCCTAGCCGATTTGACGCATTGCGTCAATTCACAAAATACCACATCTCCGAGCAAAAGTCAAGCGGCCAAATCCGGCTTCTCGCTTGCCAGGGATGCCAGGCAATGGTGCGCTTATCCACTGCAACCTGCGCTTCGCCGGGAGGGCCGGTGCGTTACCCGCAGACCACGCTCACCCGGTCCAGGGCAATGGCCGGGGTGTAGAGCCGGCCCATAACCCATTGGGGACGGTCGCTGAGGGCAAACAGATGGTCTCGCAAGAGTTCATAGGCGTTGCCAGCGATCATGGCGTTTTTGACCCGGCCGACCACCTCGCCCCGGCGGATGAGAAAGCCCAGTTCGACGTTATTGGAGAACTCGCCGGCGAGGACATTGCCCTGGCCCAACCCCAGGACCTCTTCTACCAGGAGCGCCTGGTCCAGTTCTCCCAGAATCTCCTCCAGGCTCTTTTCGCCAGGGGCGATGAGCCAGGAAGCCGGGGCCACATCCGGCCGGCGGCGGAAATCGCTTCCGAACGGCCCCTGTCCCTTGTAGCCGTTGCCGGTGGAAAGGGTTCCGACGAGGGCCGCCGTCTTCAGGTCGTAGAGGAATTGTCGGACCACCCCTTCCTGGATGAGCGTTTTGCGGGCTGTGGGGATACCTTCGTCGTCGGTGGGGGAAGAAAGTGGGGCAAAGGGCAGCCGGCCGTCGTCCACCAGTGTGAAGCGGGGGTCCAAGGCCGGCCGGCCCAGGAGTTCGCTCAGCGGCGAGGTGTGCCGGTAGACATCGCGGCCGTTCAGCCCGTGGAGGAAGGGCAAAAGGAGTGTGGCCGTGGCCATACCGTGGAAGACGACCGGCATCGTCCCGGAGGCCAGGGGGACGGTCTTTTCGGACCAGCGGAGCAGGCGCAGGATGTTCTCGACCAAGGGTTGCGGAGTCGTCTCCTGTCGGTGCCGGGAGGCGGATTCGTCCACGATGAAGAGGATGTCCTGCTCGCCGACCACCTGGGCGGCGGCCTGGAGTTGAAGCAAGGTACGGCGGCTAGAACTTTCCAGGCCGGAGGTGTTCAGAAGGTAGACCTGCTCAACCTCCTTACGGATGCCTACGTGTACCTGAACCTGGGGAAAGGCGGCCTTCACCTGGGCGACGACCTCCTTGCCGATGGCGATCATCTCTTCATCGCTCAGGCTTTCCACCTCGGGATCGAAGCAGGGCACCTCGGGTCCCCTGGGGAGGGATGGAAAGTGGAAGCCGGCCGCTTCGCCGTACCGGGCCGAGTCCAGGGCGTTACGAATCAGGGCGTCGGCGTCGTCGAGATCGGTGGTGACGGAAAAGCCCAGGCGGCCATCCACGATCACGCGCAGGGCGCGGCCGGCCGTCTCCGTACTGCGGAGCGATTCCAGCGTGCCGGAGCGGAATAGAGCCGGTCGAACCTGCCGGTGCACCTCGTAGAGCTCGCCTTCGGCTCTGGCAGGCAGCCGGGCCAGAACCTCTTTAGCCGTAAGGGTCCTTTTCATGCCGTCCTCCCACCAACGGTCAGGTTCTGGATACGCACATGGGGGCCTCCCAGGGTCACGGGCAGGCCCGGTTGTTCCTCTTTGCCACAGCCGCCGGCGCTGCCGTAGATGGCCAGATCGTGGCCGATTTTGTCTATATTATGCAGCGTCTCGAAGATGTTGCCGGTCAGCACCACCTCACGGAGCATCTCGCCAATTTCCCCATGGACGACCTCGTAAGCGTAGGCAGCGCTAAAGGTGAACTGGCCCAGTCCGGTGTTGCCACCGACAAAGCCGCAGGCATAAATGCCGTGTTCCACGTCGCGGATCATCTCTTCGAAGGTGGCCTGGCCGCGGTCGATGTAGGTGTTCCGCATCCGCACGATTGGCTCATACTGGTAGGAGATGGCCCGGGCGTTGCCGGTGGGCTGTCCCCCCATTCGGGCGGCGGTCTCACGGCTGTGAAGGAAGCCTTTCAGGAGGCCGTTGCGGATGAGGTAGACTCGGCGCCGGGGGGTGCCCTCGTCGTCGTAAGGGGCGTTGCCCCGCCGGCCGGGCAGGTAGCCATCCTCCACAACGTTCAGTTCGGGGACTCCGACGGCGCGGCCGGGGGTGAGGAGTTCCCGCATGGCCGGGTTCTTGGCCAGAAAGTCGGCCTCGCAGAGGTGGCCAAAGGCCTCGTGAATCAGCACACCGGCCAGTTCCGGGTTCGCGATGACCGTATAGATGCCGCCCCGCACCGGCTTGGCCCGCAGGAGGTCCAGCGCCCGGCGGGCCGCTTTCCCTGCCCTTTCCTCCTGTCCCTCGACGGCCTCGAACCCGGCCGCCTCGCCCACCATCTCCCAGGCGCGCTGGATGTTGGTATCCTCGCGGGCCATGGCGGCCAGGAGCAAGGTCGTGTCGGGACACTCTTGGACGATGAAGGTGCCCTCCGAATTGGCGATGGTAACGATGCGGAAGGTATCGGCATAGGCCGTTTGGGTCGAGACGATCTGGGGGCTTTCCTTCAACATACGCTCGTTATATTGCTGCACCAGGGCCAGTTTCTCCTGCAGGGGGGTGGTGCGGGGGTCTTTCCGCAGGGAAATGCGCACTTCGTCCCGTATCGGCGGGGCCGGTGGAAGTTCGAAGCGTTCGCTCTGTTCGGCGGAGACCAGCCGGGCGATGCGTTCGGCGTCGGCAACGCGTTCCGGCAGGTCGTCGAGAGTGTTGAAGACGGCGATGCCCCAGCCGCCGCCCACCAGGCAGCGCACGATGCCGCCCATTTCAAACCATGCTTCCAGGTTTTCGAGATGCGGTCCCTCAAAGGCGATGCGGGTACGCCAGATTTGCTCGATGCGGATGTCGGTGAAATCGGCCCGACTGCGTTTTAACGCCTGTTCGATCTCTTCATCCATTTCTTGGCCCTTTCTATGTCTCTCGGTTATTCCGGCGATAGGGGAGCCAAGGGCAGGGTAAAGGTGAAGGTGCTGCCTTCGCCCGGAGCACTTCGCACCTCAATCTGTCCCCCGTGGGCTTCAACCAGTCCTTTGACGATGTAGAGCCCCAGCCCGGTGCCGCTGACCCGGCCCAGGCCGGGTACTTCCAGGCGGCGGTAGCGCTGAAAGATCTCGTTGATGTGCTGGGGGGCGATCCCCACGCCGGTATCGGAGACGCTGACCTCTAGCATCTGGGATTGCCGAGCGCTCACGGCGGCTTCCACCCAGACCGAGCCGCCAGCCGGGGTGAACTTGATGGCGTTGGAGAGCAAATTGGTCAGGATACGCTCCACCATCGTCGGGTCGGCCCAGGCGGGAGGCAGGTCGGGTGGGAGGTGCGAAGTCAGGGAAATTCCCTTTTCCATGGCGGCTGGCCGAAGCATCGCCAGCACCTGAGCCACAGCCGTATCCAAATACACCTCCGTCCAGCGGGGCCGGACCTGGCCTTCCTCCAATCGGGCGGCTTCCAGGATGTTGTTGACCAGGCTCAGGATACGTTCACCTCCGGCGCGGATGTCCCCCAGGTACTCCTTCTGGGCCGGGGTAAGCGGGCCGGCCTGCTCCCGGAGGAGAAAGTCGGCGAAGCCGAGGATCGCCGTGAGTGGGGCGCGCATCTCGTGGTTGATGGCGGAGAGAAAGTCGTTGCGCAGGCGATCGGTCTCGCGCAACTCTTCCACCGTTTTCCGCAGTTCGGCATACAGATAAGCCCGTTCGAGGGCTCCGCCGATCTGCATCCCAATGGCTTGCAGGGTGGCCAGGTCACTTTCATCGAACTCTCCCGGCCGGTTTCCCTGCACATCCAGCACTCCTACCACCCGATTCTTGGCCCGCAGCGGCACGGCCATCTCCGCCCGTGCCTCTGAGGAATAGTAAGCGGCCGGGAAACGGGAATCTGCCGTGACGTCCGAGACCAGGATCGGCACCCCCTTGCGGGCTACCCAGGGGAGGATGCCGGGCGTTTCCAGGGGGATTCGGGCTCGGAAAAGGGAGGCCTCTTCCAGGGGACCGCGAGCCGTCAGGATGCTCAACTCGTTTTCCTCCACCAAAGCCAGGCTGGTTTGCAGGGGGCGTATGGCCGTGTGAAGGTGGCGGATGGCTTCCTCCAGGAGGGAAGGAGGATCAACGATGCCGACGATGTGCTGTCCGAACCGATGGAGCAGGTCCAGTTGCTCGGCCCGCCGCCGTTCCTGTTCGTAGAAACGGGTTCGTTCGAGGGCTAGGGCCAGTTGGCCGGCAAAGGTAAAAGCGGCCATCGCTTCCTCTCTGCCGTAGGTATTGGGTTCGGAGGCACCGATCAGGAACAGGCCGAAGAGTTCTTCCTTGGCTAGGAAAGGGACCCCAATCCAGGAACGCAATCCCTCCACTCCGGGCCAGGGTTTCCAGGAGGAATCTTGCCAGGCATCGGGTAACAGGATGGAGCGCCGTTCGACATAGATGCGGGCCGGAAGCATCCCAGGGGTCAGCCAGACCGAAAGTGGGGGCTCCACGGCTCCCCGTACCCGAACCCGTTCGACCCGACCTTCACGCAGGAGGACCAGAAAAGCCGCCTGGTAGGGCAGAAGTTGCTCCAGGCAGGTCAGGGCTTGGGTCAGGAGTTCATCCACATTCAGCGTGGAGCCAAAGACCCAGGCGATGTGCCGCATCGTCTCGGCCAGGCGGCGTTGTTCCTGTTCTCGGCTGTAGCGGCGGGCGTTTTCCAAGGCGACGGCCAGTTGACGGGCCATCGCGGTGAGGAGGCGCAGTTCGTTCTCCCCGAAGGCGTTCGGCCGAATGCTTTCCACATCTATGACGGCAATGACCCGATCTCCGGATTTGACCGGGACACAAATTTCCGAGCGAATGCCGGGGATAGCATCATAATAGTGGCCGTTGCTCTGGACGTCGGGGCTGATATAGGGTTCTCCGGTCTGGGCCACCCAGCCGGTGATGCCTTCGCCGATGGGGATGGTGAAACCGTGCAGTTCTTCCGGGATGCCAACAAAAGCCGGATGGAGGCGCAACAGGCCGGTCCGTTCATCCACCACCAGGAAGCCAAAAACCTCGAACCGGAGCCAGCGCTGGAGCGCCTCTACCGAACGACGCAATACCTCGTCAAAGTCCAGGGTAGAGGTCGCTGCCAAAGCAACCTCCTGGAGGAAACGCACCTCCTCCAGACGCCGACGCGTCTCCTCAAAGAGTCGGGCACGCTCGATGGCCAGGGCGGCCATGTTGGCCAGCGCTGTGAGCATCCGGCGGGAGCCTTCGTCGGGAGGAACGGCATCCAGGACCAGGATGCCCACGACCTGTTGTTCCGCCTTCAGCGGGATGTTGGTCAATTGTGGGGGAACCGGCCCATATCCGCTTTCCACGCGGGGATCGGTGGAGGTATCCGGAATCTCCAGCATTTCCCCGGTGCGCAGGACATGGGCAAAGGTGCCGAAGGAGGTGGGAATGCCCCGTTGGTTCAGTTCGGCAACCAGGTTTTCGGGAAGCCCCCGGCTGGCGGCGATGCGCAGGCACCCTGCCTCCCGATCCAGAAGGAGGAGGGAGCCGTGTTCTCGCCCGACCAGGTTAAAGGCCTCGGTGAGCGTTACCTCGACGACTTCTTCCAGTTGGGTGGCTCGTAGCAGGGTTGCACTAACCCGGGTCAGGACATCCAGCAGATTTTGATAGAACGTCTCCCGCTGGCTCATAGATTGGTTCCATCAAGTTTTCCCACCTCCTCGAACGGTGGGCGTCCTGAGCACATTATACCGCCTCCTGGCTTCTTTGTCCAGCGAGTTGGACACCGGCAAATGAAGGGGGCGTGGGATTTATGAACAGAAGTCGGTCGTACACCTTGCACCTTTGCCCGACCTGTGTTATCATCCGAACTGGACATTGGAGGAATCACCTTATGTTGCCCTTGATAAGCATTCAACGAAGGAGGAGGCTATGACCCGGATTGAAGAGATCATCGCCCGTGAGGTACTGGATTCGCGGGGCAATCCCACGGTAGAGGTAACGGTTTACCTTTCCGACGGCACCCAAGGCCAGGCCATCGTCCCTTCTGGGGCGTCTACCGGAGCGTATGAAGCCCTGGAACTGCGCGACGGGGACGCACAGCGCTATGGGGGCAAGGGGGTGCTCCAGGCGGTAGAGCACATCAACGAGGAGATCGCCGACGAGATTTTGGACTGGGATGCCCTTGACCAGGCCGGCCTGGACCTCTTCCTGGTCGAACTGGACGGTACGCCCAACAAGAGCCGCCTCGGGGCCAACGCGCTGCTCGGCGTCAGCCTGGCCGTGGCCCGTGCTGCGGCTGCAGCGCTCAACCTGCCCCTGTACCGCTACCTGGGCGGCGTCGGTGCCCGTATCCTGCCCGTGCCCCTGATGAACATCCTCAACGGCGGAAAGCACGCCGCTCATTCTACCGACTTCCAGGAGTTTATGATCGCTCCGGCCGGCGCGTCCTCCTACCACGAAGCCCTGCGCTGGGGGGTCGAAACCTACCACGCCCTGAAGAAGGTGCTCCAGGAGCGCGGCCAGAACACCAACGTCGGCGACGAGGGAGGGTTTGCCCCATCCTTCTCTTCCAACGAGGAAGCCCTTGCCGTGATCTTGGAAGCGATCGAGCGGGCTGGCTATCAGCCCGGTCGGGACATCTACCTGGCTTTGGATCCGGCGGCCAGCGAGTTCTACGAGGACGGCCTCTACCACCTGAAGCGCGAGGGGCGGAAATTGACTTCGGCAGAGATGGTGGACTTTTATGCCGATTGGGTCGAACGTTATCCGATCCTCTCCATCGAGGATGGGCTGGCCGAGGACGATTGGGAGGGCTGGAAACTCCTGCAAAAGCGCCTGGGCCACCGGATGCAGTTGGTTGGCGATGACCTGCTGGTAACCAACGTCGAGCGCATCGGCCGAGCCATCGAGGAGAACGCCTGCAACGCCCTCCTGTGCAAGGTCAACCAGATCGGCACCCTTACCGAGGCCATGGATGCCGTCCATCTGGCCCAGTGGGCCGGCTGGGGTGTGGTCATCTCCCATCGCTCCGGCGAGACGGAGGATACCTTCATCGCCGACTTGGCCGTGGCCCTCGGCTGCGGCCAGATCAAGGCCGGTGCCCCCTGCCGTAGCGAACGGGTCGCCAAATATAACCGGCTGCTGCGCATCGAGGAAGAACTGACCACCGCTGCCCGTTACGCCGGCCTGGCCGCCTTCAAGGTGCAATTATAAAGAAATGTTGCGTTGAAGATAAAAGTGTGCTATACTGGGGGCAGTAGGAGGTAGGCCATCATGCCCCTTCATACCCAGAGTGCGAAGGGCCTGGACGTAGAGGCAGCAGCGGCCCGGCTGGATGAAACCGGATGGGCCGGGCCGGCTTACCTTCTGCTCCAAAGCCTGCGCCCTCTATCTTTCCTTGGGGGGCAGGGCCTGCTCTTCCTGCAGCCCTTTCTCCCGTTTGCCCAAGCCCGTTCGGCAATAGGAAGTTTGGCTGAACTGCTTTCCGATCGCTCCCGCCTGGAGGCCCTGCTGGCGGCGCTGGAGACACGTTTACGCTCCAAAGGAACACAGGGCCAGGAGGGGAACCGATGACATTGCGTTTTGGAGGGGCGACCGTCCTGGCCGGCCTGTTCCTGCTCCTCTTCTGCCTCCTTTTTTACTCCTTCTGGGTGCTCTGGCAGCGACGCGGCCGGTTGACCGACATTATGTTGCGCCGCTTGCGGCCGGCTGAGGTGATGCGCTCCCTCCTGCATCGGGCGGCCGAGATGGGCGATGGGGTCCATCTTTCGCCCGGACGGGGAGCGGTTCACGATTCGGGCACCATAGCCGAGACGATGGCCGGCCTGGATGTCCTGCGGGCAGCGGCGAAAGAGGCTCTGGCGGTGGGGATTCCGGTACGGGCGACATCCAACGATTCTTTGGTCAGCGCCCTGGTGGAAAGCCGGCTGGAACAGGCCTGGCAGGCGGCCGGCCGGCCGGAGGTCGAGGTCCAGGGCGAACTTCTGGCCCAGCAGGATCGGGTGGCCTATGCTGCCGGTGTTGCGGACCTCCTGGGCCGGCCTGGGGTCCAGGGCAACGTGATGCTGGGCACCTTGGGGGAAGAAGTCCTCCTGATGGGCGAGGTAGGAGCCCACCAGACCCGATTTCAGGTGACCGGCGCAGCCCGGCCGGCTGCAATGGCCTTTTTGCCGCTGCTGGCAGACGATTACCTCTTGGGCGAAGAACTCTATGCAGCCGGGGCCTACCTGGAGCCCCGGCCGGAACGCGTCGTCAGCCTGATGGCCCAAGATGGCATCCGGATGCTCTTGCTAGGATTGATTCTGCTGGGCACCATTCTGGCGACAATAGGCGCCCTGGAAAACATCCTGGGCCCGCTTTTCCAGAGAGTTGTGCCCTGAATTCCCATTGACCAATCTACCAACAGAGGAACCCGCCGATGCTCAAGAGAATTCTCACCGTAATCGTTCCTTGGGTTCTGGCCTCCACAGTGGGCTTCCTGGTCCTGCTGCACTACTTTGTTGCCATCCCCGGCCTGGACCTGGTCTTCAACGGCCTGGTGGAGTGGGCCACGATCATCGCTGCATTCGGTCTTCTTCTGGGATTGGCCAATGTGGCCCGGGTGCATGGGAAACGGGTTATGCGGCGCGAAGGGGACTGGCCCTACAGCCTGGTGCTCCTCCTTTCGGCCCTGGTGGTATTGGTGCTGGGACTTTTGCCGGGCTCTATCGGAAGCGGGAGCCGCTGGGTTCAGTGGATTTTTCACTACGTCCTGGAGCCTCTATCCACCACTTTCTTCTCCCTCCTGGCCTTTTTCCTGGCCTCGGCCTTTTTCCGCTCTCTGCGGTTGCGCAACCTGGAGGCCGTTCTGGTTACTGTAACGGCAGCGGTCGTCCTCTTGGGTCAGGTGCCGCTCCGGCTGCCCTGGCCTTTCCTGGAGCCGATCGCCCGATTCCAGGAGTGGTTGCTGGAAGTGCCGGCTATGGCCGGAGTACGGGCGCTTTTGCTGGGGGCGGGCCTCGGAGCGATGGCCATCGCCGTGCGGGTCATTTTGGGCGTGGATCGCCCCTATACGGAATAGGTGGATGACGTATCCGAGGCCGGCAGCCCCGGATACGGGAGGATAGAGCGGTGATACTCTGCCCCAACTGCCGTGCACCCAATCCGGATTCGTTCCGGTTCTGCGGGCGCTGTGGCAAACCGTTGCGCGAGGAAAAAGCCGAAGAACCCCCCAAGGGCGAACAGGTGCCTTCCTGGCTCCGGGAACTGGGCAAAGGGATGGAGGTCGGACCGGGGCCGGCCCTGCGGGGGGAGGAGGTTCCGGCGGAGGAGGGGGCCGGCCTTCCGCCGTGGCTGGCGGAGGCTCCGGCGGAGGAGGGGGCCGGCTTTCCGCCGTGGCTGGCGGAGGCTCCGGCGGAGGAAGGGGCCGGCCTTCCGCCGTGGCTGGCGGAGGCTCCGGCGGAAGTTCCGGCGGAGGAGGGGGCCGGCCTGCCGCCGTGGCCGGCGGAGGCTCCGGCGGAGGAGGGGGCCGGCCTTCCGCCGTGGCTGGCGGAGGCTCCGGCGGAGGTTCCGGCGGAGGAGGGGGTCGGCCTTCCGCCGTGGCTGGCGGAGGCTCCGGCGGAGGAAGGGGCCGGCCTTCCGCCGTGGCTGGCGGAGGCTCCGGCGGAGGAGGGGGCCGGCCTTCCGCCGTGGCTGGCGGAGGCTCCGGCGGAAGTTCCGGCGGAGGAGGGGGCCGGCCTTCCGCCGTGGCCGGCGGAGGTTCCGGCGGAGGAGGGGGTCGGCCTTCCGCCGTGGCCGGCGGAGGCTCCGGCGGAGGTTCCGGCGGAGGAGGGGGCCGGCCTTCCGCCGTGGCTGGCGGAGGCTCCGGCGGAGGTTCCGGCCGAGGGGATGGCTGAGGTTCCGGAGGAAGAGGGCATCCCTGGTCTGATCGCCGAAGAGGAACTGGAACTTCCACCCTGGCTGGCAGAAGCCCCTATGGTGCCGGAAGAAGCCGCTCCCGAGGCCTTGGAGGAGGTGCCGGCCGTGGCCGTGCCGGAAGTTCCTCTCCCCTGGATAGAAGAAGAGGTTCCCGAGGTACCTGTAGAGGTGGTCCCCGAGGAGGAACTCTATGCCTTCCCGGTGACGCCGGAAGAAGAGGCGGCTCTCCCGGAATGGGCCCGGGCGCTCAAGCCGGTGGAGAAAGAGGCGGCTCCGATACCGTTTCTAGAAGGGGTGGAGTTGCCCGAATGGCTGCGGGCCGAGGAACGGCCGGCGGAAGAGGCCGTCGAGGCTCCGGCACCGGAATTGGCCTGGTTGGAGCGACTGGCCGGCGAGGAGGTGGAAGAAGAGGTCCCCGCACTCGCTGCCGTCGAGCGCCTGCCGCGGCCGCCCTTGCCGCCGCTATCCCCTGCTCGTCGGCAGGCGGCAGAACTTTTCGCCACCCTGGCGGCCGCTCCGGAGCCGGAGAAGCGACCGATGGCGGAGCGGGTTCCCTCTTTCTCCCAACGGCTGCTCCGCTGGCTGGCGCAGCGCTGGCCGATGCTGGCCCTGGCACTTCTCATGATCGTGATGCTTGCTGCCAATATCTCACTGCCGGGTGTACGAGTGCCGGTCTCGGAGGCGGAACAGGCTTTCGCCGCCGTGGAAAAGGCTATCGCCTGGTCCCCGGAGGCCGGAGAGCACCCCCGACCGGTGCTGGTGGCTTTCGACTGGGAACTCCACCGGGTGGGAGAGATGCGACCGCTGGCGCTGGTGGTGGTTCGCCATCTTCTGAAGTGGAAATCTCCCGTGATTGCGGTCAGCACAACCTTTCAGGGAAGCCAGTTGGCCCAGGAAGTGTTGGAGACGGCGCTCCTGGAGGTTTTGCCCAAAGGGAACGTCTATGGCGAACCAGGGACCGGGCAAGTTTTCCAGGCTGTCGAGCAATTGGTAGCCCAGGGTTACGGGGACTTTCGGAACTATACCTACGGCGATCACTTTGTCAACTTGGGGTTGCGTACAGGAGCGGAAAGTGCCCTGCGCTTGCTGGCCGACCAGCCACTGGCCTGGACTTTCCCGCGGGATTTCCTTTACGGCCTCCCTTCGGCCGATTACCCCCTGCTCCAGCAGGTTCGATCGTTAGAGGACGCTTCTCTTTGGATTGTTATGGTAGGAGAAGAGGACCGGGCCCTGGGCTGGCTGGAACAGGTGATCAGTCGATATCCGAACAAGCCCTGCTTGCTGGTTATTCCGACCGAACTGGGACCGTTAGTGCAGCCGTACCGCCAGGCCCGGGTCGGAGCGCCTGCCCTCCTGCGGGGCGTGGCCGCTGCTGCCCAGTATGAGGTCTTGCTACGGGAGAGGGAAATGGTTTCCCTGAGCCCGGGACTTTCGGTAGAGCGGCGTCTGAGTCTCCTTACGGTGGCCCAATTCGGGCTGGTTATCCTGATCCTGGCAGGAAACCTGGCCCAACTGGGGCATTGGCTGGACCACTTGCGGAAAAGGCCGCCCCAGGCGTAGAGAGGTGGTGGAAATGGAACAGGTCTTTGGCCTCTGGGTAGCAGCGCTTCTGACCCTGATGGTCTATAGTTTCCTAATCGCCGACAACCCTCTTTTTCGTCTGGCTGAACATCTGCTGGTGGGGACGGCGCTGGGATACGCTGCGCTGTTGGTCCTGGAGCGGGTGCTTCTGCCGAGCCTGGGCATGGCACTGGCCGGTTCCGCGGTCGCGGACCCCTTGACCCGCCTGATGACCGCTTTGGGAATCGTGTGGGGTGTTCTGCTCTGGTTCTGGCTGGCGCGGCCGGTGCGATGGCTTGCTTCCTGGCCTTTGGCCATCGTTTTCGGGGTGGGTTCCGCCCTGGCCATCGGCGGAATCTTGATGGGCACCTTGCTTCCCCAGGTACGGGCGAGCATGCTGCCTCTGAGCGGACCTGGCCTTCTGGATAACCTTGTCATCGTGGTGGTCGTGTTGGCCGGCCTGACCTACTTCTTCTTTGCCATCCGTCCGGACCGCCCGGTTGGGCGGTTGATCGGACGGGTGGCCCAATTGGGGCGCTGGTTTCTGTTAGTCGCTCTGGGTTCGTTTCTTGGCACCCGGGCCCTTTCGCTTCTGAACGCCCTGGCCGAGCGTTTCGAATTCCTGGCCCGCTGGTTACGAACTGTCCTGCCTTGAGGAGGCCCCTGAATGGATGCCGACGCCGATTTTCGGGCCGTTCTGGCAGTAGATTGCGGGATCGAGCGTACCCGCGTATCGCTGGTGGATGTTGTCGAGGAGAACGAGTTCCGCCTGGTGGCCCAGTGCGAACTTCCCTCAACGGTGGACCCCCCGCTGGCCGATGTGACCATCGCTGTTCGACAGGCCATCGCCGAACTAGAAGGCTGTACCGGCCGGCGGCTACTGGAGGACGGCCGGCTGCGTATCCCCCAGGGACGGGATGGACAAGGGGTAGACGCCCTCGTGGCTACCTGCAGTGCCGGCGGCCCCTTGCCGATCCTGGTCCTAGCGGTCACCTCCGACATCACCGCCCGTAGCGCCATACGTGCCCTGGAAGGGACATATGCCGTGCCCTTCCGGGTGGTGACGATGGACGAGGCCCTCCAGAACGATCCTCTGGCCGAGACGCCCCAGGAGGATGAGGTTTGGTGGAAGACCCTCGAGAGGCTTTCCCCGGGCGGCATCCTTCTAGTGGGCGGGGTAGACAGCGGAAACATCGCTCCGGTTCGGGCGCTGGCCCGTCTTCTGGCCGAAGCCCTGCCTCCATGCCCGACACGGCCGGAGCATGAGGCCCCCCGTCCTCCCCTCCCTGTGATCTATGCCGGCAATCGGCGGGCACAGGAGGCGGTGCAACGCTACCTGGCCGAGCAGGTAGACCTGCGTCTGACGGAGAACGTCCGCCCCAGGATGCACGAGGAAAACCTGCAGCCTGCTCGGCAAGAAATTGCCCGGCTGTATGAAGAACAGGTCCTCCGGAATTTGCCGGGCTATGAGGAGTTGGCCTCCTGGGCCCAAGGTTCGGTGCAAATGCCTTACATGGGTCTGCAGTTGGCAGCCCGCTTTCTGGCCTCTTACCACCGGCGTCGGGTTCTGGCGGTGGATCTGGGAAGCGCCTCTACGGCGATCGTATGGGCTGCCGGGGAAGAATGTGGCCGGGCCGTGTTAGGACAATTTGGTCTGGGGTATGGGCTGGCCCGACTTCTGGCTCGTCGGGGAGCCGGCCGCATCCGGCGGTGGCTGCCTTTTTCCATCTCGGAAGAGGAGGTACGGACGCGGGTTCTGAACCGTTACCTGCGGCCGCGCACCTTGCCCACAACGGTGGAAGACATCCTCCTGCAACAGGCCCTGGCCCGGGAGGCACTGGCCGAGGCCTGGGCCAGAGTGCAGGAGGAGGCCGGCCAGCCGGAGATCGTGGTGGCAACGGGGGGAGGCCTCGCCCGAATGCCGCGTCCCGTCCAGGCCGCGCTGGCCTTATTGGATGTGCTTACCCCCAGCGGCGAAAACCCGACCGGGCTGGTGGAGCTCTACCTGGACCGTTCCTGCCTCCTTCCCTCGGTCGGGGCATTGGCTATGCTGAATCCCGACGCTGCGGCCTGTGTGCTCCTGAGGGATGCCCTGTGGTATCTGGGGCCGTGCCTTGTTCCCCTGGGGCGGGCGAAGCCGGGCGCCCCGGCACTTTCGCTGGAACTGGAGTATGCCAACGAAATGCGGCAACAGGTCGAAGTACGCTGGGGAGATGTTGTCCTGATTCCCTTCCGTATGGGAGAGGAAGCGCATCTGACGGTGCGGCCGGCCCGGGGCGTCTATGTGGGACAGGGCCGGCCGGGGGAGCAACTCACCACTCGAGGGGGGGAAACGGTTCGTGGCGGTGCCCTGGGGTTGATAGTGGACGCTCGTGGACGCCCGCTCTTCCTACCCGAGGCCGAAGAAGAACGTCAGGGGTTGCTGCGAAATTGGCTGAGGCGATGTGGGGCCTATACGGAGGATGAACTGGCCGAACTGCGGTATCAGCCGCCTGAGGAGATGGTATCAGATGCCGCAACGGCAGTGTAGAGGCACAGCGACTGCGCCCTATGTGCATCGGGCGAATCGAAAAATTCATCCGCTTCCCGTTGGCGAAAGGCCATTTTCCGGTGTCCGGTCCATAAGGAGTTCGGAGTGATGGTATATTATCCCACTTTCAAACCTGTGGTCAACCCGCTTACGATGGTCAGCCGGGTACGGGAACTTCCCTATGCCGGCGAGGTGCTCGTGCGGGCGGGCAACCGGGTGGAGCCGGATGAGGTGGTGGCCCGGACGCTCCTCCCGTCCCGTGGCCGGAGATTTCCGGTGGCCCGCCTCCTGGGAATTGCGGAAAAGGACCTCCCCGGTGCCGTCCTTCTGGAAGACGGCGCTGAAGTTGAGGCCGGAGACATCCTGGTGCGAATAGGGCGGGTGCGCCCCCGGGTCTTCCGCAGCCCGCTTTCTGGTACCCTTTCCCTGGCCGAAGCCGACCGGGGCTACCTGATTATCACCCCGCCGGCCCAGACCTTCGAACTCCGGGCCATCCTCAAAGGCTTTGTCCTGGCGGTAGAGCCGTATCGCTCGGTAACCATCCAGACCCCGGCGGCGGTGGTGCAGGGCATCTTCGGCCTGGGTGTGGAGCGGCACGGCGTCCTGCGTGTGGCGGTGACCTCGGCCGGCGATGAACTACTGCCTGAGATGATCGACGAGCGTTCAGCCTTATCGATCCTCCTGGGAGGTGGGCCGGTTAGCGCGGCAGCGCTGGAGCGGGCCATATCCTACCGGGTGCGAGGACTGGTGGTGGGCAGCATCCCGGTCGAGGAACTCGAGACCTTCCTGGGCTATCGCAGCGAAGCCGCCTGGGAGCAGGACGGCTGGTCTTTTCCTCCCGGCATCAAGGGACGCGATTTCCCCCTGACTCTGGTGGTGACCGAGGGATTGGGGCGTTGGCCGATGTCCTCGCGGGCCTTTGAACTTCTGGCCTCTTACGACGGCCAAGAGGCGTTGATCGAGGGCCGGACATGCCTCCATGGGGCAGGACTGTACCGGCCACAGGTCGTGGTGCCCCTTCCCCGGGCCGATCCGGCCGAGATTCCTCCGGAGGAGGAGGCGGAACACCTGATCGCAGGTATGGAGGTCCGGCTGTTGGGCGAGGATTTCCTGGGGCAGATCGGCACGGTAGTGGCCTTCCCCCGGGGCCTTCGGACGATGGCCTGTGGGGCGCGCTATCGAGTGGCGGAGGTACGCCTGGAAACGGGTTCGATGGTGGCTGTGCCGCTGGAGAACCTGGAAGTGTTGGGGCCGAGAAAAGCCAGGAGAGCCGCTCGGTAGGGGCACGGCCCCTACCGGTCATCGGCCGAACGGGAGGGCCGCAGAGCACGGATCATCCGGACAAAGATGCGAACCAGT
The DNA here is from genome assembly GCA_036172265.1 of Chloroflexia bacterium. GTDB lineage: Bacteria > Chloroflexota > Chloroflexia > DTKN01 > DTKN01 > JASFBA01. The sequence goes on from JASFBA010000101.1 coordinate 24,992, forward strand.
TCCGGATGAAAGGCCTTGCCGGCCTGCTGGAGCAGAAAGGAACAGGCTTCGTCAATGCTCAGGCCCCGATGATAGGGCCGTTCGGTCGTTATAGCATCGAAGGCGTCGGCAATGGCAAGAATCTGGGCTCCCAGCGGGAAATGGGGGTCGCCGTAGCGCAGGCCGTCAGGATAGCCAGTCCCGTCGTAGCGTTCGTGATGGCGGAGAATCAGAGGGATCAGGGGTTCCAGGTACGGGATACCGGCCAGGATGGAGGCTCCCACCAGAGGATGGGCTTCCACGATGGCTCGCTCCTGGGGCGTGAGCGGGCCGGGTTTGAAGAGGATGGCTTCACCGATGCCGATCTTGCCGATGTCGTGCAGGATGGCCGCGTAGCGGATGGTGTTCACCTCCTCTTCGCTCAAACCCAGCGCCTCAGCCAGGGCTACGGACAGTTCGGTGACGGCCTGGGAGTGCCGGTGAGTGGTGGGGTCGCGGGCATCGATGGCCGAAGCCAGAGCGCGGATCGTATTGGTGTAACTTTCGGAGACGATTTGGTTCAGCAGTCGGTTTTCGATGGCGAAGCGAAGATGGTGATGAAGCAGCCGGAGCGGCTGAAGGGGTTCTGGGGTCGGCATCTGGTTGTAAAACACGGTCAGGGCGGCCCGAAGGCCGGGCTTCAGGCCCAGGATTTGCCCCTCGTAGACCAGGGTCGTCAGGGCGACGGCCGGTCCGGATTTCGGGAAAGGGGAATCGATCCGAAAGATGGGCGGGGCGCTAGGATTCGTCTCTTCGGCCGGCGGGGAAAACTCTTCCAGGCGGGGCAAAAGGACAGGGCCCAGGGGCAGAAGTTCGGCGGAGCCGTAGTATTCCGGAGGTTGGGATGGGGGAAGGTAGGCCAGAAGGCTGCCGTGGGTAGCACAGCACTTTTCGGCCGCCTCGGCGATAGCCTGAAAGACCTCGGACAGCGGTACCTTGGCGAGCATCATCGCCCCGATGCGGTCGAGGTAGGAAATCAGAGAATTTTCCGCTTCATCGAATCGGGCCATTTCTTTTCCCGGCCCAAGACACTAGGATGGAGAATCTTCTTGCCCAGGGCCACATCTATTATACCACAGTTTCGCTGAGGAGAAAGATAGGTTGAAGATGCGGGTATACATCGTTTTCTCCCGAGAAAAACCTCTGCGTTTTCTTTCGCATCTGGATATGATGCGGTTGTGGGAACGGGCTTTGCGGCGGGCGGGCCTGCCCCTGCGCTATTCGCAGGGTTATCACCCCCATCCCCGTCTTTCTCTGGCCCTGCCCCTGGCCGTCGGCATGACGGCAGAAGCCGAGTGGTTGGAAGTCGAGTTCCTTTCGCCGGTCTCGACGGAGGGGATCCGGGAGCGGCTGACCTCCCAGTTGCCGGCTGGCCTCTCCCTGCGGTGCGTCCTGGAGGCGCCTGCCGGCGTACCCCCGCTGGCCGCCCAGATACGGGGGAGCGAGGTCGAGGTTGAGATACCGCAGCCCCCTCCTTACGAGGAGGTTCAAGAACGGGTGTGCCGTTTCCTAGAGGCTGAGGCCGTTCCGATAAAAGTCGCCAAGTCCGGGCGAAAGGGACGGCCACGAGTTCTGGACCTGCGAAAGACGGTGGAGGAGATCGAAATCGTCTCCTGGAATGCGGATCGGGGGGTACTGCGCCTTCGTCTGAAGGCGGCAGGCCGGCCATTCCTCCTTTTGGAGGCTCTGGGCCTGGGGAAAGAAGCCGGGGACAACCCTTCCCTCCTCCACCGTCGGCGATTGTTTCTGCAGGAGAAGCGAACAAGGAACGGATAGGCGGAGGTTTCCGAGCAATGGTTACCGAAAGCCGGTCTCTTCCGAACGAAACGGCCCGTATCCTGGTCCTGGACGACGAGGTGGCCATCTGCGAACTCTGCCTGCGTACCTTGCAGAAGTACGGCTATAGCGTGGCCACAACCACCGTTCCCCGACAGGCCCTGGAGATGCTTCGTCAGGAACCGTTCGACCTCCTGCTCCTGGACATCCGCATGCCCGAACTCGACGGTTTGGAGGTGATGCGCCGGGTGCGGGAGTTCTCCCCCGACATCGCCATCGTGGTAATGACCGGCTACGCCTCGGTGGAAGCGGCTATCGAGGCTGTCCGCCAGGGCGCATCCGATTTCCTCCAGAAGCCGTTCCGGCTGGACGACCTGCGCTTGGCCATAGTCAAGGCGCTGGGCAAGCGCGACCTGAGCCGGGAACAGGCCCGCTCGCGAGCCCTGATGCGCCTGGTGCGGGTAAGTGAGGAGATGGCCTCCTCGCTGGAGGAGGACCTCCTGATCCATGTGGCCCTGCGTGCAGCGATGGAGGAGACCGGGGCTTGGCGGGGTTCGGTGATGCTCCATGAGCCAGGGCAGGAGGTACTTTATGTGGCGAAGGCGGTGGGCCTGCCGCCGGAGGTGACGTCAGGCTATGCGGTTAGGTTGGACGAAGGGGTAGCCGGCCTCGTCTTTCAGAGCGAGGAAGCGCTCCTGGTGGAGGATGTGCGTACCGATCCTCGCCTGGCCGGGCTTGCCCTTCCCCGTCAGGAGCATTACCGGAACCCCTCTTTCCTCTCCGTGCCGATTCGAGGGAGCGAACGCATCCTGGGAGTGCTCAACTTGAGCGAGAAAAGCGGGGGAACCCCTTTTCGTCCCAGCGATCTGGAGGTGGCCGGCCTCCTGTGCAGCCAGTTGGCCGTCGCTCTGGAAAAGGTGCGTCTTTTCACCGAAATTCAGGAATCGTACCGCCGACTGCGGGAAGTAGATCGGCTGAAGAGCGAATTCCTCAACATTGCTGCCCATGAATTGCGCACTCCGCTTTCCATTATCCTTGGCTACACGATGATGCTGAAGGATGAACTCCGGGGGCCGGCGCAGAACTACCTGGAGGCGGTTTTAGAGAGTGCCAATCAGTTGGTGCGCCTGGTGGACGATATGACCAACCTGCGTTACCTGGAAGCCCGCGGGGTGGGCCTTGTGGCCGTCCCGCTCCGCCTGCAGGACCTCGTGCCGGGCATCCTCGATCGTTTCCGCCAATTGACGCTCCAGAAAGGGCAGAAACTTGTCTGCGATCTCCCCGCCGACCTTCCTCCGGTACAAGGCGATGGGGAGAAAATCGGTGTGATCCTGAGCAATCTTCTGAACAACGCCGTCGCTTTTACTCCACCCGGCGGACGAATTTGTGTAAGGGCGGAAGCACAGGAAGACCGGGTGGCGGTGGCTGTAGAAGATACAGGCTGCGGCATCCCGCGGGAAGAATGGGAACGCATTTTCGAACCGTTCTACCAGGTGGGCGATTCCCTCCGACGTGAACATGGGGGTATGGGACTGGGATTGGCCATCGCCCGCGAACTTGTCGCGCTTCACGGCGGTTCGATTTGGGTCAAAAGCGAGGTTGGGCAGGGCAGTACCTTCTACTTTACCCTGCCTCGGGCGGATCTGTGAGGAGGAAAGCATGGCCAGGCGGGTGTTGATCGTGGCTGGTCGAGAGGGCTATGCCCCGGCCCTCCAGGCCCAGATCGAACTGTGGGGAGACAGCCTGGACTTTGTCCTGGCCGCTTCCGGCAACGAGGCCCTCTGGGAGATCCGGGGTTCGCCCTATGACCTGGTCCTGGCTCCGGCCCAGTTGCCCGAAATGGCCGGGATGGAGTTTGCCGAGGTGGTCCAGGCCCTGTCTCCGGCGACCAAAGTTGTCCTGGTAGGGGCTAAAATCACGCCGGCCCTGCAATCGCAGGCCGAAGCCCTTCGCCTCTTCGCCCTTCTGCCGGAAGTCTCCGTCCAAGAGGTAGCCGCTGTGATCGGCCAGGCCCTGGGCTTGCCCGTTCCCCGGCCCAAGCCACCTCCGCCCAAAGAGACCCCGGTTCCGGCACCGCCGGCAGCCCCACCACCCCGCAAACCGGCTGCTCCGCCTCCGTCGGCCCCTCCTGTCCCCAGGGTAGCCCTGACCCCGGCCCAGCAGGAGGCCGTGCGCCGGGCGCTGCGGGACCTGGTGGTCTCTATTGGGCCACAAATGGCCCTCCTGGTCAGCGTTGCGGGCGAGACGCTCCTGGCCGAAGGTTCGGCCGGGGACATCCCCATTTCAACCCTGGCCACTCAGATGGCCTCCGGCCTGGCCGGGGCCGGCCAACTGGCTCGTCTCCTGAAGGACGAAAAGTTCCTGGGCCTCAGCCTCTTTTCGGGCTCTCGCTACGACCTCTACGCTTTTACCGTCACTCCCACGACTGCCCTCCTCCTGGTTTTTGATAAAATGGTGGTGGAAGGCAAATTGGGTTCGGTCTGGCTATATACCCGGCGCATTGTGGAGGAGTTGCGGGCCGCCTTAGAGGAAAAAAGATGACCCGATGGCAAACATATGCCAAAATCAACCTGTGTCTGGAAGTATTGGGCCGCCGGAGGGACGGCTACCATGACGTGCTCACCATCCTGCAGACCATAGACCTCTCCGACATCCTCTCCTTTGAACCGGCCGAGGGCCTTTCTTTCACCTGTAACGTCCCCGGCCTGGTTGGCGAGGATAACCTGATCCTGCGGGCGGCGCGCCTGCTCCAGCGGGCCACCGGCCGGAAGGATGGGGCGGCCATCCACCTGGAGAAGAGGATTCCGATCGGGGCCGGTTTGGGTGGAGGCAGCAGCGATGCCGCAACTACTTTGGTGGCCCTCAGCCGGATGTGGGGACTGCATATGACCGAGGCCAACCTGAACAACCTGGCTTCGGCCTTGGGGAGCGACGTGCCCTTTTTCCTCCTCGGCGGCACGGCCCTGGCCGAAGGGCGCGGGGAAGTCCTCACCCCGCTGCCACCGTTGCCGGAGCACTGGCTCGTCCTGATCCTTCCGCCGCTGGAGATTCCGGAGAAGACCTCCCTGATGTACGCCAGCCTGACTCCCCGAGAGTACACCTCCGGTTCCGTCACCCGCCATATGGTCCGGTCCCTCCAGGCCGGCCGGCCGTTGGAACCTGGCCTGATCTTCAACGCTTTCGAATGGGTGGCCTTCCGCCGCTTTGAACTGGTGGATGCCATCCGCCAGCAGGTGGTAGAGGCCGGCGCCGATCACGTCCGTCTCTGCGGGGCCGGGCCGGCCCTCTACGCCATCTATGCCCGGCAAGCCCCGGCACGGGAACTCTACGAACGCCTCCGTTCGGGAGGGCTGGACGTCTTCCTGACCCGCACGATCCAGGCCCGCCCCACCTGCCTCGATGAGGTGGGGGAATAAGTACACAGTTTTGCAGGCTCGTACCGAGTGTCCCGGCCGAATCAGCAGAAAATCACCTGGCATCGGAACCTTCGAACCTGGAACTTTCAACTGGAATAAGGAGCATCGGACAGGCTATGCGACGCTGGAACGGCTGGGGCGACGATACGGTAACTTACCCGCTCCCCAATGGGGCCGTCCGCTTTCTGGTTGAACGTCTGGGGCCGGGCTCACCGTCCCCCGATGTAGAACTGGACAGCGTGCTTGCCTCCGTTCCACCTTCCCGGTTGCCTCCTCATCCGCTTGTCTCCACCGATGTCCTCCAGCGCCTCCGCCACGCCCGCGGCCAGAGCCTGCCCGACTGGGTGGCCTTGCGCAGCGGGCGGCTGGAGGCTTTCCCCGACGGGGTGGCCTGCCCGGAGACGGCGGCCGAGGTGCGTGAGGTGCTGCGCTATGCCGCCGAGGTGGGGGCGTGCGTCATTCCCTATGGCGGAGGGACCAGCGTGGTGGGACACATCAACCCGCTGCCGGAGATCCCGACGGTAACGGTGGATATGGGGCGGATGAACCGTTTGCTCCATTTCGACGAACGCAGCCACCTGGCGACCTTCGAGGCGGGAATCTGCGGGCCGGACCTGGAGGCGGCCCTGCGGGCGCGGGGCTATACCCTGGGCCATTTCCCGCAGTCGTTCGAATATTCCACCTTGGGCGGCTGGATAGCCACCCGTTCCAGCGGGCAGCAGTCGCTTTTCTACGGGCGCATTGAGCGCCTTTTTGCCGGAGGAAGGCTGGAGGCACCGGCCGGCACCTTGGTCCTTCCACCCTTCCCGGCTTCGGCGGCCGGCCCGGACCTGCGCGAAGTCGTCCTGGGCTCGGAGGGCCGGCTGGGTATCCTCACCGAGGCCACGGTGCGGGTAACGCCTCTCCCGGAGTGTGAGGAATTTCCCGCCGTCTTCTTCCCCTCCTTCGAACAGGGGCAGGAAGCCGTCCGGCAAATCGTACAGGCCCGATTGCCCCCCTCGATGCTGCGTCTCAGCACCGCGGCCGAGACGGAGACTACGCTGGTGCTGGCCGGCCATGAGCGCCTCATCGCCGCCCTGGAGCGCTTGCTGGCCCTTCGAGGGGTAGGGGCAAGCAAATGTATGCTCATCCTCGGCCTGAGCGGCGGAGAAGCCCTGGTACGAACGGCCCGCCGCGAAGCGCTGGGGATCGTCCGTCGTCATGGGGGGGTCTGCGTGGGGCGTATCTTCGGCCGGCAGTGGCATAGAGGCCGCTTCCGCACCCCTTACCTGCGCAATACCCTCTGGGAAGTGGGCTATGCCGTGGACACCCTGGAAACCGCCTGCGATTGGACGACCCTCCCCACCTTGCTCCGGGCCATCGAGGAGGCGCTGTGCCGGGCGATGGAAAAATACGAGGAGAAGGTACACGTTTTCAGCCACCTTTCTCACCTGTATCCCTCCGGTTCCAGCATCTACACCACCTATATCTTTCGTCTGGCCTCCGACCCAGAGGAAACCCTTCACCGCTGGCAGGAAATGAAGAAAGCGGCCAGTCAAGCCATCGTGGCCTACGGCGGGACGATCAGCCACCAGCACGGCGTCGGACTGGACCACCGGCTTTACCTGGCGGCTGAGAAGGGGGAGTTGGGAATGAGGCTGCTGCGGGAGGTGTGTCGGGTGTTGGATCCGATGGGGGTGATGAACCCAGGTAAGATGATATAGAGGCGTGCTATATGTTATTGCGTATTGCGTATTGCGTATTGCGTATTGCGTAGTGCGTAGTGCGTGGGGAAGAAGAATGGAATACGAAGAATGGCTTTCCTCTGTGCCCAGCGAAATAACCGGCGATGCCCTCTGGAATATGAAGGTCTATCGCTTGGCCGTTTTTGCCGGAGATTTGGCCTGGTGGGATATCTCTGTTTTGATGAAGGACCAGAGGATGATCGATCTTTCCAATCAACTTTATCGGGCCGTCGGTTCTATCGGGGCGAACTTGGCCGAAGGTTACAGCCGAGCCTCTGCCCGTGATCAGGCCCGCTTCTACGAATACGCCCTTGGCTCGGCCCGCGAGGCGCGAGGCTGGTATTACCACGCTCGACACATCCTCCCCGAACCGGTGATTCGCCATCGCCTTGACCTCCTGACCCATGTGATTCGCCAGTTGTTGGCTATTGTTCCGGCCAGACGAGGTTATGGAGTCAGAGAGGAAGAAGCAGAGTATGAAGCGATGCCTAGAGATTTGCTCGATCATCCCCCTCTGCCTTGAATACGTAATACGTAATACGTAATACGCAATACATGTGAGGTTGCCTATGTGGACCTCCGACCGGCGCGAAACCATCTGGTCCAGCCTATCCAACCCCTGGGACATCCTGGTGATCGGCGGGGGCATTACCGGAGCCGGGATCTTTCGTGAGGCGGTCCGGCTGGGATTGCGTGCCCTCCTGGTGGAACAGCGTGACTTTGCCTGGGGAACGTCCAGCCGCTCCTCCAAGATGGTGCACGGGGGCTTGCGCTACCTCAAGGATGGGCATGTCCGGCTGACCTGGGCCTCGGTACGCGAACGGCAGCGCCTTTTGGCCGAGGGAGCCGGCCTGATCGAACCGATGGGCTTTTTGATCGCCACCTATCAGGGCGACCGCCCCGGCCGCTGGGCCTACCGTGCCGGCCTGTCTATTTATGATCTTCTGGCATTGCAGTGGAGCCACCGCTATTACAGCGCCGAGGACTTTCGGCTTCTGTCTCCCCACCTTTCTGCCGAGGGGCTACAGGGGGGCTACCGTTACGGCGATGCCCAGACCGACGATGCCCGGCTGGTCTTGCGCGTCCTGCACGAGGCGGTGGCCGCCGGCGGCGTGGCCCTGAACTATGCCCGGGCGGAATCGCTCCTTTGGGGTGAGGAGGGGACGTCTTCCGCCGGCCAGGTGGTGGGAGTACGGCTACGCGACACCCTGAGCGGGCGGGTCTCCGAGGTGAGGGCGCGGGTGGTTGTCAACGCCACCGGCGCCTGGGCCGACCGGCTTCGGGGCGAACTCGGCCGGCCGGCCCGCATCCGCCCCTTACGCGGCAGCCACCTCATCTTCCCCGGCTGGAGGCTGCCGGCCGCCCAGGCCATTACTTTCCTTCACCCTCTCGACCATCGTCCGGTCTTTATCTTCCCCTGGGAGGGCATTGCCCTGGTGGGAACTACCGACCTGGACCACGACCGCCCGTTGGACGAGGAGCCGGCCATCAGCCCGGAGGAAGCGGCTTACCTGATGGCCGGCCTGGAAGCCCAGTGTCCTCGTCTGAACCTCTCTTTGGAGGACGTCCTCTCCACCTTTTCCGGCGTTCGTCCCGTCATCGGCACCTGGCGGAGCGAACCCTCCCGCGAGTCCCGCGACCACGTTGTCTGGGAGGAAGACGGCCTCCTCACTGTGACCGGAGGAAAACTCACCACCTTCCGCCTCATCGCCCGTGATGCCCTCCGGGCCATACGTAGCCGGTTCCCCACCCTGCCCCCTTTCGACGAGCAGGCTCCGGTGTTGAATCCGGTAGGGGAAATCCTTGAAGCGCCTGGCCTAGGTGTCCAGGCCTGCCGGCGCCTCCTGGGCCGGTATGGGGCCGAGGCTCCGGCTCTCCTGGAGGCGGCCGGGGAAGGGGAATTGGAGCCGATTCCCGGCACCTCCTTCCTCTGGGCAGAGGTACGCTGGGCCGCCCAGGCTGAGGGGGTGGTGCACCTGGACGACCTCCTGCTGCGTCGCGTGCGGGTGGGGTTGCTCCTTCCGCAGGGCGGGGCAGCGATCTTTCCTCGAATACGCGCCATTTGCCAGGAAGAACTGGGATGGAGCGATGCTCGCTGGGAGGAGGAAGAGGCGGCCTACCGTGCCCTCTGGCAGACCTGCTACAGCCTTCCAGCACGATCGGCCATTCCGGACTGGCGGAGCCAGGCGTTCCGGATCGGTTGGGAAAAGCCCCGGCCAGTTCCTCCGTCGCCGCCTCCTCCCCGCCGGCCTTCCCTTCGAACCTGGGCCGCACGGATTCGCTCCCCCTCCGTTCCGGCCTTTCCCGAGCCCTGAAGCGTCTGAACCGGCGGACGATGGCGCGCCTTTGGGAACGTCTCCGTTCTCCTCGGATCCAGGGCTCCCAGAAGCAGGAACATTGAGCCAAACCCGGCAGAAAGGAGAATTCCGTGAAGCGCGACCTCATCCTGGCTCTCGACAGCGGCACCCAGAGCGTGCGAGCGCTTCTCTTCGACCTCCAGGGAAACCCCCTGGCCAAGGCACGAGTGCCGTTGGAGCCGTACTTTTCTCCTCAACCGGGCTGGGCCGAACAGCACCCGGAGTACTACTGGGACTGCCTGGCCCGGGCCTGCCGGCAGTTGTGGCAGGAGAACGATGCCCGTGACCGGCTGGCCGGTATCGCCTTGACCTGCCAGCGGGCCACCGTGGTTAACGTGGATGAAAGAGGCCGGCCGCTCCGCCCGGCCATCCTTTGGCTGGACCAACGCCGCACCTACGGGCTGAAACCGGTGGGGGGCTGGTGGGGGCTGGCCTTCCGGCTGGCCGGCGTGAGCGGGACGGTGGCCTACCTCCAGGCCGAGGCCGAGGCCAACTGGATTCGTACCCACCAGCCCGAAATTTGGGAGCACACCCACAAATACCTCCTGCTCTCCGGCTACCTGACCTACCGGCTAACCGGTCGTTTTGTGGACTCGGTGGGCTGCCAGGTGGGGTACATCCCCTTTGATTACAAGAGACTGGGCTGGGCACCACGTTGGGATTGGAAGTGGCGGGCTGTTCCGCTGGACCCGGCTCGCTTGCCCGAACTTGTGCCGCCGGCCAGCCTCTTGGGCGAGATCACCCCTCAGGCCGCCGAGGAAACCGGCATCCCGGCCGGTCTTCCCCTCATCGCCGCTGCTGCCGACAAGGCCTGCGAAGTCATTGGGTCCGGCTGCCTTTCTCCGCAAATCGGGTGTCTCTCCTATGGCACGACGGCGACGATCAACGTGACCCACCCGCGTTACATCGAGGTGATTCCGCTCATTCCTCCCTATCCGGCAGCCGTGCCCGGAGCCTATAGCCTGGAGGTGCAGGTCTTTCGCGGCTACTGGATGGTTTCCTGGTTCAAGCAGGAGTTCGGCTACCCCGAGTGCCGTCTGGCCGAGGAACGGGGCTGTGAGCCGGAGGCGCTTTTCGATGGTCTGGTCAAGAAGGTGCCGCCCGGTTCGATGGGGTTGGTCCTCCAACCGTACTGGTCGCCGGGGCTGAAAGTGCCGGGGCCGGAGGCCAAGGGAGCGATCATCGGTTTCGGCGATGTGCACACCCGATGCCATCTCTATCGGGCCATTCTGGAGGGCGTGGCCTATGCCCTGCGCGAGGGGATGGAGCGCATCGAGCGCCGCAGCGGCATTCCCATCCGAGAACTGCGTGTCTCCGGCGGAGGTTCCCAGAGCGACGCGGCCATGCAAATAACCGCCGATGTCTTCGGCCTGCCTGCCGCCCGCCCCCATATCTATGAGACGGCAGGGTTGGGTGCGGCCATAGACGCCGCGGTCGGGTTAGGCCTGCACCCCGATTTCGACTCGGCGGTGGAAGCAATGGCCCGGGTCGGTCAGGTCTTTCGGCCCGATCCGGAAGCCCACCGCCTGTACGAGGGCCTTTACCGCCGGGTCTACCGCCGGATGTACTGCCACCTGCGGCCGCTGTACGAGGAGATTCGGGCGGTCACAGGCTACCCGGAGCAGTTGTAGAGACCTGCCCGGTGGGGAGAAGCATCACTAGTGCCGCTGGGACTTTCGGTGGGGAATTTCCTGACCGGACTCTGGCAAGTTTCGCCCGGTGGGGCGAAAATATCATCGGTATCCTGTCTCACGGCTTCCTGGTAGGGGAAGCGTCGACAAAATGGCCTCTTGGTGGAAGCACGAATGCTTATCAATGGTAACATAAGTGATTCCGCCGGTGTCCAATTCCTGACCAAATGGCGTCTCGGTGAAGTATGAACGCCGATCAGGGGCAACATAAGGTGGTTTGGCCGATGTTCAGTAGGGGTGAAAATGCAACCTCAGAGTTGGCGAGAGGAGCAGAAGAAGCGTGAAGAAGCGGCGCAAAAGTACCTGGCTCGGAAGATGCCCGACGAGGCGACGAGGCGTTTCCGGAGGTGGCGTAACACGCTGGCTTGGCTTTCTCCCTTCTTGGTGGCGGTGCTGGTGTTCTGCCTGGTTGTTTCCCTTCTTTTGGGTGGGCCGCAGAGTTTCATCGGCCAGGGGTGGATGAGGCCGCCGCGTTATCCCGGCGCCCAAGAATTTGACTACCGGGCAGGGGAAATTTGCTCGATGCCGGCGCCGGCCGTGTACTGTTACGAGTGGTGGTACCGAACGGCGGATTCGCCGGAGAAGGTCAAGGCTTATTACGAAAACCTAGACTGGTGGGGGCATACGAAGATCGTTTTCGAGTGGAAGCGCAGCCACCGCTACGGCCCCGCCTGGACAGCCGATTCCTGCATTTCCGTACTTAGCGCCGTCTCCTGCTATCAGATCATCCTCCTTCCTCAAGAGGCCGGCACGACCGTCTATATTCTGGAAGCGGGTTCGATGGGGGGAGATCCATTGAGGTGAGCAGACCCCAGGGCCAGGTATCCCCCACGTTCGAAGCAATTGCGGTGGAGCGGGGTCCTGTTCGGCCGGTCTGCTGCGCGGGCCTCTTTGCCCCTGGACAGGGCCGTTGAGGTCGGCAATTTGACCATAAACAACTATTGTCCTACCCCTAGTTAGCGAGAACGCCGCTCTTGTCCTTCGCCCTGAATATATGCTAAAATAAAGCCGGGTAACCGCCGGATACGGCCTAAAGGAGGACAAGATGCGCATCGCCTTTTTCGTCTACGAGTATCCGCCCACCATCGTGGGGGGGTTGGGCACCTATGCCACCTACATCACCCGCACCCTGGTGCGGCAGGGGCACGATGTCGTCGTCTTCACCATGAACCAGGGAGGCGTCCTGAAGACGCGGGAGGTCGTCGGCGGGGTGGAAGTGCATCGTCCCATCGGCGTGGATGCCACCAACGTCTTTCCTCTCTTGGTCAACGAGGAACTGCGGCAGTGGGGCTCCTTCTTCAACGACATCTTTATCTACAACATCCTTTCCGCTTCCAAGTTCATCAACCAAGTTATGCAAGAGGAAGGGGCTCACTTTGACATCGTCGCCGTTCACGACTGGCTCAGTGCCATCGCCGGCCTGGTGGTGCGTAACGAGACCGATCTGCCGGTGGTCTTTCACGTCCACTCGACCGAGTGGGGCCGGCGGGGCGAGGCCGGTTCCCCCTTCGTCGGCCGGCTGGAACGAGAGATGGCTTTTCAGGCCCACCGCATCCTCACCGTGAGCCACGCCATGAAGGACGACCTCAACCGCCACGGTTGGCCTCCGGCTAAAATTAGCGTCGTCTGGAACGGGGTGGACCCGGAGGTCTACGACCCCACCCGCGTGTCCAAAGAGGAAGTTCAAGAATTGCGCTCCCGTTACGGCCTTGGCCCCGAGGATACCATGCTGCTTTTCATCGGCCGGCTCACCTGGGTCAAGGGGGTACGCAACCTGATTCAGGCCATGCCGGCCGTCCTGGAGACCTACCCCAACGCCAAACTGGTCATCCTGGGCAAGGGGGAGGAGCAGCACGACGTCGAGGAACTGATCCATCGCCTGGGGCTCACCGGGCGGGTTATCACCCATTATGCCTTTGTCTCGGAGTGGGAGCGCATCGTCCATTACGCCGCCGCCGACCTGTGCATTTTCCCGTCGGTCTATGAACCCTTCGGCATCGTTTCCCTAGAGGCGATGGCCATGGCCCGTCCGGTGGTGGTGGGAGCCAACGGTGTGGTGGGCTTCCGCGAGCAAGTGGTGCCTTCGGGAAGCGACCAGAACGGCATTCACATCAACGGCAATGACCCCGGCGACATCGCCTGGGGCATCAAGGTTGTGTTGGAAGACCGTAGCCGGGCTCGCGAGATGGGAGCCAAGGGTCGCACGCGAGTACAGCGCTACTTCACCTGGGAACAGGTGGCTGCCCAAACGGTGGACGTATACCGGCAGGTGATCGCCGAGGTACAGCAGGCCGGCCCGAGGGGTGGATGAATTCCGATGGAGATCGCCCGGGATGCCTCCGTCCTCGTCGCTATGAGTGGAGGAGTGGACTCCTCACTAGCGGCGGCCCTGCTGGTGGAGCAGGGCTACCGGGTGACGGGCGTGACGCTTCATCTCTGGGCCGAGGGGGAAGGATTTCGGCCGGTGTCCACATCTTGCTGCTCCCTGGAGGGGGTGGAGGGGGCGCGGCGGGTCTGCCAGCAACTGGGCATTCCCCACTATGTTTTCAACTTCCGGGAGCAGTTTCAGCGCCTGGTGGTGGAGGAGTTTATCCGGGAGTACAGTCGTGGTCGGACCCCCAACCCCTGCCTGGCCTGCAACCGCTGGATCAAGTTCCGTCTCCTCCTGGAACGGGCCCGCCGGCTGGGTTTTTCGTACCTGGCCACCGGCCACTATGCTCGCATTCGACGAGGCGAAGAGGGGTACCATCTCTATCGGGGGCGCGATCGGCGTAAAGATCAGTCCTACGTGCTCTATATGCTGGGCCAAGAAGAACTGCCCCATCTCCTTTTCCCTTTGGGCGAAATGACCAAGGCAGAGGTTCGTCGGGAGGCGGCGCGGCGGGGGCTGTCCACGGCCGGCCGGCCGGAGAGCCAGGAGATCTGCTTCATTCCCGACGGCGACTACCGGCGCTTCCTATTCTCCCGCCTCCCGGCCCGACCGGGCCCCATCCTGGACCTTTCCGGCCGGGTGTTGGGTACCCACCGCGGTCTGGCCTGTTACACCGTCGGCCAGCGCAAGGGGCTGGACCTTTCCGGGCAGCCGTATCCCCTTTTCGTCGTCGCTTTGAAGCCGGAGGAAAACACCCTCGTCGTAGGTCTGGAGGAGGCGCTTTTGAGCCCGGTCCTGGAGGCCGGGGATGTCTCCTTTGTCTCCGGGAAGTGGCCGGAGGAGCCGCTACGGGTGGAGGCCAAGGTTCGGTACCGCACTTCAGAGGCCCCGGCCTGGCTTTTCCCTCTGGGCGAAGGCCGTGTCCGGGTGGAGTTCGACACCCCCCAGCGGGCTATCACCCCCGGCCAGGCCGTCGTCTTCTATCGGGGAGAGGAGGTACTGGGCGGGGGAATCATTAGCGTTGAACGTTGAGCGTTGAACGTTCTACCCCTGCGCCCTATGCCCTGGTGGACCGTTGAGCGTTCACCCCTGGTCGTTCCTAGCGGGGCCGGCCCATGCACCCTCAGGGGTATGTGAAACACCGCAAAATCTTCCCCAATTTGACAGGCCGCCGGTTGCGGGACAAAATATATCCTAAACAGAACGGCAAAATCGGTTGTAAGGAATAGAAAGGAGCATCCGATGAAGTCACACCGTCACGGCGGCGGTGGAGCATTCAGCATCTTTTTCCTTTCGGACGGAAGTTCCCCTTCGGAGGCCTTCCTTCCCTCGCTGCAGGGCTTTCAGGCGAGCCTCTACACCGGGGCGGCCTCTTTCTCCTACCCCATCGCCGTTCCGAAGGGGCCGGGGGGACTTGCGCCAAACCTCACCCTCTCCTACAGCAGCGCCGCTTATGACGGGAAGGGGGGCATCCGCAACAAGCAGCAGGCCGTCTGGGTGGGGCGGGGGGGAGCCTGGGGCTGGATTACATCGCGGTGGTGAAGAACCCGGCCACGGGAAGCCGTAACCGCAATACCTATACCATCGTCCTGAACGGCGTTTCCTCGGACCTGCTGAAGCATAGCGATAGCGAGAACGGGTTACCGAACCCGCCCTACCATGTGGCCGACGAACAGTTCTGGCGGGTGTGGCAGAAGAACGGGGCAGGGACGCACTATGATGACGGGGTGCAGTTGCAGGATACGGTCTGGTATGTGAAGACGAAGGACGGGACGCTCTACCAGTTCGGCTCCATCACCCCGGGCGACTTTGGGAACCGGGCCTGGTGGGCCTACGACCGAAGCGATACGGCCCATCCCGAGGGCTGTGGGAACTACATCGAGACGTACCGCCGGTATTTGACGAGGGTGACCGATATCCACGGGAACACCATCGAGTATTCCTATTCCTGGAGACGTAGGGGTACCTGCCGCACGGGGCGTTGAACTCAGCGGTGGGGGCTTTTACTTATGTAGGGAGCACGACCTATACGGCCTGGGGGGCGGTGGACCTTTTGAAGTTGGGGGCAACCGGGAATCCTCCATCCCCGGTATTGCAGGTGGACTATTCCTACTACGCCTGGGGCGGGGCCGGGGGCGAAGGGCGGGGCCGGCTCTCGCGGATCGCGGCCGGCACGCCGAGCGATGCGACCTCGCTGCAGGACTTGCGCTACACCGACTACGACCTGGTGGGGAACGTGAAGGAGATCCAGGACTGGAAGGCGCGGAACCTATATGGCCCGCAGACGCTGAGTTTCGGCTA
>JASFBA010000102.1:0-8745 GCA_036172265.1 Chloroflexia bacterium
GGGTGAGGGTAAACCCAAGCCGTGCAGCCTTGCGTTGCAGGTGGCGGATCTCCCACTCACGGAACTGCTGCTCATATTCTTGGGCGCTCAGTTGCTGATACTCCACCTTGTACTTTAACAGATGGTATACCACCCGCGCGATCTTGTGGGCGGTGTGGCGACCTGGGCCGGCCGACGCGGGCCTTTAGGCGGCGATAGAAGGCGCCCGAGGCGCAGTGGCTGCGGGCCACCGAAGCCGCGGCCTAAAGGAAGGCCTGGCGGGCGCGGTTATGGCTCTTGCCTGTAGAGGAGCGGATAATCTTGCCACCGGTGATCTGGTTGTTGGGGGCTAACCTGAGCCAGGAGCAGAACTGTTTTTCCGTCGGGAACTTGCTCATATCGGTGCCGATTTCGCCGATGATCTTCTGCGCCAGGTCGAGGCTGAGGCCATCCACGACGGTCAGGTCGATGCCGGTGATGCGACACAGGTGCTGGCACACCTGAACAGGAGAGTTCTTGGGCAGATGCTTGCTGTTGGAGCTGCGTTTGTTGGCCGGCAGAGGGTCCTGATCGTCGGGGGTGGGATCGGGCCAGTCCGGGCGGGTAGCGGCGTACGTGCGCTCAATCTCGGCGTCGCAGGTTTCGATCTGGCGGGTGTAAAAGTCATACAGGGCAAGGGACTGCTGAAGGAAAGTTGTATTCCGGATCGTGTCACCGCCCCACGGCAGTTGTGGTTGCAAAAGGGCCAGGTGCGGAGCGCCGATTCCCCCATTCCCCGGTAGATTCCAGGGCAATCGGTATTAGCCGGAGTGTGGTGAACCGGACCTGCCTTCCAGCATCTCCCGATAAACCCTCAGGTAGTCTCGGGCCACCTGCTTCTGGGTAAAATGGGCCAGGACGCGCCCCCTTCCCTGCCGGCCCAGTTCGGCACGGAGTGCCGGGTCGCGCAGGCGTTCCAAAGCGGCACGGAGGGCGGCCACATTCCCCTCCGGGTAGACCAGGCCGGCTTCGCCGATCACGTGGGGAATCTCCCCGCAACTGGAACCGACCACCGGAACGCCGCAGGCCATGGCCTCGATGAGCACCCGTCCGAACTGCTCCTTCCAGGTAGAGGTGGTGCGTGAGGGCAGCACAAGCACGTCCATCCGGCGGTAGAGGTCGGGAAGAGCAGAGGAAGACACCCGGCCGGCGAATTCGACCCTCCCGCGCAGGTCGGGCCGGTCGGCACGCCGGCGCAGTTCCGGCTCCATTACGCCACCCCCGACAAGAAGAAGATGCACCCACGGCAAGCCGGCGGCCGCCTCCAGGAGGTCCAGAAGGCCTTTCTGGGGGACGAAGCGGCCGGCATAGCCGACCCTCATCCCCACCCCCTTGCCACCCTGGGGAGGGGGGATAGGGGAGCGGGGGTGAGGGCCAAACACCTCTTCATCCACCCCAAACTGGGGGATCACCCGCAACGGCCCCCGGTATCCCTTGCGGCGCAGGATGTCAGCGGCATCGTGGTTTCCGGCCACAGCGTAGGACGCATGGGACAGGTTGTACCGCTCCAACCAGGAGTAAGGCGGAGGCAATCGGCGGTAGATGTTGGCCCAGTTGAAGAACAGGGAACGCGTTCCCCTGCGCCGTCCCAGCCAGACGGCCTGGAAGGTGGCCGGGTTGAACGATTCCTCATCAATATGCAAAATGTCCGGTCGCTCCTCTTGTAACACCTGCCCCAACGAGGGCCAGAAGTAGAGATGAAAGCGGCCGTTGAAGGCGATGGGACAGACGCGCAAGCGGTAGTTCGGGGCAGGAAAATCTTCCAGCGGAATCTCCCCCACCCCCGGCTCCCGCCATGAAGGTGGAACCACCGCCACCAGTTCCACCCCCGGGTCCCGGGCTATCCACTCCAGTTGCCGCCGATACGTCCCCACCACCAGCGCCTTGCTCAAGACCATAACTTTCATCGCCCCACCTCGCATAACGGTTCGGCCGGAGCCTCGCCCTTCCGGCTCCCTGTCCCCTGACGGCTCACATCCTCGTGGGTGCTTCAATTCCCAGCAGACGCAACCCGTTGCGGATCCCCTGGGCCACCGCTGCCACCAGCCCCAACCTGGCCTCGCGGACACCGGCCGGCGCCAGGAGTATGGGCAGGTCCCGCCAGAAGCGGCTGAAATCGCGGGCCGTCTCGTACAACCACTCGGCAATGACGTGCGGGGCATATTCGGCCGCTGCCTTACGCACTACCTGGGGAAACCGGGCCAGATGCCGGATCAGGACTTGCTCCTGGGGCTGGGTGAGGAGAGCCGGATCATACGTCTCGGGGGCACCCCCGCCTTTCTCCAGGACGCTGTGACAACGGGTGTGGGTGTACTGGATGTAAGGGGCGGTGTTTCCCTCGAAACTCAGCATCGTTTCCCAGTCAAAGATAATGTCCCGGCGGCGGTCCTGGTGCAGGTCGTTGTAGATGACCGCGCCGATGCCCACCTGACGGGCGATCTCCCGCTTTTCCTCATCGCCCAGGCTGGGGTTCTTTTCCTCCACGACGGCCCGGGCCCGCGATTCGGCCTCGTCCAGAAGTTCGTCCAGGAAGATCACCTCGCCATGGCGCATGGAAAAACGGCTGCCGTCCGGCTTCAACACCGTGCCGAAGGAGACGTGTATAGAGCGGGCGGCCAGTTCCGGATAACCCATCCGCTCCAGCGCCTTGAAGGTCTGGCGGAGATGGAGCGTCTGCTCCTCGCCGATAACAAAGAGGATCAGCACTGGCCGATAGGTGCGCCAGCGATAGAGGGCGGTGGCCAGTTCCCGGGTGATGTACAGGGTAGCCCCATCGCTTTTGCGCAGGAGCGTGGAAGGAAGGCCGTCTTCGGCCAGGTCCAGGACGACGGCCGGGCTCTCCGGGTCCCGCCGGGCCACCCCCTTAGCGATGGCCTCCTCGATGACCGCGTCCAGCATATCTTCATAGAAACTTTCCCCGTGGTAGACATCAAAGCGCACTCCCAGGCGACGGTAGGTCTTTTCCAACTCCTGGATAGTAAGGTCCACAAAGTGCTGCCAGAGGCGGCGGGCCTCGGGGTCGCCCTGCTCCAGGCGGGCGAACCAGCGCCGGCCCTCTTCCTCCAAAGATGGATCGGCCACGGCCTCGTTGTGAAAGCGGGCATAGAGGTCCACCAGGTGGCCGATGGGGTCGCGGGCCATGGCCTTTTCATCCCCCCAGGCTTTATAGGCGTAGATCAATTTGCCGAACTGGGTGCCCCAGTCGCCCAGGTGGTTATCGCCAATGGTGTGATAGCCCAGGAAATCGTAGATGTTGCGGAGGGACTGGCCGATGATGGTGGAACGAAGGTGCCCCACGTGCATCCGCCGGGCGACGTTCGGGGAGGAATAGTCCAGGACGACGTTCTGGCCCTGCCCGACATCGTCGCCGCCGTAGGAATCGCCCCACTCCCGCACCTCGCCGAGCACCTGACGGGCCAGTTCGCGTCCCTCCAGGGTAAAGTTCAGGTAAGGTCCCAGCGGGGCAACCGCTCCCACCAGGCTGGGCGAAGGGAAGGAGAGCCGGCCGGCCAGTTCCGAAGCGATGGCGGCCGGAGGACGACGTAGCCGACGGGCCAGGGCAAAGCAGGGCAGGCCCAGGTCGGCTGGCACCTCCGGCGGGGGAGGGAGAAGGGCGATCTCTTCCTCCGGCAATTGCGCCTGGACGACCAGGGCCGTGCGGATTTCCCGAACGAAGCGATCCAGGGTGTATTCTCGAGGCAAGGACGGCTCCTTTCATACCCGTTCGAACGGGTCGAAGAGTTTTTTGTACTCTTCCAAGGCGTAGCGGTCGGTCATTCCGGCAATATAGTCGCAGACGACGCGGTAAAGGTCCTCCTCGCCGATGCGGGCCCGGGTGCTCGGGGGGAGGAGTTCGGGATTGGAAACGTAGGCATGGAAGAGTTGTTCGATAAACCAGCGGGCCTTGGCCGCCATGCGCAGGACTCGCCAGTGGCGGTAGAGATGCCGATAGAGAAAGTCCTTGAGTTGGCGGTTCTTGGCGGCCATTTCTTCCGAATGTCCCACCAGGAGGCCTGGATAGCGACGGACATCCTCCAGGGAAGCGATGCCGGCTTCCTGGAGGTTTCGCTCGGTGGTCTGGATGATGTCCGTCACCATCGTGCCGATCAGCCGGCGGATCACCTGCCGGCGGACGAGTTCGGTGAAGGGCCGGCCGGCCGTGCCGGTGGAGCGGAGCATTTCTTCCCAGAGGACGATGCCGGAGAGGTCCTCCGGCCGAATCATGCCGGAACGGAGGCCGTCATCCAGGTCGTGGGCGGTGTAGGCGGCCTCGTCGGCGGCGTTGACCACCTGGGCTTCCAGCGGCGGCCGCAGGTCGGGGTCGTAGTCGCCGGCATCGGAGCGGTCGTAGAGGGTTTCGTGTTTGATGATGCCCTCGCGCACTTCCCAGGTCAGGTTCAGGCCCGGGAAATCGGGGTAGCGCCGTTCCAGTTTCTCCACAACCCGCAGGCTCTGGGTATTGTGGTTGAAGCCGCCGTGGTCGGCCATGAGGCCCGCCAGCGTCTCCTCCCCTGAGTGGCCGAAGGCAGGGTGGCCGATGTCGTGGGCCAGGGCGATGGCCTCGACCAGGTCTGCGTTCAGCCCTAGAGCGCGGGCAATCGTCTGGCCGATCTGACAGACCTCGAGGGTATGGGTCAGTCGGGTGCGGTAGTAGTCGCCCTCGTAGTTGACAAAGACCTGGGTTTTGTACTCCAGGCGGCGGAAGGCGGTGGTGTGAAGGATGCGGTCGCGGTCGCGCTGGAAGACGGTACGGTAGGCCGGTTCGTCCTCCGGATAGGCCCGGCCGCGGGAATCGCGGCTTCTCATGGCGTAGGGAGCCAGAGTCGCGGCCTCAAGTTCCTCCAAATCTTTTCGGGAGCGATACATCGTAACCTCCGTAACCGGCCGGCATATCTGGCCGGCAGGTTCGCTGTTATTATACCATATTGCCGGCGTTGACAATGATAGAAGGGCCGTGCTATTATAGGAACGGCCTATTGGCGGAACTTGCGGGAGGACAAGAGATGCGTCTGGTAGGTGAAAAGGTGGCCATTCGCCCGATCGAGCGGGCCGATCTGCCGGCGGTTCTTCCCTGGTGGAACGATCCTGAGGTGATGTATTATGCCGATGACAATCCTCACCCATCCATGACCTTCCAAGAACTGGAAGAGCGGTATGATCGGGAAAAGCGGTCGGATTCTACGGAGCGTTTCGTCATCGAAACCCTTGACGGCGAGTTGATCGGCGACCTGGTCTATTTCGGCTACCGCCCGGATACGCGAAGTGTGCAAACGGGCATCTTGATCGGTGTCAAAAGGTACTGGGGGCAGGGCTATGGCAGCGAGGCGATTCGCCTATGGCTCAAATACCCTTCGAGCACCGGCATGTCCATAAAGTTTCCTTGACGGTGAGCGATTTCAACCTTCGGGCGATCCGGGCCTACGAAAAATGTGGGTTCCGACGAGATGGGGTGCTTCGGCACAACGCTATTCTAGATGGGAAGTATGCAAGACCACATTATGATGAGCCTCCTGGAGGACGAATACGCCCGGCTTTACGGTGCGGAGAATAGAGCTGCTTTCTGCGGGTGAAGGACGAGCCTGATGGAAAGAGGACCGTGGCTGCCGGCCGCCTTCCTGAAGCGCATGGATGTCCTCTTGGGCGAGGAATATCCGGCCTTCCGGTCCGCCCTGGAGCAGCCGGTCCGCCTGTGCCTGCGGGTCAACACCCTCAAGACGACGCGACGGGAAGTGGCAAGCCACCTGAACTTGCCGGATAAGCCCCTGCCCTGGTGCCCCGAGGCCGTCCTCCTGCCGCCAGGGATGCACCTGGGCCGGCACCCCTTCCATGCGGCCGGCCTCTTCTACCTGCAAGAGCCGGGGGCCACCGCCGCCACCCCGGCCCTCGACCCGCAGCCGGGCGAACACATCCTGGACCTCTGCGCCGCCCCCGGCGGCAAGGCCACCCACATCGCCTCCTGCCTCCAGGGGAAGGGCCTTCTCTGGGCCAATGAGGTGAACGAAAGGAGAACACGCATCCTTCTGGAAAACCTGGAGCGGTGGGGAGCACGGAACATCGTGGTCAGCGCCGAACATCCGGAACGGCTGGCGGAGCATCTGCCCGGCTTTTTCGACCGGGTGTTGGTGGACGCCCCCTGTTCCGGGGAGGCCCTCTTTCGGCGCGAACCGAAAAGCATCCGGGAGTGGAGTTTGGCGGCGGTGCGGGGTTGCGCTCGCCGGCAGAGACACCTCCTGGATTCGGCGGCGAAACTGGTCCGTCCCGGCGGCATCCTCCTGTACGCGACCTGCACCTTTTCCCCGGAGGAGAACGAACGGGTCATCGGGGCATTTCTGGAGGCGCATCCCGAGTATGATCTGGAAGAAATCACCGCCTTCCCGGGCTTTTCCCCCGGCCGGCCGGAGTGGGCCGGGGACCTTCCCCCGGAAGTGAAGGAGAGCCTCCGCCGCACCGTCCGGCTGTGGCCACACATCGCCCCGGTGGAGGGACATTTTTTGGCCCGGCTGCGCCGGAAGGAGGAGGAACCTCCGGCCGAACCACCTCCGCACCGCTTTCCTGCCCCTACTCCAGCCGTCCGGCAAGCGTTCTCCGCCTTCTGGCAGGGACTTTTTCCCGACCTTCCTCTCCCGGAGCATCTGGCGCTGTGGGGAGAACAGGTGCTGGCCCTGCCGCCGGAGTTGCCCGAGGTCTCCGGCCTGCGTCTGCTGCGGGCGGGCTGGCTGCTGGGGAGCGTCCGGCAGGGGCGTTTTATCCCGGCCCATGCCCTGGCTATGGGATTGGAACTGGGACGGGTCGGCCGGCAACTGGATTTTGCTCCAGATGCGCCCGAGGTTGCCGCTTTCCTTCGAGGGGAGACCTTTCGGAGCGAAGGGCCGGCCGGCTGGGTCCTGGTCGGGGTGGCCGGCCACCCTTTGGGTTGGGGCCGACGGGTAGGGGCGGTGGTGAAGAACCACCGCCCCCGTAAGATGCTCTGAGAAAACCTACGCCATCGAGGTCGCCGAGCCTCCGTAGCCCATCTCCCGCAGCACCTCCCGGGCCACACCGGCCTCGTCCCAGGGGAGGGCGTAATCGGCGTAGAAGATACAGCCCTCGTGCCCCTTACCCAGAAGAAGGACCAGGTCGCCCGGTCGGGCGCGTTCGAAGGCGACGCGGATGGCCTCGCGCCGGTCGGCGATGCAGAGGAAGTCGCGGCCGGCCTGTTTCCCCAGACGTTCGGCCCCGGCGGCGATCTCCCAGAGGATGGCCTCGCGGTCCTCTCGTCGGGGGTCTTCGTCGGTGATGAGCAGCAGTTCGCAGTAGCGGGCGGCGATCTCCCCCTGCATCGGGCGCTTTTCCCGGTCGCGCTCTCCGGCACTGCCAAAAACGGCGATCATCCGCCCCGATACCACCGGCCGGAGCATGCCCATCACCGTCTCAAAGGCCTCCGGCGTGTGGGCATAATCCACCAGCACGGTAAATGGCTGGCCCTCGTCCACCCGTTGCATCCGGCCGGTGACGCCCTCCACCGCGGCCAGTCCCCCTGCCACGGCCTCGGCCGGCGCTCCCAGCGCCAGCCCGACACAGGCCGCCGCCAGGGCATTGTAGACGTTGAAGGTGCCCGGTAGGTGCAGGTGTACGGGGAAACTCCCCTCGGGCGTCTCGATGCGGAAGGAGGTGCCCTCCGGCCGCAGATTTATGTCGCCGGCGCGCACTCGAGCCTCCGGATTCCGGAGGGCGAAGGTCCACAGCGGACCGGGGGTGCGGGCCACATACAGCGGAGCGTTCGGGTCATCCAGGTTCACCACGCCGATGCCCAGGCCGGGCCGTAGGTCCCCCTCTGACCCGACCTTACGCGCCTCTCCCAGCATCTCGAAGAGGCGGGCCTTGGCCAAGCGATAGGCCTCGACCGTGCCGTGCAGGTCCAGGTGCTCGTGGGTGACGTTGGTGAGCACGGCCACATCGTACTCACAATGTTCCAGGCGATGGAGGGCCAGGCCATGGGAAGAACTCTCCAGGACGGCGGCGGTGCAGCCGGATTCCACCGCCTCGCGCAAAAAGGCCTGGGTCTCCAGCGCCTCCGGGCTGGTCTGGCGGGTCTTGTTGGCCCAGCGGCGAGGGCCGATCTTGAAATCCACCGTGCCGAAGAGGGCGGTGGTATATCCGGCCGCCTCCAGGATGCTGCTTGTAAGGAAGCAGGTCGTCGTCTTGCCGTCGGTTCCGGTCACGCCGACCACGAGGAGCCGGCGGGCTGGGTAGTCGTAGAAGGCGGCGGCCAGGTCGGCCAGGAAAGCGTGGGGGTCGGGCACCGGGATGAGGGGCACGGGGAGGTCGAAGGAGCGGCCGGCCTCGGCCACGACGGCCACGGCTCCCCGCTCCAGGGCCTGGGGGATGTAGTCATGCCCGTCCACGTGGGCGCCGCGGATGGCAACGAAGAGGTATCCGGGCTGTACCCGGCGGGAGTCGTAGGAGAGGCCGGCGATCTCCACCTCTCCGCCGGGAACGGGCGGGTGAGGAATGCGTTCCAGAAGGGTGTTTAGGCGCATAAGGCTATTGCGTATTGCGTATTCCGTATTCCGTTTTTTCACTCGACGGTATTATAACACATCTGCCGCGGTTGGGGCGGTTGAGCGCATCGTGACGGCTCAGCCTCGCCTCGAATTCACCGCAGAGACGCGGAGAACGCCGAGATTTTTGACGCTTTTCCCCAGACAGGTCGGCTTTTCCCTACGCGGTTGGGGCGGTTGAGCGCAT
>JASFBA010000103.1:0-97140 GCA_036172265.1 Chloroflexia bacterium
CCACAAAAGGGGCCGGCCGGCGCTTCGGGACACGCCTTGGGCCGAGCGGCCCGGCCCGCCGGCCGGAAGCGAGGCCGGCCTATCCCCCCAGGGGGGATTTGGCGGGACGGCCTCCACCGAGCGGCCCGCCCCGCCGGCCGAAAAGAACCCCCTAGCCCTCCACGGAGGCGAGGAGGGGACTCACTTCGCCGAATGGATATACCCCAGAGGTATCTGGATGGTATGGCCACACCTACCAATTTTGTAACGATCGACTTGGGCAACATACCCCTGTAGCCCCTACCCTCCCAGATACGACTTGCGCACCATCTCGTTCTCCTGGAGGTTCGCCGCCGTGTCGTGGAGGACGATCTGCCCGGTCTGGAGAACGTATCCCCGGTGGGCCACGGAGAGGGCCATCAGGGCGTTTTGCTCCACCAGGAGGATGGTCGTTCCCTGCTGGTTGATCTCCTGAATCGTCTCGAAGATGCGTTCCACCAGGATGGGGGCCAGCCCCATAGAAGGTTCGTCCAGGAGGAGGATGCGCGGGCGGGCCATGAGCGCTCGGCCGATGGCCAACATCTGTTGCTCTCCGCCGGAGAGGGTGCCGCCGACCTGCCGGCGGCGGTCCTTGAGTTGAGGAAAGAGGGCAAAGATGCGCTCAATGTCCTGGGCGATGCCGTCCCGATCGGTGCGGGCATAAGCACCCATTTCCAAGTTCTCCAGCACAGTAAGGCGGGAGAAAATTCGCCGGCCCTCCGGCACCTGGGCCACACCCCGGCGCACGATCTCGTGGGCCGGCATGCCGTGAATCGGCTGGCCCGCCAGGAAAATTTCCCCTTGGGCCGGCCGCAGGATGCCGCAGATGGTGTTCAACGTGGTCGTCTTGCCGGCCCCGTTCGCACCAATAAGCGTAACGATCTCCTCTTCCTCCACCTCCAGCGAGATGCCTTGCAGGGCGTGGATATGGCCGTAGTAGGTGTGGACGTTGCGCACTTCCAAGAGCGCCATCAGGCCACCCTCCTTTTCCCCAGGTAAGCCTCGATCACCCGGGGGTTGTTCTGTATCTCCTCCGGCGTGCCCTCGGCGATCTTGACCCCATAGTCCAACACCGTCACCCGGTCGGAAATGCCCATCACCACTTTCATCCGGTGTTCAATAAGGAAAATGGTCAGGCCTTGCTCACGGCGCAGGCGCCGGATGAGGTCCATCATCTCCTCGACCTCGCGGGGGTTCATCCCGGCTGTGGGTTCGTCCAAAAGAAGGAGACGCGGCCGGCTGGCCAGGGCGCGGGCGATCTCCAGCCGGCGCTGGGCACCATAAGGCAGGTTCTGGGCCAGTTCCTCCTCATAGCCGCGCAACCCAACGAAATCCAGCAGATGCTGCGCCTCCTCCCAGGCCCGTTCCTCCTCGGCTGCCAGGTCAGGTGTCCCCAGAAGGAGATGAGCGGTCTCCTGCAGGGCCCGGTTCAGATCTTTCAGGAAGATGCCCAAGCCCTTTCGCCAGTTGGAAGAGTTCCCGGCCTGCAGACGTTCGGCAGCACGTTCCAGCGCCCTCCCGGAGGGCGTCCCCAGGACGATGCCTAGGAAGTTGGCCTTCAGGAGGTAGTGCTGGCCAACCAGGACGTTCTCCAGCACCGTCATCTTGGGGAAGAGGCGGATGTTCTGGTAGGTGCGGGCGATGCCCAGCCGGGCGATGCGGTCAGGGGAAAGCCCCACCAAGGGAACGCCGCGAAAGGTGATTTCCCCTTCCTCCGGTCGGTAGAAACCGGTCACGCAGTTGAAAAAGGTGGTCTTGCCGGCACCGTTGGGGCCGATCAGGCTGACAATGGCTCCCTCTTCGATCTCAAAATCGAAGCGGTTGACGGCTACCAGGCCGCCGAAACGTTTGGTTACTCCTCGAGCGTTGAGCAAAGCCATTGTTGGCTCCTTCTATCCTGCCTGGCCGGCCGCCCTTTTGCCGGCCTCCTCCACCCCCAGGCGGAAGCGGCGGCGGGCCGGCCAGAAGCCTTCCGGTCGGGACAGCATCATAAAGACTAGGAGGGCTCCATAAAAGAGCAACCGGTACTCGGCAAACTCCTGCAATACCTCGGGCAACCCCACCAGGACGAGCGCGCCGATCACTACCCCGGGGATGCTGCCCATTCCCCCCACGATGATCAGACAGAGGACGTTGATGGAGATGAGCAGACTGAAACTGTTGGGAAAGATCGAGGAGAGTTTGCTGGCAAAGATGGCCCCGGCCATCCCGGAGAAGGCTGCCCCCACGGCAAAGGCCAGGAGTTTATAGGACACCAGGTGGATGCCCATCGCCTCGGCCACGTCCTCATCCTCACGCATGGCCATCCAGGCCCGCCCGATCCGTGAGGGGGCTAGCCGCAAAGAGATGTAAATGACCAGAAGGACGCTAAGAAAGATAAGGTAGAAGAGTTCCTGGGAACCGATGAGAGGCTTATCCACCAGCACCGGCTTGGGGATGTCCAGGATACCCTGTGCCCCACCGATGTATGGCTTCAAGAGGTCGGAGTTGGCCAGTTTCTGGATGATCTCCCCAAAGCCCAGGGTGACGATGGCCAGATAATCGCCCCGCATCCGCAGCACAGGGATGCCCAGGAGGAGGCCGGCTATAGCGGCTAGCAAGATGGCCACCAGCCAGGCTGCCCAGAACGACCAGCCGATCACCCCTCGTACCGAAAACTCCTGGGGCAAACGGGAAGTCAAAAAGCCGGCCGTATAGGCGCCGATGGCGAAAAAGGCCACATACCCCAGGTCGAGCAGGCCGGCGAAGCCAACCACGATGTTCAGCCCCAGGCCCATCAGGACGTAGAGGCCAACGTTATCCAACACGTCGCTCCAGCGGATTCCCAGTAGGAGGGGCAGGATAAGGAGCACGTTGACCAGAAGGAAGGTATTGATCACCTGGCTGCTGCGCGGCCTCTGGAAACGCTCCTGAACTTGCCGGCGCCAAGGGCTGTTCAGGGCCAGCAGGAGGCCCCAGACAACGGCGCCGCCGGCCCAGAGGGCCAGACGGACGATCATGGATACCAACGCAATCCCGGGCCGCCAGATGAGGACGAGCCGTTCCAGGAGGACCAAAGCAACATAGAGGGCGGCCCAGCCTTCCAGGGAAAGCCCGATCAGCCGGCCCAGCGGGGTGCTCAGCCAGCGGCGGATGTAAGGAAGCAGATAGACCCAGCCGGCCCCGATCCCCAGG
Organism: Chloroflexia bacterium; assembly: GCA_036172265.1. Taxonomy (GTDB): domain Bacteria; phylum Chloroflexota; class Chloroflexia; order DTKN01; family DTKN01; genus JASFBA01. The sequence continues at coordinate 3,193 of JASFBA010000103.1, forward strand.
AGGATAAGCACTCCCCAGGGCGAAAGGCCCTTTCCGGCAAAGAGAAAGCCCTGCTGGGCACGGGCAAATCCCTGGTTCACCAGGAGGTCCTGAACCAGTTCGCGGAGCAGAGATACCAGGAAAAGCAGGCCCATACCTGCGCCAGCCATCCGCCGGAAGAGCACCGGAAGATCATAATAGGCGGATCCCAATGTTCCCAGCACGCTCCCTCCGACGATCAGGAGCAGGACGGCCGGTCCAAGAGGCAACCCCAACGTCAGGAGTTCGACCAAGGTCGGGGTGGCGTAGACAAAGATGTCGCGCATGTTCACCTGGCTGACCAGGAGAGCCAGGAAGGCAAGAAGAAGGCCAACGACGGCACCTGAAAAGGCTCCGGCCAGAAGGGGAGGAATCGGGCGATCGGCTTCCTTTCGAACGGTGGTCGAAGCCTGCCGGCCAGCGAAAAAGGCCAGGAGCATGAGGAGGGCCGTGCCCATTGAGAGGACGTTGCCGATAATCTCGCGTTTGGAAAAGATCTCCAGCAGCCCGCCCAGGGCCAGGAAGAGGGCCACCCCGCCGAGCACCAGGCCATGTCGCAATCCCCTGCGTGTTGGCCCGAGTTCCCGTCGGACTCCCGGCCAGGCTCCCCGGATGCGATCGAGTAGTCGTACCTGTTTCTGCACGGCTGCACCTCTCTCTCAGGCCTTTTTCCGGGCCAGGACCTCGCCCAGGAGCCCGGTGGGCCGGAAGATGAGCACCAGGACGAGCATGGTAAAGGCGATAACATCCTTCAGTTGGGTCGGGCTGGGGATGCCCCAGCCGCTGAAGAAGAGAGTGGGGCCAAGCGATTCGAAGATGCCCAGGAAAAAGCCGCCGAACATCGCCCCGGGGATGTTGCCGATTCCCCCCAGCACAGCGCAGGTGAAGGCCTTGATGCCGGGGATAAAGCCTACGGTGTGGGTGATCTGCTTGAACATGAGCGCATAAAGGACGCCGGCCGCCCCGGCCAGCGCCCCACCGATAGCAAAGGTGGTGGAAATAGTGCGGTTCACATCAATGCCCATCAGGGAGGCCACATCCTTATCCTCGGCCACCGATCGAATGGCCTTGCCGGTCTTGGTGTAGCGGATAAAGAGGTACAGGCCAGCCATCATCGCCACCGCCGCCACGATGATCACGATGTGGAGAAGACGAATCTGGAGGGTGTCTATGTACCAGGAGGTCTCTTCCAGAAGTTTGACGTCCGGATAGACCTTGAAATCGGCCCCAAAGAGGCTGCGGAAGGCGTATTGGAGGAAGAACGAGGCCCCGATGGCGGTGATAAGCGGCACCAGGCGCGGGGCCTTGCGGAGCGGCCGGTAGGCCACCCGCTCCAGCGTCACGGCCAGCGTGGTGGAAACAACCATCGCCACAAACAGGGTCAGGAGCAGGCAGAGGACGGGCTGTCGGTCCAAAAGGCCGCTTTTGGCCATAGGGGTGATCACAAAGTAGGCGATATAAGGCCCGCTCATAAAGACCTCGCTATGGGCAAAGTTGATCATAAAAAGGACCCCGTAGACCATCGTATAGCCCAGAGCGATCAGGGCGTAGATAGCCCCCTGAGCCAGACCGAAGATCAGGAAAGACCCCCAGGTCGAGAGGGAATATATCCCGCTCCGCAGGGTGGAGACGGTTCCCACCAGGACAAAAACCAGGATGGCCACCCCGATGCCCCAGACGACCAAGGTGGTCGGCTCGATCCGAAAGCGCCAGCGTTGCCACATTGCCTCGATCCCTCCAAGTATATGGACAGGGATGGGGCAGAGGAACATGGCCTATGTCTTCTGCCCCATCCCCGTGTATCCGGCGAAAAGCCGCTTTCCCCAGTCGGGGTTACGGCTGGACGAACTCGCCGTTCCTGACCACGTAGAAGGAGACCGTGCCGGTGCCGCAGTCGCCGTATTCGTTGCAGGAGATCGTCCCGGTCAGTCCGGCCAGGCCTTTGGTGCCGCGAATGGCATCGGAAAGGGCCTTGCGGCCGATGACCAGGTTGCCCTGAGCATCGGTCTTGGCCACTTTCTCGATGGCGCTGACGATCAGCATATAGGCGTCATAGGCGTGGGCATGGAAGGGGGCTGGCGGCTTTTCGCCGTACTTGGCCTGGTATTTGTCCAAGAAGGCGGCCATGCCGGCCCCGGCTTCGGCGGGGTTGGCCACCGTGGCATAGGCTCCTTCGGCAGCAGCGCCGGCCGCCTCCACAAAGGCCGGCCCATAGGTGCCATCGCAGCCGAAGAAGATGGCCTGATCCAACCCGACGTCAAAGCGCTGCTTGGCGATGTGGGCGCCCTCGGCCACAAAACCACCGAAGTAGATGAGTTGTGGCGGCCCACCGGGGGCGGACTTGACGCGGGTCAGCACCGGGCGCATGTCGGTATCACCCACATTGACGGCCTCCCTGGCGATGACCTGCCCGCCCAGCGCCTCAAAGTTCTTGGCGAACTCGGTGACCAGTTGCTCGCCATAGGGGCTGCCGTCGTGGATGGTGGCCACCTTGGTCAGGCCCAGGGTGTTCTTGACGTACTTGGCCGCTTCGGCCGCCTGAATCACGTCGTTCCAGCAAACGCGGTTGAAGCTCTTCTTGGCCGTTCCGGGCGCGGTCAGGGAGGGGGCGGTGCAGGAGGGCGAGATCATGGTGTAGCCGTGCTGCTCGAAGATGGCCGCGGCCGGCGTGCAGGCCGAGGAGCACATCATGCCGATGACGGCCACGATGGTCGGGTCGGCGACGAAGCGGTTGGCCACGGTCTGCCCACCTTCGGCGTTGCACATATCGTCGCCTACCACCAGTTCGACCTTGTGTCCCAGAACCTCGGGCTTGTCGGCGTTGGCCAGTTCGGCCCCGCGCTTCTCGTCAATGCCCAGGACATCGATGCCGGCACCGGTCAGTCCGGCCGAAAAGCCGATGCGGATTGGCTCCCCAGGGGCGACTTTGACCACGCCCCATTCGTCCGTGATCTCGGCTGGAGCGGCCGGGACACAGGCCAGCAGTAGAACGGCAAGGGTCAGGAAAAGCAATGCCACACTCATCGTTCGTAGCGCCTTCATCTTCTTCCTCCTTGTGCGTCCTTACGCTTCCGCTCCCCTGCCTCTTTGACCTTTCGAAAGGCCATTCCGGAGGTCCCGGCGAAGACACGCCGTCGGTCAGAGGGACGGAAATCGGGCCGACGTATTTTGGGCCGCATCACCCCCTTTCGTAGGGCAGGATGACCCTCCTTGTCCGGGCCCCATCGCCACAGTGCCGCAGTCCCCTTTGACCGACGAGCACTTTTGCCCGATGTAGTGTCGTTAGTTAGTAAAATTTTAGCATACCGGAGCGTTTTTGTCAACAGCGAAAAAGGTGGTATAATAGCAGAAAATAACCGTTACCGTGGGCCGGAACGGCCGAAAGTGTTTGGCTATCCTGAAAGGAGGTCGAGATGAACGAGCGTAGGCGATTTCTGTACCGGCTCACCTCCCTGCTGTTCATCCTGCTCCTGGTCATCCTGGCCGCCCCGCCGTGGGTCTACTCCGGCGGCGAGGTCGTGCTCAAGGTCAAGGAGGTCGCTCAGGTCGGGGAATCGGTTACCTTCGAGGTGGTCCTGACCACGCCCGGCGAGGTGCGTTGGGATTTCGGCGACGGCACAACGGCGACGGGCCTTCTGGTCAGCCATGTCTACACCGCCGCCGGCGAGTACCGGGTCGTGGTCACCGTCTCCTACCCCACCACACCGCCCACCGGAGACCGGAAAGAGTTTCGTATCCGGGTAATGACCACGGGGAATCAACCGCCCCAGGCTGTGGCCGCGGCTTCTCCTCGCCAGACCATCGCCGGCCGGCCCATCGCCTTCGATGCCAGCGCCTCCTCTGATCCGGACGGCCAGATCACCCGCTACCTCTGGAATTTCGGCGACGGCACGGTGGCTCCAGGGGTGCAGGTGGAGCATAGTTACGCCCAGGCCGGCACCTACGCCGTCCTCCTGACCGTGACCGACAACGGCGAAATGGATGCCACGGCCACCGTGGTGGTCACGGTCACGTCCGTCCCGGCGGAACTCCTGCCGGGCGTGAAGCGTATTCTACCGACTCCGGCCGGAGCCCCCCCAGTCATTGAACCGCTGCTCCTAATGGACATGGGCGTGTACGACTATGAACCGGAACGCTTCCCCTACCTGGAGTATAAAACCCCGCCCCTTACCCCGCCCTTCCGGGGCGTAGCCGTGGCCCACGTCCACTGGCTTCTGGCGGACCCGGCCGAGTTCGAGTACCCGGCCGGCCCGGAGGTGGCGTTGCTGGAGCGGGTCACCGTGCGCAGCACCCACCTCCTGCCACGGGCGCACACCAGTTGGGGACTGGTGACACTGGTGATCAACGGAAGTATAGTCGAAATGCCGGTGTCCATTACCTTACGCGGCCCGGAGAAGGACATTTCCAAGGAGGTCTGGGGATTGTACGAGGAAATCTTGGCCTACCTGACGGAACAAGGAGAACGCGGGGCCATGGCTTATTCCCCTCGTTACCCCAACGGGGCCGACGTGTCCCTGGGACTGATTACCGAGTATATCCTGACCAGCGGCTACGATGGCAAGATGTCCCGCAGCGATTTTGTGACCAAGGTGGCGGAGATGCTTATGGACCGAGATGAAAATGGCGACGGCGTCGCCGGTTTCACCGATAGCGACCGCGCCCTGGGCGTCAAGGTCGGCAAGTAAAACGAGAGGAGGCAGCAATGCGGAAAGTCATCTGGGGGCTTATCCTGGTCGTCCTGCTGGCCGGCGGACTGCTGGCCTGTGGAGGCACTCCCCAGAAGAGCCTGAGTGCCAAGGAGACGGCCGAGGCCTTCCTGAAGGCGATGGAGGAGCGGGATTGGGCTACGGCTTACTCCCTGCTCAGCCCCGATTCGCGGGCCACCGTCACGGCCGATGACTTCCAGAGAATGGTGGACCAGGCCTGGAAAAATACCCATATCGCCGGCTTCCATGTCGAGTCGGTGCAGGAAGCGGTGCTCACCGCTAGCGGCACACGGGCCTCCGTGCCCTATGCGGCCAGCCTGACCACGGCCGATGGGGCCAGGACCGTCGTCTACAACGCTTTGAGTTTGGTCAAGGTAAACGAGCGCTGGGGAGTGATTTGGCCTCCGGTGCGCTGAACCGTGGCCAAATCCGCGCGATTTTCCGGGGACAGAGCACCGGCAAAATCACCTTATGTTGCCCTTGATAACTGCTCGTGCTTCACGGGATGCCATTTTGCGGCGATTTCCCCCAAAATTCCGGGGGTAGGGGCGGGTTCAGAACCCGTCCCACCGGGCGAAATTTGCCAGAGTTCAGTTTATGGATAAACTTTCGATAAAACCGCACATGCTCCGTCGTCTTCTCTTCTTGCTGGCTCTGGCCGGCCTCCTGATCCTGGCCGGTCTGGCGGCTTGGAAACTCTACCACCGGCCGCCTCCGCTTCCTCCCTCCTACGCCCATAGCAACCTCCTGGCCAACCCCGGCTTCCAGGAGGATGCCGATGGAGACGGCCGCCCCGACGGCTGGGAACTCGGGCCAGCGGCAGAATGGAGCACCTGGACCATCGTTCCGGAAACTGGCGGGCATTCCTTGCGGCTGACCGGCAACGCTTCCTACGTCCGGAGTGCCCAGGTAATCGTCCGGCCCGGAAAACTCTATCGCCTGACCTGGCAAGCGCTGACCGATAGCGAGTACCCCAATCGGGTGCAGGCTGTCTTCCTCTGGGAAAATTCCCGCCGTGAGGTCATCATACGGCAGGAGGGCGATTGGCAGGAGGTGCCGGCCCGGCGATGGCGCCTGCTGAGCGTCCAGGGGCAGGCACCGGAAGGAGCGGTAGGGTTGACCCTCCTCTTGCGACCGGCCGGCGACGATCCGCTCTACCTGGACGAGTTGCATCTGGCCGAGGAGGGGGTGCGGCTGGAGCCTTATCCCGATTACGCCCGTGCCGCTCTGGCCTTTACCTTCGACTGGGAAACGGCGATGGGCGGACTCATCCACTCCCGCAGCGACGACGGCTACGATCCGGCCACGGCCGAAGAGCGCGGTTTGGCCATGCGCCGGGGGGCGGAAAACCTGCTCATCCTCTTAGAGCGCTACGACATCCAGGCCACCTGGTACGCCTCGGGCTACAGCCTCCTTTCTGGAAACGTCGAAAGACGCCCTTTCTCGGGGAACCCCACCTACACCTGGGCCTCTCCGTCCCATGGCTGGCGCGACGACCGCTGGGTAAGCACTCCCTGGTTTGCCGACGACCCTTACGGAACGGCCGAAAGCCATCCGGCCTGGTATTTCGGCGACCTTCTCCCACGCCTGCTAGCGCTGGGCCAGGAGGTACAGAGCCACACTTTCGGCCACCTCTACATCCCTTACGCCAGGCCGGATGAGGTGCGCGCCGACCTGGAGCAGTGGAACGCGGTGGCCCGGGAGGCCGGCCTGCCGCCGGCCCAAACGCTGGCCTTTCCCTGGGGGGCCAGCCTGGGGATGGGAGATACCATTTATACGGTGCTGGAGGAGGCCGGCTACATCGCCGTGACACGTACCTATCACGAGCCGCGGGGGCGCTCGCAGTACTGGATTCTCCCCTCGGACGACCTTTTTCACATGCGCACCGTCCCCGGACATCCCGGCCTCTGGGCCTTCCCCGACCACTACTTCCCCGGCCGGGCGGAGGACCTTTCCCGGGCCCTGGCAGTGGTGGACCGTGTGCTCCTGGAGCGCGGCGTCACCAGCCTCTGGGCCCATACCGAGGAGGTCGTTACTCCCGAACAGGTGGCCTCCTGGGAAGCACTTCTTTCCTATGCTGCCGGGAAACGCCCCTCCGGCCTTTGGATCGCCCCCCTGACGGAGATCGTTCGTTACCGGAACGACCTGGGACAAGTCGAGGTGGAATCGTCCCCCAACGGACTCCGCCTGGAGGTGCGGGTGACCAACCGGAACGACCACTCTGTGGCCGGCCTGACCCTGACCCTGCCGAAGCCGATCCGAGAGGTCTATCTGGAAGGCACTGCCTATACCGACTTTCGGCTGGATCAGGTGCGCCTGCCCTCTCTCCATGCGGGCCAGACATGTCACCTGGAGGTTGTACCCGGGGAATGGGAGAAACCGTGAGCATCGTTTTGGCCTTCATCGGGCTGCCTCTGGTGCTGGTTATCCCCGGCCTCTGCACGCTGTCGGCCCTGGCACCTTTGCGCCGGCTGGACTGGCCGGAACGCCTATACCTTTCCCTTTCCATCAGCCTGGTTCTGAACGGCTGGTGGGGACTCATCCTTGCCCAAATCGGCTACTTCTCGGTCGGCCTCTTGCTCGCCTTCCCCACCCTTTATTCCCTGGCCTTGGGCCTCTGGGCCTGGCGAAAGGGGGGCTGGCGTTGGCCGAGGCCGGAAGAGGGGCAGGAAAGGCCCTGGGCCTGGGCGTCCTTTGCCTTTATAAGCATCGTCTTTATCGCCCTGGCCTTCCGCCCCTTTGAACTCATCCTGGGGCCGCGTGACGCCGCCGTCTACCCGGCCACCGCGGCCCAGATCGTGCACCACGGCGGCATCCTGGCGGACGACCCGTTGGTACGCACCCTCTCCCGCAGCACGCTGGCGGAAACCCATCGCACTTGGGTGCAGTTTCTGGGCATCCAGCACCCCGGCCGCTTCTATTACCACTACCTGCGGTTGCCCGGCTTTTTCATCGCTGATGAAGAACGGGCAACGGTCCTGCCCCAGTTCTACCACCTCTACCCGACCTGGCTGGCCGTGGCCTTTAGCCTGGTGGGACTTTCCGCCGGCCTTTTGATGACCCCCTATCTCTCCTTCCTGGGAGGCATCGGGCTTTTCCTTCTGAGCCGCCGCTTGCTGGGGATGCGGGTAGCGCTTCTGGCCTATCTCTTTCTCTCGCTTCAGACGCTCCAGGTCTGGTTCGCCCGCTACTCCACGGCGGAGGGGGCTACCCAGTTCCTCATCTTCCTGGGGTTGTACGGCCTGCTGCGGCTGGACGAGGGGGAAGCAGAAGCGGCTGGCCGGGAGCCATTCTTCGGATGGCTATCCGGCCTGTCCCTGGGGATGATCGGGCTGGTGCGGGTGGACTTTTTCTTCCCCTGGCTGCTTCTCCTGCCTTATCTGGCTTACCTCTTCGTGGCCCGGGCCTTCCGCCGGGGGCATCGCCTGATGCTTCTTTCCTGGGCGCTGCCGGCCCTGCATACCCTGGCCCAGTTTGTTACTCACACCCGGGGCTATACCATCGCCATCTACTACCACCGCATCCAAGACTGGGCCACCCTTTCCTGGCTGATTTACCCCTTCCTGAACCCGACGTTGCGAGAGTACTTCGGCGCCTCCAAGACGCCGCGCACGCCGGTGATGCAGGAGCCATGGCGGTTGGCGGCCGAACTGGGCGCACTTGCGCTGGGGGCGGGGCTGCTCCTTCTCCTGCGGCATTCCCCGCGCCTGATCGAAGGCCTGGGGGCCGGGTTGCGCCGGCATCGGCGACTGCTCCTCGCCGGTGCGGCTGTGCTCTTCCTCCTGGCCTTTTTCTACCTCTATTTCATCCGGCCGCAGGTGCTGACGCCGGAAGTCCTCCTGCACCCGCTGGAGAACCGGCTCGCGCTGGAGGGCTATATCGGCGCGCCGGTCCCGGAGGGGCCGGCGGCCAACATGGTGCGGCTGGGCTGGTACTTTTCACCGCTGGGGATGCTCCTTGCGGCATCCGGCATCGCTGCGCTCCTCTGGAAAGAGTCCTCCCGCCGCTCCTGGTATCTCCTGGTTCTGGGGCTTTTCTACTTGGCCTTTTTCAACTACGAGGTCTTTGGCGAACCTCACCATATCTACATTATGCGGCGTTACATACCGGTGGTGGTACCTTTCCTTTCCCTGGCGATGGCCTATGCCCTGGAGCGGCTGGCCGGCTGGAGGTGGCTGCGTCGGGCCGGGCCGGCCCTGGCCGGAGCCCTGGCCGCCCTGATGGTCGTTTACCTGGCCTATACCGGCCTGCCCTTCTATCGCCATAACGAATATACAGGAGCGCTGGAGCAGGTGGGAGCGCTGGCGGCACGCTTTGCCCCGGAGGACGTCATCCTGCTCATTGACGGCGGCCGCGACGCCCCAGCCACCATCGCCACGCCGCTCAAGTACCTCTTTGAGCGCAACGCCTTTCTCCTTATGCAGGACGAACCGGACGGAGCACGGATCGAGGGGCAGATTCGGCGCTGGCAAAGCGAGGGGCGGGCGGTTTACCTCCTTATCGGCAACGACGGCGGCCGGCTCTTTTTGCCCCATACCCAACTGCGCTACCAGGATCGCTTTGAATTGGCCGTGCCCGAGTTCGAGCAACTGACCACCCAGAAGCCGCACAACGCCTACATCCTGCGCCAGGCCTTTGGGCTGTATGCGCCGGAGGCCTGGGATGGCAAAGGCAGTCTCCTGGGAGAACTTCCATTGGAGGTGGACCTGGGGAACGGGGGCTATATCTACCAGGCCGGGGGGTTCTACAGCGACGAGGTTGCGCCCGACGGCACGACGTACTGCTGGACCGTGGGCCAGGGCCTCCTGCGACTGCCCTGGCCGGAGGGGGGGGAAGTGCGGCTTACGCTAAGGCTGGCCGGGGGCAAACGGCCGGCCGAACTCGGGCCGGCACAGGTGGAAGCCCGACTGGGCGAGCGCCTCCTGGGGAAGTGGGAATTGGGGGAAGAGTTCACCACCCACACCGTAACTCTCCCGGCGCGTGAAGTAGCCTCCGGACCGGGGCGGACCGTACTCCTAATGTTGGTTTCTCCGACCTGGACCCAGGCCGACTACGGCCTGGGGAATGACCACCGGCCGCTGGGAGTGCAGGTGGACAGAGTGCGGGTGGAAACCGCTGAGCCTTGATCATCCCCTTGCGACGATCTCCGCGTATAGGGCAACAACGGCACTAGGCCTGCGGCTTGGGCCGTGCACCCTGTGGCTTTTGGTCCAATCGCCGGTCCGCCCCCCGTATGCCCACTCCAGAGAAACTTCAACCTCGCGGTTGACCGTGCAAGACGCCTGGTGCAAATGGCACTCCTCGCCCGCCCGGTAGACAGCACACGGCAATGTTTTTGCTCCACCAGGCGAAATTTGCCGGTATCCAGCATCTGGGAGTGGCGGTGCGGCCTTATTCCGCCGGCCAGGTTTCCACTTCGGAAAGCGTCTCCTCTGCTTCCCACTCGGGTTCGCCCGCCGTCGGCCGGCCGCACAGCGGGGCATAGGCACATCCCCGGCAAACGGCCTCGCTCGGGGACGGAAGCATCTTCTCCACCGGGCAGGCGGAGATTCGGGCCACCAGGTCCGTCAAAAGGCCCCGATCAACTTCCCACCGCTCCGTGCTGTAGGACAGGTGCACCGAGGTTGGCCCTGCCGGATGCCAGTAGATGAGGCTCAGGCGTTCCGGAGGCAGGGGCCGGCCGCGATGGTAGGCGGCCCCTCCTTCCGCCAGGACGAAGAGGTAGACCCGTGTCTGAAGGTCCCGGCCCAAGGCCTGCTCTGGGGGGAGCGGCCGGCCGGTCTTCCAATCCACGATGCAGGCGGCTTCCTCCCCCATCGCCAGGAGGTCGTAGCGGGCTCCCAGACGATAGCACCCGAAGGGGATGGAAAGGCCGGCCTCCGGGAAGCGGCGAGGATAACCCTCCAGCGCCGGCAGGAAGCCTTCCAGTGCTGCCCACCAGCGGGCTACCTCCTCGTCACAGGCTGCGGCCTGCTCGCCCACTTCCAACCCCAGGAAGCGCTGTCGGGCCAGTTCATGGAAACGGCGGCCCCGCTCCAGGGCGATCTCCACTTCCGGGGAGGCAGGAAAGGCCGGCCAGGGGATCTGTTCTATATAGCGCAGGCGAAAACGGTAGGGACACTCCTGATAGGCGCGCAGTGCCGTCTGGGTGAAAAGAAAGCCCTCTGGGATGTCCTGGGCCATTGGGGTTGTCTCCCCGGTAGGGCGACCTGACAGGTCGCCCTACCGGCTGGTCAAGTCGGGCACGGAGCGGGAGTATGCGACCCGACAGGCCGCCTCTATGGGAGTTGCTCCGCAACCAGGCTGGTCAAGTCGGCCACGCGGCAGGAGTAGCCCCACTCGTTATCGTACCAGGCCATCACCTTGGCCATGGTGCCTCCAATCACCATCGTCAGGGGGGCGTCCACAACGCTGGAGTACTCGGTGCCGATAAAGTCAGAAGAGACCAGCGGCTCGTCGCTTACAAAGAGGATGCCGGCCAGTTCGTCCTCGGCGGCCTCGCGGAAGGCGTTGTTGATTTCCTCGACGGTGGTCGGCCGGCCCAGTTCGACAAAGAAGTCAATGATCGAGACGGTGGGTGTAGGCACCCGGAGGGCGATGCCGTCGAACTTGCCCTTGAGTTCGGGGATGACCAGGCCCAGCGCCTTGGCCGCTCCGGTGGAAGTGGGGACGAGGTTCAACCCGGCATGGCGCGCCCGACGCAGGTCCTTGTGTGGCGCATCCACCAGCCTTTGATCCGCCGTGTACGAATGCACCGTGGTCATCAGCCCTCGAAGGACACCGAAGCGCTGATAGAGCACCTTGGCCACCGGGGCCAGGCAGTTGGTGGTACAGGAGGCGTTGGAGATGATGTGGTGCTTGGCGGGGTCATAGCGGTCTTCGTTGACGCCCAGGACGATGGTGATGTCCTCGCCCTTGGCTGGCGCGGTGATGATGACCTTCTTCGCCCCGGCCTGCAGGTGGGCCCGAGCCTTTTCAGCCTCGGTGAAACGGCCGGTGGACTCGATGACGATCTGCACCCCCAGGTCGGCCCAGGGAAGTTTGGCTGGATCGCTTTCCGCCAGAACGAGCACCTCCTCCCCGTCTACCAGCAGTCCTCGCCCGGTCGCCTCCACCTCGCCCTCAAAGGCCCCGTAGATGGAGTCGTAGCGCAGCAGATGGGCCAAAGTGGGTGCATCGGTGATGTCGTTGACGGCGACAACTTCCAGTTCCTCGCCGTACATATCCAGGATGGCCTTGTACACCTGCCGTCCAATACGGCCGAAACCGTTGATGCCTATACGGACAGCCATGATTTCCTCCTTGACATCAGCATAGCCGGGCACTTGCCCGACGAGTATCTCTCAGAAAACGGCCCTGCCATCCAGGGCCGTGTGCATTGTACCCGAAAAGCGCCCCAAATGCAAACGATCGACGGAAGTGGCGAGCCCCAGCATCCCCCAGAGCAAAAGGACCATATGCGGGAACTCCAGGTTGAAGAAATAGTGATCCAGTAGCCCCGTGCCCAGGGCCGCCACCACACTGGCCAGGAGGGCCAACCGTTCTTCTTCTTGCCGGGCCAGGCGCAGGCCCTGTGCCAGCGCCCCCCCGATCAAGGCTAGAAAAGAGACAAGTCCCAGCAGGCCCATCCGCTCGGCGATGGTCAAGTAGAGGCTGGAGACGCCTGTGCTCAGGTCTACATCAGGGGCGCTTCCCAGACCTACGCCAAAGGTCGGGTAGCGGCCGAGGATAGCCAAGGCGTTGGCGAACTCGGCCAAACGCATCCGGTTGGCCAGGTCCTGGAAAAATATCCCCTGGCGAAAGCGCTCCAGAGCCGGCCCGCCCCATCCCAATCCCAGGGTAAGGAGAATCAGGAGCAAAGCCGCGGCCAAAAGGAACCACCAGAAGCGTCGGTAGCGCACTGTGGCCAGGAAGACGACCGCCACCAGAAAACCGCCCAAGGCGGCTCGCGAGTAGGTCAGGTAGAGACAGGCCAGGAGCAGGGTAGCCCTCACCCCTATCCCCCTGGGGGGGGTAGGGGTGAGGGCCATCGCCGCTGCCATAGCCAACATCCCACCGAAACTGTTGGGGTCCACCGACGTGCCGATGGCTCGCTCCAGACCGTTGGGATCGTCCTCCACGTAACGCAGTATCCGTCCCTGGGTAGGATAGCCCAGCGGCCCCAGTCCCAAGAGAAGGTTTTGGGCCAGCGCATCGGGCAGAGCCTGAAGGAGGATGCCCAAAGTGGCAGCCAGGCCGGCCACCAGCAGGAAGAGGCGCAGGAATTGCCGGAGGTGCTCGCGGGTAGGAGCCAGGCGGCGGACCCCGAAAAAGGCCAACAGCCCCAAAGCGAATTTGCCGTAGTTATGCAGGGTGGTGGCAGTAACGCCATACCCAAGGATCAGGGAGAAAAGGGTCAGCCCGAAGAAGGTCCAGGCCAGGGCATCCAAGGTGGAGAAGCGTCCCTGCCAACAGCCTCCGAACAGAGGAGACGTGTCCAAAGTCTGCCGAAACCCGGGATTTTCCCTTACCCTATTCCCCACTACCCCCTTTCCGGGGGTGAGGAGTGGGGGATGAGGGTAAGGGAAAGGCGGCCTCGGCGTCATGCAACGAGTTTGGAACACATCCCGCAAGAGGGGAAGGAGCCATCCCCCAAGGAAGCCAAGGAGAGTGAGTTCCAGGAAGGAGGGGGTCAGGCCCAGGGAGACAGGAAGGACCCCAAAGGGCAGGAGCACGGCGATGGCCGCAGCCAGGAGGAAGCCGTCCCAGGGGCGAAGGAAGGCGAAAAGGGCGGCAGCCAGGCCAGCCAGCGTGGCTAAGGGGACGAGCAGCCCGTAGCGGGCGGCGACCAGGCCGGAAGCCAGCCCCACCAGGAGCAGGAAACCGGCCATAGCCACCTGCCATACGCCAGAGGGGATCTCCCAAGCCCTCCATCTCGGCTGTATCTGGACTGTTCGCATTTTCCCCTCGACCGGTAACTATCTACCCACCATAAGCCAGGGTAAGGACAACTCCTGCGGAGTTGTCCCACTTTGCCCTGCTGCCTCTTTGCTGCAGGGGATCGGCAACTTGGGAATTGAGGGGCATCCTGCGGCCTCGGTGATGAAAGGGTCTGATGTCCTCTGGAGCGCGGTCTCCCCGGGGTTACGGCGGTGTGGCGTTATAGGCCACGTGAATCGTCGCCCGGCAGGGGATGCGCGTCCCTGGCGGCATTTGCTCGTCCGAGTAGATGCGGCCGCCAAATTCAATCCGATAACTGATGACCTGGCCGGGTGCCCCCAGGTCTTCGATGCGCACGCCAGGCGGCATATCGGCCTGGGTCTGGCCCTGGGTAAAGCCCCAGGTCAGGCCGGCCTCCTCTACCTGGCGCCGGGCTTCCTCTAGCGGAAGCCTCCGTACCTCCGGCATGACCGTCTGTTCCCGACCCAGGCTTACATAGAGGGTAACGGTCAGGCCCTGCAAGTACTGGATGTTGCCCCGTGGCTCCTGGCGATCCACGTAGCCGGCCTGGGTGCTTGTACACCCTACCTCTTCTCTGGCCACACGAAAGCCGGCCCGCCGGACCAGTTCCTCGGCCGCCGCCAGAGGATACTGGACCACCTGGGGCACCCGGGCAATCCCCGGTTCTGCTCCTAGGGTAACGGTTACCACGCTGCCGTAGGATACATAGATGCCGTAGGGTGGTTCCTGGGAGACGACGTGGCCGGGTTCGATGTACGGGTCGTACAGAGGTTTGGCCTCGGCATATTGCAGTCCCCGTTCGGAAAGACGCGCCTGGGCCTCCTCCCGCGACAGGCCCTTCAGGTCGGGGACGGGGACCCGGGGAAGGGCGGTGGGTGTAGCGGTGGCGGTGGGGGGAGGAGTTGGAGCGGGGGGGGCGGCAGGGAAGAGCACCGGCCAGAAACGGATAGCCAGCACCGCAAGGCTGACCAAGCCGACGGCGATGAGCGTCAGAAGGACGATGCCCAGCGGCCCCAATCCGGCCTCCCGAGGAGGGGCTGGTGGACGCCGGGGGACGGCATAGGGGGGGCGAGCCGGGACTTCCGGCGCCCGAGAAGTCGTCAGTGGGGAAAGCGGCGGCTGTGGGTAGGCCGCAGGTTGCCCCGGTGGGATAGGCAGGGATTGCGGGATCGCCCCGGTGACCTCGGCCCCGACGAGACGGTAACGTTCCAGGGCCAGGCGCATCTCGCGGGCCGAAAGGAAGCGGTGCCGGGGGTCCTTGGCCAAGCAACGCAGGACGATTTCCTCCACGGCCGGCGGAATATAGGGGTTGAACTGCCGGGGAGGGGGAGGATCGGCCTCGACGTGCTGGAGGGCGATGCTCACCGGGGTATCTCCGGTGAAAGGCTGTTCCCCGGTGAGCATTTCGTAGAGGACGACGCCGAGGGAATAGAGGTCCGATTGAGGGACGACTTCTACGCCACGAGCCTGCTCCGGACTGATGTATTTGACCGTACCCAGAGCCAGCCGTTCGGCGGTGATCTCGGGGTCGAGGCGGCTCTTGGCGATACCGAAGTCGGCCACCTTGACCACTTCCTCGTCCTCGCTGAAGAGGATGTTCTGGGGTTTGATGTCGCGGTGGATGACTCCGTGGCGGTGGGCATATTCCAAAGCGGCACAGACCTGTTCGGCGATTTTCAGGGCCTGTTCCACCGGCAGAGGAGCGCGCTGGCGGATGACCTCCTTGAGGGTCGGGCCGGCCATATACTCCATCACGATATAGTGCCGGTCGCCGTCCTGGCCGACATCGTAGACGGAGACGATGTTAGGGTGAAGGAGGGCAGCAGCGGCCCGTGCCTCCCGCTGGAAGCGGGCCAGGAGGCTTTCGTCGCTGACGTATTCAGAGCGCAGAACCTTAATCGCGACTGGCCGGCCCAGCACCCGGTCGCGGGCCCGGTAGACATGGGCCATTCCTCCCTGCCCAATAAGGGCCTCCAGTTCATAACGGTTTCCGAAGAGTGTTTCGGTCATCGTTCCCGTCCTTTTCCTGGTTCACCGGCCGATGCTTCTGGTCGCCCATTGTACCGTAGGGGACAGATTCTGTCAACGTCCGATCCATCCTCCCAAGGCCAGGCCGCTGAGGAGTACCCCGGCGGCGGCCGGAAGCCAAGTGCGGCCGGCGATTTCCTCCCGGCGTCCGATCCGGAGCAAGCGGGCCTGAAGGAGTACCTGGCCAAGCAGGAGCAAAGTCAGGATCGCGCCGGAGAGGGGACGAGAGGAGAGGAAGAAGAAGGACAAGACGGCGCACTGGGGCAGGTTGGTCTCCAAAGAGAGAGGCCGGCTGGCCGCCGATGGATCCGGCCAGCGGGACCAACCGGCATAAACAAGTCCCCAGAGCAGGCTGAGGAGGAGGGAGGGGACGTCGAGTGCGGCCCAGGTGGCTTGCCCCAGCCACCAGGGCCAGGCCATCCCGGCCAAGGGGAGGAGCAGGGCAGTAGCGGCCGGCCGGCCTCGGGTGAGCCGACGCAGGCCGAGGAGGGCCAGGCCGATTCCGGCGACGGCCAGGGGACGCCATCCCCACAGTCCGGTCAGTGCCAGGAGGAGAAGGATCAATCCCCCGGTCTCGACCAGGCTGCTTCCCGGGAGCGTCAGCCGGTGGCGCAAATCGGCCCAGAAACGCCGGAGAACCTCTTCCCAGGAGGCGCTCAAAGAGCCGGGGACGGTGTAAGGCAAGAGATAGCGGGGGCGTCCCTCTTGGGCCGGCCTGGGGCCGGCCGCAAAGGGGTCAGGAGCCCCTCCGGCCCGGGCCCACAGCCTCCCCCAGACCGCTGTGCAGAGGAAGAGGCCCAGGAACAGCCAGGCGGGAGAAGGCCAGGTCCAAAGCGACTGCCCCGAGGAAAGCCCGCCAGCCAGCCATCCCAGGGCCGGCCCCAGGCCGGCCCCTCGGGGGGCCGGGAAAAGTTGCATCTCCATCCAACGGCCGGGAAGGCTCTCGTCTGTGCCCATCTTTTGTTCCGGGTCGGGCTGGCGAAAAACGATGGCAAACGAACCGCGCAAGGGCAGGGAGATCCCATCCCCTACGCCTGGTACAGCAAAAGGTGCCCGGCGGGGCTCGAACCCGCAACCTTCTGATCCACAGTCAGACGCTCCGCCAATTGAACTACGGGCACCATGTATTTTCAGTATACTTGCAAGTGCCCGTTCTGTCGAATAGGCTTCTATAAATCTCGGCCGGCGGGCCGGGCCGCTCGGTGGGGGGCATCCCTGCAAGTCCCCCTCCCCCCGTGTGGGGGAGGGCCAGGGTGAGGTCGGATAGGCCGGCCTCGCTTTCGGCCGGCGGGATGGGCCGCTTGGCCCAAGGCGTGTCCCGAAACGCCGGCCGGCCTTTTCGCAGGGGGCTCTGCCCCCTGCACCCCCGTCGGGGGGTATGGCATACCCCCCGAAACCCCCCGCAGAAAGGCGCTGCCGCCGGGGGCAAAGTGTCCCCGTGGCCCGGCCGAACCCGGTGGGCATCCGTCCTCATCTCCGCCCCTGAGCGGGCAAGGCCCCGGCCAGGCCGGGGGTTCCCCCTCTCCCAAGGGGAGAGGGGGACAGGGGGTGAGGGCTTCGGCCGGCGGGCCGGGCCGCTCGGCCCAGGGCGTACCCCGAAGCGCCGGCCGGCCCCTGCTCGCCCCCTGCACCCCCGTCGGGGGGCATGGCATACCCCCCGAAGCCCCCTGCAGAAAGGCGCTGCCGCCGGCGTCAACCTGTCCCCGTGGCCCGGCCGAACCCGGTGGGCACCCGTCCTCATCCCCGCCCTGGGGCAGGCAAGGCCCAGGCCGGGCCGGGGGTTTCCCCTCACCTCTTGGGAGAAGGAGGCAGGGGGAGAGCATTTACCCCAGCCGGCCGGATACCCCTGGGGGTATATCCGGCCGGCTGGGTTGCTCATCGGGGACACGGGGCTGGACAAAAGCCGGCGCAGGCCGGCTTCGTAACAGTTGCAGCGGTTTCAACTGCTTCATCCACAATCCTTGGAAATGCCTTGGGGCCTCGATTTCGAAGCTTCTAGCCTCTGAGTACGTGAACGGGCGAATGGCCCACGTCCCGGCTGGTTCTCCGAGAGTACCGCCATTGCCGCCAATGGGAAGCAGCCCGTAAGGGAGGTGGCGAAGGACCAATCCTGACCAAAGCCTTCAACCTTGGGAACACCTCAAACAGGTGGGCCTTCTCGTCTGGTGTTAGGTCCAGATATCCATCTCTTTCGTGAGCCATCGAGACCAGCCAAGGTTGCCCATCAGCCCTCAAAAGGCAAAGGTCCTCCGGAAGTTTCGGCTGTAGCCCAAGTCCAGAAGCGGCCCTCTTAAGAATTTCAGCACATTCAGGTGTGAAGTCGTACTGGAAAACCCAGGCTGTACCCCCGAACAGCAATTGGGTCCCTGGCCACTCGGACGATTCGGCCTTGCACCTTAGAAAAGGTTCAAGTTGGGATAGTACCACCTGCCCTTTGCTTCCTAGAGGCATCCTTTTCCCTACGACGAGAAGAGCGGTCTCGCATACTTCTAGGGCAAAGTTCAGTAGACCTCGGTAGAGCCTACCTCTGGGTTCCCTTACAAAATTCAGGCGAACAATTTTCATCTTTACTTCATCATTTTGACTGGAATATGATTTTCTGGTCCAATACGAATATGGGGGATGTTAAAGCGGCGGCGTGAGTGGATTTCGATACCTTCAGAGTGTGGCAATCCATACTCCTGCGCCCAGTCCAGCAAGGTTTTCGCCTCATCCACGGTAACGCCTCCTTTCTTTGGCCCCTCGAGCCAGATCAATGAAAGCCTGCTGATCCGGATTGAAGCATAGTCCATCATCAACTCCGCCGCTCCCTGTCAATTCAGCGTATTCGCAGGGACCAAGCATTTGGAAGAGCATACCATAAAAGAATGACAGCCCTCCCGAAATTTCCGTCGCCCTTTTGTAAAGGGCTTGGACATCTCGGTCACAGCCTCTTGAACGGTTCTTTTCCCACCGGTGCATCCCTCTCTTTTTACCCCTATTTTACCTCATCCCGACAAATTTGGGACACACCCACCTGACATCCACTTATCATGGGTTCCGGCACGAGTGGCGGCCTGAACCGCCCGTTGGGGACGGCAGGAAACGGCCATCCCGGAGGGGCCTCCTGGCCCGGTGCGACCAGCCCGGGAGCCGCCGTAAGGGTATACGCGGGATTTAATGAGCGGATGTCGTTCAGAACCCGCCCCTACTTCGCAGCGGGTCAAAACCACTGCTGGGTAGAGGTAGTTACGGTCAAACGCGGGTTGGGGATATTGGGAACGCGACTTTTGTCCTAGTGGGCTCTCCTTTCCTCCGTTATTCTGAGAGCAAAAACTGGAGGAGGTGCACCGATGAGGCCGACCGAGGAACTGGTAACAGAACACAATG
Organism: Chloroflexia bacterium; assembly: GCA_036172265.1. Classification (GTDB taxonomy): domain Bacteria; phylum Chloroflexota; class Chloroflexia; order DTKN01; family DTKN01; genus JASFBA01. The sequence continues at coordinate 22,254 of JASFBA010000103.1, forward strand.
CCATCAAGCGCATGCTAGGCATCTTAGAGGGCGTCTCCCGAAGGCTGGAGACCGGGGAAGCGGTGGAGGCCGAGCACCTGGAGCACATCGTGGACTTTATCCGGGGCTTTGCCGACCGCTGCCACCATGGGAAAGAGGAAGACCTCCTCTTCCCGGCAATGGAAGAGGCCGGCATTCCCCGCCAGGGCGGGCCGATCGGGGTGATGCTTTATGAGCACACCCAGGGGCGTGATTACGTTCGGGGACTGGCTGAAGCCGTTGCCGCCTATCGGGCTGGGGATACAGGGGCCGCATCCCGCATCGTTGAGAATGCCCGGGGCTATGTCCAACTTCTCTCCCAGCATATCTACAAGGAAGACAACATCCTCTACCCTATGGCCGACCGCTTCCTTTCGCCCCAGAAGCAGGCCGAACTCCTTGAAGGCTTTGCCCGGGTGGAGCGTGAGCGGATGGGTCCCGGAAAGCACGAGGAGTACCACGCCCTTCTGGAGGAACTGGAGAGGGTTTATCCGGCGTAATACAGCCTGGTCCATTGCCTCGGAAGAGTCACATCCGGCCTGGGCAAGGGGGAGGCGATGCCTCGCTCTACGACCGGCGTAGGGGCATCGCGCACTATGCCCTACAAGGATGGCGCGGAAGGGATTGACAAGGCCCCAACTTTGTAGTATAGTAAAAGCAAATCGCGACGACCCAAGGAGCCGAGAAAATGCCGTTATACGGCGGGGAGAGGAAGCGGCCGGCCGCACACCTCTCCGCAGTCCATGAAGCCATTGCGGAAGCCCGATCCTCTCTGGAACAATTCAGTGGCATACACCCTCGGCCCCCCAAGTGGCGTCTGATGGCCGTTGCCTCATGGGCCTTGGTCCGGCCCCGGAGGCCAGCCGTTTGGGTGGCCCATCTTGTAAGGCCTGTTCTGCTTCGGCCGGCACGGGGTAGAGGCAGGGTTGCCCCGTCCCTGCTTCGTTTGGGAACACGGCTGGCTACCCATCTGGGCCTGTTGGTGCTCCTGGCCCTCTTTCTCTTCGGGGGAGTCTTTCAGGGGGCTTTGGCCCAGGTGGTGAACACGGACAATTCCCCGAGGGGCACAATTGAATTGCGTCCCTGGACAGAGACATCCCCCTTGTTCCAAGAGAGTGGCAGTGTGTTCGATGTCTACGACGCCATCCCGGCCATGCCCGTCATAGTTCGCCACCCCCGGCCGTCCGAAGAAGTGCCGGTATATATTGAGGAGCCGGCCCGCAAAGCCACCCCACTCCGCACCGAGGTCATCACCCACACGGTGCAAAAGGGCGATACCCTGACCTCCATCGCCGCCCAGTTCGGCCTGCACATCGAGACCCTCTATTGGTACAACAGCCTGAAGAGTGCCGACCTGCTCTCCATCGGGCAGCAACTTCGGATTCCCGAGGTGGACGGCCTCATCCATGAAGTCAAGGAGGGGGAGACCTTGGAGAGCATCGCCGAGACCTACGGGGTGCGCAAGGGCAATATGATCGCCTATGCTCCCAACCGGTTGCGTGAACCTTACGCCTTGCAGGCAGGGCAGAAAATCTTTGTCCCCGGCGCCTCTAAGCCGATTCCCCGGCCGGCCGTCACCCGGGGCACCCGGCCCTCCTACGTGCGCCTGAGCGCCCCTCCCTATGCCGCTCTTCCGGGGGGAGAACGCTTCGCCTGGCCGGTCATCGGCCGAGTGACCGATCGCTTCGGCTGGACCGGGAAGCGCTGGCATACCGGGCTGGACATTGCCGCCTCCTGGGGCACGCCGATCTACTCAGCGGCAGCCGGGACAGTCATCTCGGCCGGCTGGCACGGCGACCTGGGCTATATGGTGGCTATTGACCACGGCGAGGGCTGGGTGACCCGTTACGGCCATATGGCCGGAGAACCGGTGGTGAGCGTCGGGCAATGGGTGGAACGGGGGCAACTCATCGGCTATGTCGGCTGCACCGGATGGTGCACCGGCCCCCACGTGCATTTTGAGGTCCTCTACAACGGGGCATACACCGATCCGCTGTCGTACCTCCAGTAGGGCGACCCTGGTGGTCGCCCATCCAAGGCAACCACCAGAGTTGCCCCGACGGGGAACCGGTTCGGTGGGCGCGACCCTGGTGGTTGCCGGTCCGGATTCGATCTTCGAGGGGACTGGCGATGGCGGTGCAAATTGCCGAAGGGGACAAATGACGGTCGCCGAGGCGTTGCAGCAGGGTACGGCCTTGCTCCAGGAGAGTGGTTCGCCAACCGCCCGGCTGGATGCCGAGGTACTGTTGGCCCACGTGCTGGGCCTGCGCCGGGTGGACCTCTATATGCACCCTGCGCGGACGCTGATGCCCTCGGAGAAGGCCACTTTCCAGGACCTCCTTCGGCGCCGGGTCGCTCAGGAACCGGTCTCTTACCTGGTAGGGAAAAAGGAGTTCTTCGGCCTGACCCTCCGGGTGGACCGCCGGGTGATGATTCCCCGACCGGAGACCGAGGTGCTGGTGGAGCGGGCCCTGGCCTGTGCCCGCGCCCTAGAGCGGGATCAGGTGCTGATCGCCGACCTCGGCACCGGGAGCGGCTGCATCGCGGTGGCGTTGGCCCACGCCCTGCCCCAGGCCCGTTTCTATGCCACCGACATCTCGCCCGAGGCCGGCGAGGTGGCCCGGGAGAACTTTCGACGGTACGGCCTGGAGGAGAGAGTGATTTTCCTGGAGGGAGACCTGTGTACAGTTCTGCCGGAACGGGTAGACCTTTTGGTATCTAACCCGCCTTACACGGTCTGGGAAGACCTGCCGGTTGGAATCACCGCTTACGAGCCCCGTCTGGCCCTGGACGGAGGGCCTGACGGCCTGGCCGTGTACCGTCGCCTTCTGCCCCAGGTGCCGGAATACGTCCGACCGGGTGGATTTGTCCTACTGGAACTTGGGGACGGCCAGGCCCAAGAGGTCCTGGTGCTGGCGCAAGAGGCTTGTCCCGGATGTCCTCGGCGTACCTGGCCCGACTATGCCGGCATCGAACGGGTGTTAGAGATTCGGCTGATCGCCACCTGAGGGGAGCCAACGGCCGGCCCGGTCTCTCCAGGCCGGCCGTGGGGAAGAAGGACGGGTTTTGAGCCTGCTCCTTCAGCGGGCCTTGTAGAGCGTGCGCAAACAGCGGCTGCAGACGTTGAGCCGCACCCGCCGTCCCTCCAGGAAGAGGACCCGCCTCTGGGTGTTGAGGGACCAGCGCCGGTTGGTCCGCCGCTTGGAATGGCTGACGTTGTGCCCATGTTGCGGCGTCTTGCCGCACAGATCGCATTTTCCGGCCATTCAGGGTACTCCTTCGGTTTTCTCTTCGGTCTTTCAATACAATAAGGAATTATACCACAGGAAAAGGGTCTTGACAAATCTCAAACGGATGGTACAATCGCAAAAGTCAGGAACAATCGGATTGGGCCGGCTTAGCGGCCTATTCTGGCCGAAGGTCTGAAGGAGCAGGAAACGGATGGAAAGATACAAGTCTCCGCCGGGGCGGATCGAAGTTTCTCCCCAGGTTATCGCGGCTATCGCCGAGGAGGCCGTCCTGCAATGCTACGGCATCGTCGGGCTGGCTTCCCGGCGACAGAGCGGCGTCTGGACCCAACTTCCCGAGGTGCGGGAGCGCGGCGGTGTGGTGGTACGGATGGAGGGTGAGCAGGTGTTGCTGGACCTTTACGTGATCATCGAATACGGGACACGCATCTGCGAAGTAGCCCGCAACGTGATGTCCACGGTCAAGTTCGCCGTTGAGCAGGCTTTGGGCATCCCCGTCGGCCGGGTCAACGTCAACGTGCAAGGGATTCACCTGAGCAACCCGCGGGCTTAGGGGACTCTGGAGGAAACTCTTGGAAGGAACATCGGACCTGAGCGGACAGACCAACCAGGGGACAAAGGCTCTTCGGACGGGGCTATGCGACGGGCCGGAACTGCAGGCCGCTTTCCAAGGGGCCTCAAGGTGGCTTTCCCTCCACGCTGCCGAGGTGGATGCCCTGAACGTCTTCCCGGTGCCTGATGGGGATACCGGCACCAATATGGTCTTGACCATGGAGTCGGCCTTGAAAGAGGCGGAGGGGAAACCCCTTCATGGGGCGGGGGAGGTTGTCGCCGCCTTTTCCCACGGGGCCCTCATGGGCGCGCGGGGCAACTCCGGGGTCATCCTCTCCCAGATCATTCGGGGAATGGCCCGGATACTGGAAGGCCGGGAGGCCTTTGACGGGAGCATCTTGGCTGAGGCCCTTCAGGCGGCCACCCAAACGGCCTATCGGGCGGTGAGCAAGCCGGTGGAAGGGACGATCCTGACCGTGATCCGGGACTGTGCCGAGGCCGCCACGCGGGCCGCCCGGCGAGACCCCAGCCTTTTGTACGTGCTGAAGGAAGTGGTCACCGAGGCGTGGGAGTCGGTTCGGCGGACGCCGAACCTGCTCCCCATCCTTCGGGAGGCGGGGGTGGTGGACGCCGGTGGCCAGGGGTTGGCCCTTTTCCTAGAAGGGCTGTATTATTACTTCAGCGGAGAACTGGAGGAACGGGCTCGTGGAGTAGAGATTCCTTTCCCCGAAGAGATGGCCTTTGTGGATGTCCATGGGGAGGAGGAGTTCGGCTATTGTACCAACTTTGTTCTCCGGGGAGAAAACCTCTCTGTAGAGGAGATCCGTGAGCATATCTCCAACCTGGGCCGCTCGGCCGTGGTGGCCGGCGATGAGCATATCATCAAGGTCCATGTCCACACCGAGTATCCGGGCACCATCCTGGACTATGCGGTGCGCTTTGGTTCGCTGCACCAGATCGAGATCACCAACATGGACGAGCAGCGGGCCGGCCTGAAGCCCCGGCCCAAACCGGCCCGAGAAGTTCCTCCCTTGCCGGAACTGCCGCCCCACCCCATCATGGTCATCGCCGTTTCTCCGGGCGAGGGACTGAGCCGGGTGCTGCGCAGCGTGGGGGCCGCTGCCATCGTCCCCGGCGGCCAGACCATGAACCCGAGCACAGAGCAACTCTTCCAGGCCATCCAGTCCCTTCCCTGTAATCAGGTTATCGTCCTGCCCAACAATGCCAACGTGGTCCTCACCGCCCGCCAGGCCGCTGCTCTCTCCGGCAAGGAGGTGCGGGTCGTACCGACGGAGACCATCCCGCAGGGCATCGCTGCCTTGATGGCCTTTAACTACGAGGCCGACTTGGAACGCAACGTCGCCGCTATGGAACAGGCCGCCTCAGCCGTCCAGACAGCCGAGGTTACCTGGGCAACCCGAGACGCTACGCTGAACGGCATCCGGGTCCGGGAAGGCCAAGCGATCGGCCTGCTCAATGGGGTGCTGGAGGTGGCCGGGGAAGACGAAGGCCAGGTGATCGAGGAACTTGTGCACCGCATGGTTGCCCAGGAACCGGAGTTGATCACCATCTACTACGGCGAGGGGGTAAGCGAGGAAGAAGCCGGCCGGATGGCCGACCGAATTCGCCAAATCTGCCCCGAACAGGAGGTCGAACTGGTCTACGGCGGCCAACCCTACTACCGCTACATTCTCTCCGCCGAGTAGGGGCAACCCTTGTAGTTGCCCCCAGATGGGCGATCCCAAGGGTTGTCCCTGCGGGGTGGCCGGTTGGGATAACCCGGGTGGTGGGTGACATCGAAGCAACAGGGTAACGCAACTATGGCCAGAATCTGTGTCGTCACCGACAGCGCGGCCGACATCCCGGCGCGTATCCGCCGCCAGTTGGGGATCGTGGTGGTGCCCCAGAACATCTATTTCGGCACGGAACGCTACCGGGACGGCATTGATATGGATGCCGGGCAGTTTTATGCTCGTCTCCAGCAAGGTGACTGGCCTCGCATCGCTCCACCCAGTCCGGAGATCTTTGAAAAACTCTACCACCGGCTGAGCGGGCAGTACGATGCCATTATCTCCCTTCATGTCTCCAGCTTGCTCAGCGATACCTATCTTGCGGCTTCCCAGGCCCGCGTCGCTCTGCCTCCCTCCACCTGCCGCGTGGAGACCATAGATACCTTCTCCGTCTCCATGGCGCTGGGCTTGATCGCTATAGAAACGGCCCGCACCGTTCGGGCCGGCTTCGGGGTGGAGGAGGTCATTGACCGGGCACACTGGATGATCCGCCACAGCCACCTTCTTCTCTTCTGCGAAGACCTGTCCTACCTTAAGCATTCCGGTCTGCTTCCACTGGCCCAGGTGCAGCAACTGGCTCGCGCCAAGCCGCTCCTGGTGTTGAATGAGGGCATCTTCCTGGTCTATGAACGGCCGCGTACCCGCCTGCGGGCCCTGGACGGGCTCTATAGTTTCGTCGAGGATTTTCCCCAAATGCGGGCGGTGGCCGTGCTCTACAGCACTACGCCCGAGGATGTGGAAGGTCTCCTGGAACGGACCGACCTGATCTACCCCCGACGTAAGGTTATCACCACCCGCTACGGCCCTTTTCTGGGGAGTTTGATCGGCCCCGGCGGGATGGCCGTGGCCGTGTACGAGGAGGACTAGCGTGCCCGGAGTCCGCCGCGTCTGGGTCATTACCGACAGCACGGCCGACCTCCCTCCCGAACTACTTGCTCGCTGGGGTGTCCTGGTCATCCCTCTCTACGTTCACTTCGGGGAGGAGACCTTTCGGGATGGAATAGACCTTTCCTCCCAGGTTTTCTATGCCCGCCTGAGGGGAGGGGAATTTCCCACGACCTCGCAGCCCTCGGTAGGGGCCTTCCGGCGGGTCTATGAGCGGGCCGTGGCCGGGGGAGGAGAAGCCGTCTCTATCCACCTCTCGGCGAAACTGAGCGGAACCTGTGAGGCAGCCTTGCTGGCCGCCGATCAGGTGGACGGCCGGGTGGTCGTGGTAGATTCGGAGCAATTTTCGATGGGCCTGGGTTGGTTGGTGCTGGCCGCGGCCGAGATGGCCCGGGCCGGATGTTCTCTGGACGAGATCGTGACCAAGATCGAGGAAATGAAGAAACGGACCTACGTCTTGGCTCTGGTAGAGAGTCTGGAACACCTGCGGCGCGGCGGCCGTATCGGTCGGGCGCAACTGGCCCTGGGCTCCCTCCTGGACATTCGTCCCATCGTCGGGTTGAGGGATGGGATGACCATCCTGGTGGAGCGAGTGCGCACCCGCCGGGCCGGGATGCGTCGCCTGGTCGAACTTGTAGCCGCGGCCGGCCCCTTGGAACGATTGGCGGTCTTGCATGCAGACGACCCGGAGGCCGGCCGGCAACTGGCCGACGACCTCTCCCCTGTCTTCCCCCGCCGGGAAATCCCCCTCCTGATCGGTGGCCAGGTGACAGGGGCACACCTGGGACCCGGCGCCGTAGGCGTGGCCTACGTCGTGGCTCCCTCGGAACGGGCGGGGTAGGCGAGGCCAGGCCGTGGAAACGGGAGCGTTCCGCCGGGAGGCCTTGGGCCTTATTCCCTGGGTAACCTCTTCCTGGTTCCTGGCCTTGGCTGCGGGCCTGCTGCTGTGGCTGCTAGCGAACGGCGGCCGGCCGGCCCGCGCAGTGTGGCGTTTCCTGACCGGGGAGAGAGGGATGCTTTCCCCAGGCGACTTTCTCCTGACGTTCTATGCTCTGGGAGGGCCCTACGTCGCGCTCCTTTCGGGCTTCCTGGACCCCGAGGCGATGGGGCTGAGGGTCCCCTCCTGGCCGGCCGTGGGATGGGGAGCGCTCTGGGGGGTGGGGCTTCTTCTTCTGGTGCTGCTCGTCTGGCAGGCCTATCTGCACCTGGGACGCCCCCCGACCGACCTGTTCCGCCGTTCCCGCCGCCTGGCGGAATCGCCGGCCGGCCGCCCTTTCTTCCTGCTCTGGGCTGCCGTGGAAGAAGCCCACTGGGCGTTTTACCGTACCCTGCCGGCCCTTATCTGGGGAAGGGAAAGCGGGCTCTGGCTCGGCGTGCTCCTTCTCCTGGCGGAGCGCTACGGCCTCCCGCAGACCATCGCTCGCCTGCGGCGGCCCGGCGGGGTGGAAGAGGAGGCCTGGTGGCTGAGCAAAGTGCTGGTGATGACCGCCACTTTTGCCCTCCTGGGCAACCTCTGGCTCTGCATCGCCCTCCACGCTCTCCTGGAAGGGGCTGTGGCCCGGCTGGTTGTGCGGCATCCGGCCGAGGAGTCCACCTCCTCGTCTCCCCCCCGTCTTTCGCTGGCGCCGCTTGTCCTTTCGGCAGCAGCCGCCCTCTTTCTCCTGGCGTTCTGCACCTGGGAGGCAGCCCGGCCTTACCTCCGGCTGGCTGCCCCGCCAATTCCCCCCTCGATTCCTACGCCCACGCCGACGGCCACGCCGCCGCCAACTCCTCTTGCCACCTCCACGCCGACCCTCACCCCCTTCCCCTCCTCCACCCCGACCCCCACATCCTCGCCTTCTCCTACCCCGTTGCGAGCCTATGTCGTCCAGAAAGGAGATACCCTGAACGAAATCGCTGCCCGTTTCGGCGTCTCCGTCCGCGATCTGATGGAACGCAACGGCATCACCGACCCGACCAAACTTCAGATCGGGCAGGTGCTGATCATCCCCTAAAAGGAGGGAGAGGGTGGGGTGTCTCTCCACGTGCGGATGTCGGAGACGCTTTGACGGCCGGGTAGTGGTGGTGTACAATGCTTCCGACAATGGGCCGCAACTTTACCGGAGGAGAAGCCGTTGACCGAAAGTTATGCCGCCACACCGGAAGTGACCGTCGTCCTCCCGGCCCATAACGAGGCCGGCCGGGTGGGGGCCGTGGTAGAGGCCATCCGTCGACACTACCCGGAGGCCGAAATCCTGGTGGTGGACGACGCCTCCACCGATACCACCGCCGACGAGGCCCGGGCCGCCGGAGCCACCGTCCTCCGCCACCCCTACAACAAGGGCAACGGCGCCGCCGTCAAGACCGGCCTGCGCCAGGCCCGCGGCCGTCTGGTCGTGCTTATGGACGCCGACGGCCAGCACAATCCGGACGACATCCCCCGCCTCCTGAAACCGCTCTCCGAGTATGACCTGGTCATCGGGGCACGCCTTCCGGGTTCCCAGTCCTCCCCCCTGCGCCGCCTGGGCAACGGCTTCTTCAACGCCCTGTCCACTTACCTCACGGGCCGACCCATCCTCGATCTGACCAGCGGCTTCCGCGCTGCCCGCCGGGAGGCCTTCCTGGAGTTCCTTCATCTCCTGCCTAACGGCTACTCCTACCCCGCCACGACCACGCTGGCCTTCCTCAAGGCCGGCTATAGCGTGGCCTTTGTCCCGATCCAGTCGTCCCGGCGCATAGGAGGAAAGAGCGGCATCCGCCTGCTTCGCGACGGCATCCGCTTCGTCCTCATTATCCTGCGTATTGCCACCCTCTTCTCGCCGCTCAAGGTTTTCTTACCGGTCAGCGCCGGCCTCTTCGTCCTGAGTTGCCTTTCGGCCGGCTATACCATCTTCGCCGAAAGTCGGCTGCACATCCCCAACTCGGCCGTCCTCCTCTTTACCATGAGCGTCATCGTCTTCCTGATCGGACTGGTTTCGGAACAGATCGCCATGCTGCGCTTCGAACGGCGGGAGTATCGGTCCTAACGACGATGGGGGACGACTTGGACAGGTGGCGGCGGCTGGGTGGATTTGGGTTGCGTTGGGCCCTGCGGCTCCTCGGGCCGGCCCTCCTGGTCTATATCCTCTGGAGCAACCGCGACGAACTTTCCCTGGCCTGGGAAACGCTGCGCCGGGTGCACTGGTTTCCCCTGGCCCTGGCCCTTGTGCTGGTCTTCCCCTTCGTCTTGCTCAAAGGCTGGCGTTGGCAGGTCATTCTGAAGGACCTGGGGCAGGATGTCCCGTGGGGGCGGCTCACCTTCTACTACGCCCTGGGCATCTTCCTGGGGGCCGCCGTGCCGGGACAGGCCGGCGATTTCCTGAAGGCCTGGTACCTCAAGGAGGACGGCTATGACCTGGGAGCCGCCTTCCTGAGCACGGTGGTGGACCGTCTGTTCGATATGCTCATTATGGGCTTGCTGGCCCTGAGCGGGCTCTATATCCTCCTGCGCCTGGCCTCGGCCCCGACGCTCCTTCTCCTCTTGGGCCTGATGCTGGCCGGCATTGTCCTTTTCCTGAGCCTTCTTCTGAGCCGGCGTTGGCGTAACTGGTTGATCGAGCGGGTGTTGCGCTACATCATCCCGGCGACGGCGCGGCGCATCCTGCGCGGGTACAACGTGCGGGCCTACCTGGACCACTTCTTCCTCAGTTGGCGGAACGTGGCCCTGGGGACGGCCATCTCCCTCCTCTCCTTTTCCACCACCTTCTTTCGACTGTGGCTCCTTATCCCGGCGCTGGGGAAAACGCTCCCGGTCGAAACCTTCGTCCCCACGATGGCCTTGATGGGACTAGCCAGTCTCCTTTCGGCGGCCGGACTGGGGACGCGGGAAAGCGTCCTCTTGGCCATCTTGGGGATGCCGGCCTTGACCTACCCGGCGGCCTGGTCGCGGGGAGAAATCCTCAGCCTCTCCGCCCTGATCCTCTGCCTGGCGTTGGAGAACCTGGTCCTTGGCCTGCCGCTCTACCTCTTGCGCCCGCTGGGCAATCGGGGGACAACAAATATAACCTAGGGGGACCGGTCCCCGGCCAGCCGGGCGATCTCCCGGCGCAGGCGCAGTGTGCTCCAGGGGGAAAGGGGCGGGGAGAGGAAACGGGCCAGTTCCCGAAGCGGCACCCGACGCAGGCGCTGGACGGCCCGACGCTCCGGTCGGAGGGAGGGCAACATCCGGAGTGCCGCCAGCCGGCCGCGCCAGATTTCACCTTTTCCGCTCAGGATGCCGTAGGCACAGGCGGCCAGGTCATAGGCGAGGATCAGGGGAGCATAGCGCAGCCACAGGCTGGCCGGCAGGTTCAGGTACAGCACCAGCCAGCGGTTGCGGGCCAGATAAAAGGCCTTGAAGGGCGAATCCTGGCCTCCGGTAGCAGAGTAGACGTGGCGGACAACGGCCCCGGGGGCCAGAAGGCACCTCCATCCGGCCAGCCGGCCTCGCCAGGCCAGGTCCACATCCTCCAGGTAGGCGAAGAATTCGGGGCGGAAAAAGCCCACCTCCTCCAGCATGGCCCGGCGCAGGAGCGCCGCCCCGCCGCTGGGGCCAAAGACCTCCTGCGGCCTGTCCGGCAGTTCTTCTCGCCGCCGGCCGACCCAGAGGTCCAGTGCCACCCCATCCCACTGCATCCGGATGCCGGCCGAGGCCACAACCTCCGGCTGCCGGTCGAAGACGAGCACTCCCCCGACCATGCCGACGCGCTCGTCCAACCCGGCCGTCTCCACGAGCGCCTCCAGGAAACGGGGGTCGGCCCGGGTGTCGTTGTTCAGGAGGACGAGAAATTCCCCCCGGGCCGCGGCGATCCCAGAGTTCACGCCCTCGGCAAAGCCCAGGTTGCGCAAGTGGACGATCAGGCGCACGCCCGGAAAATGTTCGGCCACCCACCGGGGCGAGCCGTCGGTGGAGGCGTTGTCCACCAGGATGGTCTCAAAGTCGGAGAAGGTCTGCCGGGAAAGCGCCTCCAGGCAGGGGCCCAGGAAGGGCCGGCCGTTCCAGTTGACGATGATGACCGAACAGCGGGGAAAACTCACTCCGGCAGGCCCTCCGCCAGGCGACCCAGCAGGACGGCGACGTGGACGATGCCCCGCTCCAGGTCGCTCAGGCGCACGTTCTCGTTCGCCCCATGGACCTGGGAGCCGGGATGGCCGATTCCCAGCCCGACCACCGGCATCCCCAACCCCTGGCCGAAGAAAAAGATCGGCCCGGAGCCTCCGGCGATGGGGAAAACGGCCGGATTCTTCCCAAAGGCCCGTCGAGTGGCCTCTACCACGGCGCGAACAAAGGGGGCCTCGGGAGGTGTGCGGAAAGGCCGAAGGGGAAAGCCCAGGACCCGGATCTGGATGTCCCCAAAGCCCTCCTGGTCCAGGTAACGGCGCAGTTGCTCCAGCACCTCTTCCGGACGCTGTCGGGGCACCAGCCGAAAGTCCAGCCGGGCCCAGGCCCTCGCCGGGATGATGGTCCGATCGCCGTTGCCCGTATGTCCGCCGGCCAGGCCCGAGATGTTACAGGTGGGGGAGTAGAACTGGCAGAGGAGAAGGGTACTCCCCGACATCCCCTGCAGGAAAGACGGCACCTTCCAGGCCTCCAGGTAATCCCTCTCCGGGAAGGGCAGCCGGCGGGACTTGCGTATCTCCTCGTGGCCGGGGCTTTCTACCGCATCATAGAAGCCGTCTATCAGGATCTCTTCGTCCGGGCTTTTCAGCCGGGAGAGGGCCCAGACCAGCCGCCAGGCCGGATTGGGAGCGATGGTGGCCCAACCGGAGTGCAGTTCGGTGGTAGCGCCCCGCACCTCCAGTTCCACGCTGAGGAGGCCCTTCATCCCCAGGTAAAGGTGAGGCCGGCCGTCGCTGCTTATGCTCCCGCTTTCCCAGATGCAACCGTCGGCCCGCAGGCGTTCGGCATGGGTCAGGACAAAGTCGGCCAGGTGAGGGCTGCCCACTTCCTCCTCCCCTTCTACCAGGAAGCGGACCCCTACCGGGAGGCCGCCCTCCAGTTCCTGCCAGGCGCGCAAGGCCCACAGGCGGGCCAGCAACGTCCCCTTGTTGTCTACTGCCCCCCGGGCATAGAGGCGGCGGCGATACAGGCGCAGCACAAAGGGAGGAAAGCGCCACTCGCGCTCGTCGCCGGCTGGCTGGACGTCGTAGTGGTCGTAGAAGAGGATGGTCGGTCGGCCCGGGACCTCCCGTTCGGCCAGGACCACCGGCGGGCCGCCGGCGGAGAGGCTTTGCACCCGCAGGCCGCAATCCTCCAGAGCACGGGCGACCCAGTCGGCGGCCGCCTTCAACTCTTCCGGCCGGCCGGCCATGCCCGGAATGGCACAGAGGTTTCGCAGGTCTTCCACCACCTCGGGCAGGTGTCTTCGGGCGAAATCTCGAAAGTGTTGCATAACGGCGCTCCTTTCGGGGTCGCCCCTACCGGGCGGCCGGCGGGGCGTCCTGCCCTTCCCTCTGGCGCTCGCGCAGGCTGCGCAGGAGTTGCGCCCGAACGATCTCGCGCTCGCGCCGAGCCCGCCGCTCCTCAGGGGTACGATCCAGAACCATCTGCACCGTCTTCACCAGAGCCACCGGACTGAACGGCTTGGTGATGTACTCATCGGCCCCCAGTTGCCACCCCCGGATGATGTCGGCATCCTGCACCAGGGCCGTCAGCACGACTACCGGGATGTCCCGAAAGGCCTCGTTCTGGCGTAGGCGGCGGAGGACTTCCCAGCCGTCCATCCCCGGACCCAGCATGATGTCCAGAATCACCAGGTCCGGCTGCTCTTCGGCTACCCGCTGGAGGGCTTCCAGACCGCTGGTGGCGGTGACGACCTCGTGGTTCTCCAGCCGCAGGTTGACATCGATCAACTTGAGGATGGGATGCTCGTCCTCAACGACCAGGATTCTGCCCATATCCATCTCCTGCTGTGGATGGGGGAGGGGAGCAGCGGGCGATCAGGTCCTCCACACAGGCGGAGAACTGCTTCAGGGAGAACGGCTTCAGGAGAAAGGCATCCATATGCAAGCGGAAGGCACGTTCCTCGTCCTCGGCATCGGTGGAGAGGAGAAGGATGGGCTGGTGCTGGAGTTCGGGGATGGACCGTAACTCTCGGCAGAGGTCCCAGACGGAACCGTCTTCTTGCCAGGCATCCAGGATAATGAGCGAGGGGACGGACGAACGGACAGAGGACAGCAGTTCGCCTCCGGTAAAGTAGAGGTGCACCCGCCGGCCGGCTCGCTCCAGATGCATCCGCAGGAGTTGCAAAAGGTCCTGCTCCGCTCCGGCAATCGCCACCTCACAAGGGCGCGGACGCCCCCGCCTCTCTGCCTGGGAAGGAGGCCGAGCGCAGGAGACACGGCGGTCCACGGCATAGGTGCTTCCCGGCATCCGCTTGGCCAAAGCTTTCATCTCCGCCGCCACGCGGCCCATCTCATCCGGGCTGGAAAAGGCGCGGTTGACGTTGGTCACCACGCCGATGGAGATGGTCATCAGAGGGAAGCGATGGGGCACCCCGTGGCGGTCATAGCCCCGTAGATAGCCCTGTTCCAGGTCGGCCGGGTCATAGAGGGCAGGGATGGCGGCATCGAAGCGTTCGATCAGAGTTTTGCAGATCGCCTCGGCCTGCTCCGGGCGGGTGATGATGGCGAAATCGTCTCCACCGATATGGCCGATGAAATCGTCCGGCGAACCTTTCTCGGCCACCGCCTCCTGAATCAGGCGGGCCAGCAGGCAGATGGCTTCATCGCCACGGACAAAGCCGTAGGCATCGTTGAAGGCCTTGAAGTTGTCCATATCCACATAGAGCAGAGCCCAGGCCCCTCCACTCTGGAGGCGGTATCGCAACTCCTCCTCCAGCAGGCGGTTGCCCGGCAATCCGGTCAGCGGGCTACGCACCGGAATCTCCCGTGTCCGCCGCAGGAGGGCACGGATACGGGCCAGGAGTTCGTCCAGATTGAACGGCTTGGTCACATAGTCGTCGGCTCCACTTTCAAATCCGGAGAGTTTGTCCCCCAGCGCCGAGCGGGAGGTGAGCATCAGGATGGGCACATGGCCGATTCGGGTATCGTTGCGCAGTTGCCGGCAGACCTCGAAGCCGTCCATCTGCGGCATCATCACATCTACCAGGATGACATCCGGCACGTTCTCCCGGGCCATAGAGATGGCCTCGATGCCGTTCCCGGCCAGGATCACCAGGTATCCGGCCTTTTCCAGGAAGATGTGCAAAAGTTCCCGAACTTTCGGGTCGTCGTCGGCGACGAGGATGGTGGCCTTTTCCGCTTCCATCGCTTAACTCACCAGACGCTGGTAGAGCAGTTCCAGGCAGAGGTCGCTGCGCACCGTCTCCAGCGATTGGGTGGTCAGGGCGGCGGCCGAAGCACCCAACCAGACGGCCTCATCTAGGGGAAAGCGGTTGACCAAGCCGTAGATGATGGCCGCGGTCTGGGCATCGGCCGCTCCGGTTGGATCTACCACGTCGGCGCGCATGGCCGGGATGTAGCCGTTCTGCTCCCGACTGGCATAGGCCACTCCCTGCTGCCCCAGAGAGATGACCACCACTTCCACACCGGCAGAGACGAGTTGCCGGGCGGCATCGGCCGCCTCCCGAGGGGATGAAACGGGCAGGCCGGTCAGCGCCTCGGCCTCCACCGCTCCGGCGGTCAGGAGATAGATGTGCTCCAGGTGATCCCGGTAGCGAAGGGCCAGTTCGAAAGAGACCGGGTCCAGGCAGAAAGGCACACCGTACTTTCGGGCCAGGCGTATGGCCGTTTCGACGGCCGGCCTGGAGGTATTGGCATCCACCACCACCATGCGGGCCTGGCGGAAGAGGCGCCGGCGGTCGTAGATATACCGGGGGGTGAGTTCGGACAGGATGGCCGTATCGTCCACAGCGGCGGAGAGGTTGCCTTCGCCGTCCACCAGGGCCACATAGGAGGCCGTGCGCTGGTCACGGAGGAAAAGCACCTGGCTTACATCCACCCCGGCACGGCTGGTGTGCTTGACCACCTGGTGGCCGAAGGGGTCGCGGGCCACCACGGTCAGGAGGGAAGTGCGCAATCCCAGGCGGGCCAAGTTCTCGGCGATGTTACGGGCTACCCCTCCCACAGTAATGCGCACCCGCCCCGGATTCGAGGTGGCCGGGTGAATCGGGCCAACCCCATGCCCCTTGATGTCCAGGCAGGCCGCCCCGATGACCACAATTTCGGCATCCCACGAGCCCATTTCCGGCATCCTCCTCTCGCATTATACCACAGAGAGCGCTGGACGCAACGGATTTGCACCCGACATCCGTTTATAACCGGCCGTGGGTCGGATTGACAATCCGACCTACTGAATGATGAGCGGATGTCATGCAGTACCCCCAGGTTTACCATAGACCGGTCACAGGTGCAGACAGGCCATTCCACTCTGCCCGGCCTGTTCGGCCATCAAAACTTGCGGGAGGCAGGCCGTTGCCCCCTAAAAGCGAAATTCCTCCAGGATGGACCCACCGATGAACTCGCGCAGGATGCTGTTGTCGGGGACCAGGTAAGGGGAGCAAGGCCGAATCCACTCTAGAAAGGCCAGCAGACGGCGGGCCTCCACCCATTCCAGCGTGCCCGGCTCGATCTGGCGCAGAAGCGGTTCGGCCAGCGGCTTGAGTACGGCCAGTTCATAGGCCAGGGCGGAGTTGAACATAGCGTCGGCATTTTCCTGATAGGGAAAGATGTAGCGTTCCTCGCCCCGGCGCACCTTCTCCCAGCGGGCGATCGTCTCGCGGGCCGAATAGCCTCGACTTTGGGCATCACGCACGATGCGCCTGAGCAGGCGGGTGTCGGTGGTGGGGATGCGGTTGTGCCGGTCCAGGTTGAGTTGGGACAGGGCGGAGACATAGACCCGGTAGATGCACTCGGGGGGAATGCGCGAGAGCAGGTCTGGGTGCAGCCCGTGCAAGCCCTCGATGAGCAATATCTGGCCAGGCCGCAAGGCCAGGGTCGGTCCCTCTTCCCGTTCGCCGCTCAGGAAGTTGTAACGCGGAAGCGTCACTTCCCGCCCCTCCAGCAAGGCCAGGAGTTGTTCGCTCAGGAGTTCCAGGTCAATGGCCTCCAGCGCCTCAAAATTCGGTTCCCCCTCTTCATCGAGCGGCGTCCGGCTGCGAGGGATGAAATAGTCATCCAGACTGAGCGGCAGGGGACGGAGGCCGTTGGCCAACAGTTGCACGCCCAGACGCTTGCTGAAGGTGGTCTTTCCGGCCGAGGTGGGGCCGGCGATGAGCACTAGGCGGACGACATCGCGCCGGCCGGCGATCTCACGGGCGATCTCGGCCAAACGCTGGGCGTGCAGCGTCTCCGAAACCAGGATGATCTCGCGCATCCGGCCGGCCTCGTTCGCCCGGTTCAGGTCGGCCAAGTCCTCGATTCCCAGGAAGCGCATCCACTCCCCGTATTCCTGGAAGACGGCGGCCAGTTTGGGCGAATCGCGAAAAGGCGGCAGGACGTTTGGCTCGTTGCGGCGGGGAAAGCGCAGGATAAAGCCCGGCGGATAAGGGTGCAGGGCGAAGAGGCCCAGGTAGCCGGTGGAGGGCACCATATGGCCGTAGAAATAGTCGTAGACTCCCCGCAGTTCGTAAACGGTCAGGTAGTCCTTCTGCCGGAACGCCAGAAGCCGCACCTTGTCTAAATAGGCCTGCCTTTCGAAGATTCGGCAGGCCTCGTCCAGGGAAACGCGCCGGCGAGCGATGGGCAGGTCGGCCTCGACGATGGCACGCATATGGGCCTCCAGCCGAGCCAGTTCCTCGGCCGTGAAGGGCCCCCGTCCCTCTACCCGGCAATAGAAGCCGTTCATGGTGAGGGAGTGGTCCACCACGATACGCGCCTCGGGAAAAAGTTCGCGGGCCGCCACCACCAGCAGGAAAGAGAGGGAACGCTGATAGACACGCATCCCGTCGCTGTGGGCCAGAGTGAGCGGCTGGACGGCCATATCGTGTCGGACCGGATAGGTCAGTTCGAGAAGCCTCCCCTCGGCCAGGGCCAGGACGGCGGGCGGTTCGTCCGGCCGGGTTACGGTGGCGACAAAGGCTTCCAGAGGTGTGCCGACAGGAGCCTCCAGGATGCTCCCGTCGGGAAAGCGCACCTGTACCGTTTTGCGCGGCCGGCCGCGGCGGACAGGGGGCAGTTTCCTGCGCCTTTCGTTCAACGTCCCCCTCCGACGACGTGGATCTTCAAAAAGTTGGTCGGGCCCTGGGTCGTCACCGGCATGCCACCCATTATGAGCACCTGATCGCCGGGCTGCAGGTAGCCTCGGGAGAGCAGTTCTCGCTCGATGGAGGCGATCATGCCGTCCGTGTCCTCGACAAAGGGGCCCAGGATGGGGGTCACGCCCCAGGCGAGGCTGAGCCGGCGCCAGACGGCTTCGTAGGGCGTGGCGGCCAGGATGGGGACGGCCGGCCGGTCTTTGGAAATCAGCCGGGCGGTGAAGCCGGAGCGGGTGAAGGCGATGATGGCCTTCAGGGCCATGTCGCGGGCGATCTCTCGGGCGGCGTGGCTGATGGCATGGGCGTAGGTGGGGGCCGCATGGCCTTCGGCCCAGCGGCCACCGATGTCGCCGCGCCGGCCGCTCCTTTCGGCCTCTTCGATGATGCGGGCCATCATATGCACCGCCTCCACCGGATGCTCCCCCACCGCCGTCTCGCCCGAGAGCATCAGGGCATCGGCCCCATCAATGACGGCGTTGGCCACGTCGGAGGCCTCGGCGCGGGTGGGACGAAGTTCGTGCATCATCGATTCGAGCATCTGCGTGGCCACGATGACCAGCCGGCCCTTCTCGTTGGCCTGCTCGATGATCTCCTTCTGCAGGATGGGCACCCGTTCGGGAGGCAGTTCCACCCCCAGGTCGCCCCGGGCCACCATTACCCCATCGCTTTCTTCCAGGATGGCCGGGAGGTCCTCCAGGGCCTGGGGATTTTCGATCTTGGCGATGAGGGGCACGTCCCCCCCTTTTTCCGAGATAAAGTGCCGGACCTCGCGGAGGTCCTCCGCCCGTCGCACAAAGGAGACGGCCACGTAATCCACCCCGGCCTCCAAGCCTATAAACAGGTCAGACCGGTCCTTCTCCGTGAGCGCCGGCAGGGGAAGCAAAAGGCCGGGGAAATTGACCCCCTTGCGCTCGCCCAGGATGCCCCCGTGGACAACCTGGCAACGCAGGTCTTTCCCCTCCGGAGAAAGCGCCCGAAGTTCCAGCCGGCCGTCGTCCAGAAGGATGCGGCTGCCCGGGGGAATCTGTTCCAAGTCCGGGTAGTTGATGGGGATGAAACCGGGGCCCTCCGCATCCGGCCGGCCGGAGAGGATCACCTCCTCGCCGTCCCGAAGGGAAAGCAAGGTCAGGGAACCGGTACGTACCTTGGGGCCCGCCAGGTCCTGGATGACGGCCACCGGCCGCCCCAGTTCTTTGGAGATACGCCGAACCCTTCTCAGCCGTTCCATATGCTCTTCCAGGCGACCGTGGGAAAAGTTCAACCGGAAGGCGTCCGCCCCGGCCTGAACCAGGCTGCGGATGACTTCCAAGCCGCTGGCCGGTCCCAGCGTGGCGATGATCTTGGCCCGACGCACTTTTTCCTCCCGCGGCTAGGGAACGCCCGCCGCCACGTCCAGCACCACCGCCCCCTCGATTTTCCCCTGGCGGAGCCGCTCCAGAGCCTCGTTCGCCTGTTCCAGCGGAAAGACGTTGACCCGGGTGCGGACTGGGACCTGAGGGGCCAAGGCCAGAAATTCCCATCCGTCCTGGCGGGTCAGGTTCGCCACCGAACGGATGGTCCGTTCCTCCCAGAGCAGGCGGTAGGGAAAAGAGGGAATGTCGCTCATATGGATGCCGCCGCAGACGACCGTCCCCCCCTTGACCGTGGCCTGCAACGCGGCCACCACGAGGGGGCCGACCGGGGCGAAGATGATGGCCGCATCGAGCGGATGTGGAGGAGGTTCGGTGGAATCGCCGGCCCAGACAGCGCCCAGGGCCCGGGCAAAGTCCTGCGCCGCCGTGTCTCCCGGCCGGGTAAAGGCATAGACCTTTCGGCCCTGGTGTACCGCCACCTGGGCGATGATGTGGGCCGCCGCCCCGAAGCCGTAGAGGCCCAGGTGCTCGGCATGCTCCCCGGCCAGGCGGTAGGAGCGGTAGCCGATCAGGCCGGCACAGAGGAGCGGGGCCGCCTCCACGTCGCTGTAACCCTCCGGAAGGGGGAAGCAGTAGCGCCGGTCGGCTACAGCGTACTCGGCAAAGCCGCCGTCCAGGGTATAGCCGGTGAAAAGCGCCCGGTCGCAGAGGTTCTCCTGTCCGCGCTGGCAGTAGCGGCAAGTGCCGTCGGTGTAGCCCAACCAAGGCACCCCGATCCGTTGCCCCGGGCGGAACGAGGCCTCCTCCCCGGCCTGGACGACACGGCCGACGATCTGATGCCCCAGGATGAGGGGAAGTTTGGGTTCGGCCAGTTCGCCGTCCACAATGTGCAGGTCCGTATGGCAGACGCCGCAGGCCAGAACGCGGATGAGCACCTGTTCCGGCCCCGGCCGGGGCAGCGGCACCTCCATCAGGCGTAAGGGCCGGTGTGGCGCCTCCAGCACCATGGCCCGCATCGTTTTCGGAAGTTCCACCTCTTCTCCTGCGAGCATGAAAGACGCTTCGCCGAATGTCCTCAATCCTGAAGATGGACCGGAGCCGGCTCCAGGGCATAGACCCCCCGGTATTCCGGAGGAAGAAGGGCGGCGATGCGCCGCATGATCACCTCGGTCAGATGCTCCAGGGCGGAGCGGGCGATGCGTCCCGTCACGCGCTCGACCTGGAACGGTTCGCCGATGCGGAAGGAAACGGGGCCCCGACGGGGGAGGATCCGGCCCTCCGGGAGGATCAGGTGGGTTCCGGTGATGGCCGCCGGGATGATCGGCACGCCGGTGCGTAGGGCCAGGAGTGCAGCACCGGCATGCCCCGGCCCCATCCCGGGCCGGCGGCTGCGGGTGCCTTCGGGGTACATACAGAAAAGCCAGCCCCGGCGAAGAAAACCCTCTGCCCGTTGCAGGGCCCGCCGGGAGGCGATTCGCCCCCGGGCTACCGGGACCACCTGGAGGACACGTAGGATCGGCCCCAGAAAGGGGGTGGCAAAGACCTCCTCCTTGGCCATAAAGGTGACGCGCCGTTTCAGGACGGCGAGGGGCACGACGGGGTCCATCAGGTTGACGTGGTTGCACACCATCAGAGCCGGCCCGGTAGAAGGGACGTTCTCCGTCCCTTCTACCTCCAGTTCGGTAAAGATCCAGAGAAGCAAACGGATGACGGCCCGGACGACAGTATGGAACATGGTGACCTCCTCATTCAACAATCGAAGAGGGCCAGGATCAGGGCCTTTTCCTCCTCCACGGTCATATGGTCGTTCCGCAGGTAGAGGGCATCCCTGGCCGGCCGCAGCGGGGCCACCAAGCGGCCGGAATCGATCTCGTCCCGCCGGCGGATAACCTCCAGCACGGTGGCATAATCCACCGCGTTGCCCCGGGCCCGAAGTTCGGCCAGCCGTCGCCGGGCCCGCACCTCGGGGGAGGCGTCTAGATAGATCTTGAACTCGGCCTCGGGCAGGACGACGGTGCCGATGTCCCGTCCCACCATCACCACCTCACCGCGCTGTCCGATGGTCCGCTGTTTCCGGGTGAGGGCGGCGCGTACCCCGGGATAGGCAGAGACGGGCGAGACCTGATGATCCACCTCCGGCCGGCGGATGTCCCAGGTCACGTCGCGCCCATCCACATAGACATCGTACTGCCGGCCGTCCTGGACGCTGGGGCGGGTCACGTCAATGGCGATCGTCTCCGCCAGGGCGGTGATGGCCGCCTCGTCGGCGATAGGGATACCTCGGCGCAATGCCTCCCAGGTGACGGCACGGTACATCACGCCGGTGTCAAAATATAGATAACCCAGGGCCTGCGCCAGGACTTCTCCCAAAGTGCTTTTTCCGGCACTGGCCGGCCCATCAATGGCAATCGTTCGGGGCCTGAACATCGCCGCTCCTCTCGGCTTTTGCCCCTATTCTACACCAGAACGGAGGCCGGCGCAACCCCGCGTTTTAGAGCCACTTGACAAACTCTGGATGTTAGTATATACTAACAATGAAAATTAGACCATATTGGAGGTCGAACGATGGATCGCCTGGTGGCCCTGAGCACCCTTTCTCCCCAAGAAAAGGGGGTGGTACGCTCCCTGCAAGGCGGGCGCGGCTTTGTCGGGCGGATGGTCGCCCTGGGGTTTACCCCCGGGGCTACGGTGACGATGGTCCAGAACTTTGGCCGGGGACCGATGATCGTCCTGGTGCGCGGCACCCGCATCGCCCTGGGACGGGGAGAAGGGCAAAAGGTGCTGGTGCAGCGGGAGGAGAACGGCCATGCGGAGAGCCGTTAGGTCCACTTCTGCCGGAATCATCTGCTCCTGCGAGCCCTCTCCAGGACGGCAGGAATGTCCGCTGGAAGCCGGAACGGTGACCATAGCCCTGGCTGGTCAGCCCAATGTGGGCAAGTCCACCGTCTTCAACCTGCTCACCGGCCTTTCCCAGCATGTCGGCAACTGGCCGGGCAAGACGGTCGAGCAGAAAACCGGCCTGCTCCACTACGACGGCCTGGCCATCCGGCTGGTGGACCTCCCCGGCACTTACAGCCTCACCGCCAACTCTCTGGAGGAGCAGATCGCCCGAGACTTTATCCTCCAGGAGCGGCCCGAGGCCGTGGTCATCATCGTGGATGCGGCCATGCTGGAACGCAACCTGTACCTGCTGGCCGAACTCCTGGCCCTGCCGGTCCCCCTGGTCCTGGGGTTGAACATGCTGGATGTGGCCGAACAGGAAGGGCTGCGCGTGGACGTGCCGCTTCTGGAGGCGGCATTGGGTATCCCGGTGGTGCCCATGGTGGCCAGTCGCAACCAGGGAGTACGGGAACTGGTGCAGCGGGTGGTGGCCCTCCTGCGGGGGGAGGTGCCCTACCATCCCTGCCGGCCGGAGGTGCGGGAAGACCACCGAGCCGTGCTGACGGAACTGCAGAGCCTTGTCGAAGGCTATGTCCCTGAGCCGTACCCGGCCGACTGGACGGCCCTCAAACTGCTGGAGGGAGATCGGGAGATCACCGCCCTGGCCCAGGAGCACCTGCCGGAGGAGGTCTGGAAAAAGGTGGAGGAAATCCTGCACCGCCACGAGGATGCGGTCCTGGCCGTGGCCGGCGGGCGTTACGACTGGATCGAACGAGTGGTCCGCGCCGCCGTCTTCCGGCCGCGGGCTGGCCGGGTGACCCTGACCGAGCGGCTGGACCGGCTGGCCACCCATCCCTGGGGGGGACTCCTCGTCCTGGCCGGGGTGCTGGGGCTGGTCTTCTGGCTGACCTATACCGTCGGCGCGCCGGTGCAGGATTGGCTCGAGGGCGTCATCGTCCGGGAGTTGGCCGACTGGGCCGGCCGGCTCCTTTCCGGCGCGCCGGGCTGGCTTTCCGGCCTGGTGGTGGACGGCCTCATCGGCGGCGTGGGGACGATGCTTACCTTTGTCCCCATCCTGGTTATCTTCTTCGCCAGCATGTCTTTCCTGGAGGATGTAGGCTATATGGCCCGGGCCGCCTATGTGATGGACCGTTTCATGCACCCCCTGGGGCTGCATGGCAAAAGTTGTCTGCCCCTTTTCCTGGGGTTTGGCTGTAACGTGCCGGCGGTGATGGGCACGCGCATCATCGAGGAACGGCGGGCCCGCCTGCTCACGATCCTTTTGGCCCCGCTGGTGCCCTGTACGGCGCGCCTGGCCGTCCTATCTGTGCTGGCGCCGGCCTTCTTCGGCCCCTATGCCCTATGGGTCTCCTGGGGGCTGGTGCTCTTTTCCCTCCTGGTGCTGGCCCTGCTGGGAGTGGTGCTCCACCGCGCCCTCTTTCAGGGGGAACGTTCTCCCTTTATTCTGGAACTGCCGCTCTACCACCTGCCCAACGCTCGGACGATCGGACTGGCCGTCTGGCAGCGGCTATGGGCCTTTCTGCGCAAGGCCGGAACGGTCATCCTGGCCGTTTCGGTGGCGGTGTGGGTGCTGGCCCATCTCCCCGGCGGCCGGATCGAGGAGAGCGTCCTGGGATGGATCGGGCGTGGACTGGCCCCTCTGGGAGCCCTTATGGGCCTGGATTGGCACATGATCGTGGCCCTCTTGACGAGTTTTGTGGCCAAGGAAAACGCCGTGGCGACGCTGGGGGTGCTTTACGGAAGCGGTGAACAGGAATTGGCCGAGGTTCTAGCCGTTACCGTGAGTCCGGCCGGCGGGCTGGCCTTTTTGGTGGCGACGATGCTCTTTATCCCCTGCGCGGCCACCTTCGCTGCCATGCGTCAGGAAAGCGGATGGAAGTGGGCCCTGCTGGGGATGGGCCTGCTCCTGGTTCTTTCCCTGACAGCGGGGGTGGCCGTCTACCAAGTGGCCCACTGGGTGGGGTTGTAGCGATGGGCGTAGCCTTTCTGATCGCTTTCCGTGAAGGTCTGGAGGCGGCCCTGATCGTGGGCATCGTCCTGGCGGTGCTCCGGCGGCTGGAGCGGCCCGGTTACCGGGGGACCGTCTGGGCCGGCGTGGCGGCTGCAACGGTCCTCAGCGTCCTAGGTGCGTTGAGTTTGAACGCTCTAGGCGTCGTCCTGGAGGACCGGGCTGAGGAAATTTTTGAAGGAGCCACCATGCTCCTGGCCGCCGGCGTCCTCACCTGGATGATCTTCTGGATGCAACGGCAGAGGCGGGAAATCCGCGCCGGCCTGGAGGCCGATGTCCGCCGCGCCGTAAGCGGCGGTGCCCGAAGGCTTCTCTGGGCCCTGTCTTTCGCGGCCGTACTGCGCGAGGGGCTGGAGATGGCCCTCTTCCTGACGGCCGCCTCTTTCCGGGCCGAAATCGGGCAGGTCTGGGTTGGTGCCCTGTTCGGCCTTATAGCGGCCGCCGGGTTAGGTTGGCTCTTTTTCGCCCTCGGCAAAGGGCTGAATTTGCGGCCGTTCTTCGGAATAACCGGCCTCTTGCTCCTGCTTTTTGCGGCCGGCCTGGTCGGCCGGGGTATCCACGAACTTCAGGAGGGCGGGGTACTTCCCACCATTGTCGGACACCTCTGGGATATCAACCCCATCCTGGATGAAAAGGGGCCACTGGGATCGTTCCTGCAATCCCTCTTAGGATACAACGGCAACCCTTCGTTGCTTGAGGTGGTGACTTACGTCCTGTACCTGGGGGGAGTGGTCGTTCTGATTTGCCGTAGGGGCGGGTTTTGAACCCTCGGGTCAAGCCGACAACCTGGGGCATTATCCGCGCCCTATGGAGGCAAATTAGCCCAATCCTCGCCCGCTGCTATCCCGATATTTTCTCCGACCCACCCCATTGAAACAGACCTTACCGGCCCGCTGGACAACCCCCTTCGGATCATGTAGAATAGAACCGATGCCGGAGGTGTTGCTGTGCTTGCCCCGATCGGCGACTATCGTCTGCGCCAGCGCGAATACCTGTTGCGCATCGCCCGGGCCATGACCTCCCGCCTGGACCTGGGCGACCTCCTACGCCTGGTCATCGAGGAGTCGGTGGAGATTCTGGATGCCGAGGCCGGCCTGATCGCCCTGCGCGACGAAGGCCGCCCTGACCTCCAGGTCTATGCTCACTACGGCCTGGAGAAGGACCTCCTGGAACTCTTTGCCCCCCTCCTGGCTGGCGATTTCCTGGAGCGCTTGGTAGAGGAAGGCAGTTGGGTCAGCCCGGACCTGGCCCTGGCCCTGCGGGTGGCCTCCTCGCTCCTGGGAGTGCGCCTGCGCCAGGTGGTCGCCCTGCCGCTGCTCGTCGGGGGCGAACCGATGGGGGTCATCTACGTCTTCCGCTCCAGTTCCGGCCCCCCCTTCTCCTACAACGACCGGCAGGTGCTTTCCGCTTTTGCCGACCAGGCGGCCATCGCCGTGCACAACGCCCGCCTGTATCAGCGGCTTCTGGCCGAAAAGCACCACCTGGACGCGGTCATCGAAAACAGCGCCGATGGAGTGATGATCCTGGACGGCCGCTGGCGCATCGTGACGGCCAACCGCGCCCTGGAGCAGATGCTGGGCCGGCCTCGTTCCGAACTCCTGGGCCGCACCTGCGCCGAGATCCTGCGCCTGACTACCCCGCAGGGAACTCCCTTCTGTGTGGACTGCTGCCCCTTGGAGCATCAGCCGGGCAACCTCCGCCCCTACGTGGAGGGGGTCTACCTCACTCCGGACGGCCGGCGCATCCACCTGGGCATCACCTACTCCATCCTGCGGGGAAAGGACGGCCGGCTGCTGGAAGCCATCGCTAACGTGCGCGACATCACCCGCCAGAAGGAGGCCGAAGAGGCCAAGTCCACCTTCATCTCCATTATCTCCCACGAACTCAAGACCCCGGTGGCTATCATCAAGGGCTATGCCGGTACACTGCGCCGGGAGGATGCCCATTGGGATGCCCAGACGCTCTCCCAGGGGCTTCGGGTCATCGAGGAAGAGAGCGACCGTCTGGACCGACTTATCAGCAACCTCCTGGAGGCCTCGCGCATCCAGGCCGGCGGGCTGCGCCTCAGTCCATCCCCGCTGGATATCGCCGCCCTGGCCCGGAAACTGGTGGAGGAATTCCGGCCTCAGACGGACAAGCACGCCTTCGTCGTCGAGTTCCCGGAGAACTTTCCGCCGGTCTGGGCCGACTTTGAGCGCATCCGCATGGTGCTTTCCAACCTCCTTTCCAACGCCATCAAGTACTCGCCCCGCGGGGGCACGATCCGGGTGGGCGGCTGGGCCGAGAATGAGCGGGCGGTCATCTATGTGGCCGACGAGGGCGTGGGCATCCCGGAGACGGAGCAGGAACATATCTTCGAGCGCTTCTATCGGGTGGACAACCGCCTTTCACGGACGACGGCCGGGGCCGGCCTGGGCCTCTACCTCTGTAAGGCGATCGTAGAAGCCCACGGTGGGGAAATCTGGGTGCGCAGCCGCCCTGGCCAGGGAGCGACCTTCTTCTTTTCCCTGCCCTATCCTCGAGAAAGAGATGGATAAAATGGAAAAGTTTTCTCCTAAAGGAAAACTCGTCCTGGTCGTAGACGATGAGCCGCGGATGGTCGAGTTCATCCGGATGAACCTGGAACTGGAAGGTTACCGGGTGACCACCGCCGGAAACGGCCGGGAGGCGCTGAAGCGGCTGCGGGAGGACCTGCCCGACCTGGTCCTCCTGGATGTGATGATGCCGGAGATGGACGGCTTTGAGACGCTGCGGGAGATTCGCCAGGTTTCGGCCGTGCCGGTCATTATGGTGACCGTGCGGGGGGATGAGCCGGACCTCATCCGCGGGCTGGAACTGGGGGCCGATGATTACATCCCCAAGCCCTTTTCACCGCGAGAACTGCTGGCCCGGATCAAGGCCGTGCTGCGGCGGGCGGAGATGCCGATGCCGGCCGGCGGAAAACGGATCGTCATAGACGAGAACCTGACCATTGACCTGGCCAAGCGGGAGGTGATCGTTCGGGGGAAGGTGGTCAAATTGCGCCCGACCGAGTTCCGCCTGCTCTACCATCTGGTGCAGAACGCCGGCTGGGTGATGACCCATGAGATGCTTCTTTCCAAGGTGTGGGGGCCGGAATACCGCGATGAAACGCAATACGTGCGTCTCTACATTACCTACCTGCGGCAGAAACTCGAAGAAGACCCATCCCATCCCCGGTATATCCTGACCGAACGGGGCGTAGGGTATCGCTTCAAGGAGTTTCAACCCCAGGATTAGAGGGCCGATGGTCTCGGTCATATCCGGAACCTTTCGAAGGATGGTTCAATGTTCCAGGGAAATTGGTTTACACTTTTTGAGATTGGGAAAATTTCCATTTTATCACCGCCGAGACGCGGAGGACGCTGAGATTTCATTCCTCGGCGCTCCCTGCGCCTCCGCGGTGAAGTGGAGAGAAAAGTGTTAACCAATGGCGAACCATCCCCCTTTCGAGGTCGGAAGACGGGCTTCAAACTCCGTTCCCTATTTCCCCACTCCCGCCTCCCCACCCGTCCATGGCGATGGCCCGGCGCAGACGACATCGTCGTCCTCCTTCTACTCTTTCCTCTGACCCTTCTGCTCCTGGTCGAAGTCGTGATGTCTCTGGCCTGGCACCTGGGCCACGATACTTCCCTGCTCCACTATGTTGCGTTCCTGATCGACCGCTACCACTATGTCCCGTACCGGGATGTCTGGGAGACAAGCATGCCCGGCACCTTCCTGTTTCACCTGGCGATAGGAAAAACGCTGGGGTACGGCGACCTGGCCTTCCGGGTGGTGGACGTCGTATGGCTGGGGGTGCTTCTGGCTGTGACCTGGGGCATCCTGGCCCGTTTCGGCCGGCAGGTGGCCTGGGCCGGCAGTGTTTTCTTTGCTCTGGCCTACTTCCAGTACGGCCCGGGCCAGAGTTTGCAACGGGACTATGTCGGCGTGCTGCCGATTGCCGCCGCCCTCCTCCTCCAAACGGCCAATCGCCCGAATTCCTGGTTTCGGGCAATTGGCTGCGGCCTCCTCTTCGGCCTGGCGGCCACCATAAAGCCTCACCTGGCCTTGGGCCTCCCCCTGGTGCTTGCGTTTCAATGGGCGGAAAATCGAGGGGAGGTGCAACGGCGCCAAAGACTTCGCCAATTGGGGTATCTCTTCGCCTCTCTGGGGGGATGTGCGGCTCCCTTCCTGGGCTGTCTGCTCTGGCTCCGGGAGGGCTGGTCTGCCTTCTGGGAGATGGCCTCTTCCTTCCTGCCCCTCTTGCAACTGACCTCTGACTTCCAAGTTCTTGCCCCGGATGCCCGCCTTATATATTCCCTTTCCTCCTACCTGTGGCTAGGAGGCCACGCTCTCTGGCTCATCCCGGCCGGCCTGGGAGCCTTTCAGGGGCTCTTTGCCGCCAACCTTCCATCCGAAAAGAAGCGTGCCGTCGCCCTGCTTCTGGGCCTGACCTTCCTGTACAGCCTCTATCCCGTGATCTCCGGCCAGTTCTGGCCCTACCACTGGTTCCCTTTCCTTTACTTCCTCTTCCTCCTGGCCTCGCTCGCCCTGCTTCGATGGCCGGAGCGTCGTCTGGTCTGGGTGCGTGCGTTCTCCATCGGCGCGCTGGCCGTGATCGCCGTATCTACCTTCCGTTTCCTCCCAGAAGACCTGCATCGCCAGTTCCAGGGACAACCGCCCCCCCTACCCCGAGGCGGCCGCGTGGACGAGATAGCCCGCTTTCTACGGGAAAACCTGCATCCCGGCGATGAGGTACAGCCGCTGGACTGGACGTGGGGGGCGGTGCATGCAATGCTCATCGCCGAGGCCAAGGTGGCCACCCCCTTTATCTATGACTATATGTTCTATCTCCATGTCTCCCATCCCTATATCCAGAACCTGCGCCGGCGTTTTATCGAACAACTCCAACAAGCCTGCCCCCGTTTCATCATCGAGGTCACTTCCCCCAACAAGCCCTGGGTATCCGGCCTGGACACCACCCGGGAGTTCAAAGAATTGGAGGAATTTATCGCCGCCGGCTATGTCAAGGCGGTCGAGGGCAACGGCTATGTGATTTACGAACGGAAGTAGGTCTTGAGAGGGGAAATTTGGGGAAAATCAGCGAAGTTGGTGATCGGTGATGGGTTAGGAGGCAGCAAATGGGTGGATTGGACATCCTGATCTGGCTGCGCCAACACGCCATGCCCTGGCTGGACATGGTGATGGGCGGAATCACCTATCTGGGCTCCAACTATTTTTACCTGGCCGCGATGGCCTTTTTCTACTGGTGCATAGACGTGGCCGGGACGATGCGCCTCTTTGTCCTGCTCCTTTCTTCGGTCTATCTGCACGAGGCCCTCAAGGTGATTACGGCGGTGGAACGCCCCGTGGAGGCGCTGCGCTCCCTGCTGCCTCCATCCCAGCAGCCGCGCTTCACCGAGACGGCCGAGGGCTTTTCCTTCCCCAGCGGACATACCCAGGATGCCGTCGTCTTCTGGGGGTATCTGGCCATCGCCTTCCGTAAACGCTGGCTGACCTTCCTTGTGCCGCTGCTCGTGCTCCTCATGGCCTTTTCCCGGCTCTACCTGGGTCTGCACTGGCCGCTGGACATCCTGGGAGGGATGGCCCTGGGGCTGCTCATTTTGTGGTTCGGCTACGTCATCCTCCGCCTGCTGGCCGGAATGCCGGTGCAGGCCCGCTTCCCGGCGACGCTCGTCCTTGGCCTGTTGCCGCCGGCCTTCTATCTCCTGTTCCCCACCCACTATGTGGCCGTGGGCATGGGGGCACTCTGCGGGGCCGTCCTGGGGCACATCGTGGAACGCCGCTTCATCCGTTTCCGTATCCGCCTGCCGTTCTGGCAGCAGGTCCTCAAAGTGGCGATCGGGCTGGCCGGGGCCCTGCTGATCCTGATAGGACTGAGGAGGCTTCTGCCCGCCGTGCCGCCGGCCGAACGTTGGGTCGAGGGGGCCGTTCCTGCGGGAATGGCCGGCTTCTGGGACCTCCTCCTGGCCGAACTGCCCTCCTTCGGCCTCTACGCCCTGGTGGGGATGTGGTGCACCCTGCTGGCGCCGGCCATCTTTTGCTTCCTCTTTGGTCGGGAAGAGGAGGACGATGCCGCTGTATGAATATCCAGGGGCCTTTCATATTCACTCCATCTACTCGGATGGAAGCGGGACCATCCCGGAGATCGCCGCGGCCGCCCGCCAGGCCGGGCTGCGGTGGGTGGTCATCTCGGACCACGACACCCTGGCCGGCCTGGAGGCGGGCGAGGCCGGCTGGTACGACGATGTGCTCGTCGTCATCGGCTATGAGATCACCCCGGAGCATAACCACTACCTGGTGCTGGGACTGGAAAAAGTCCTCCCGGCCGGCCTTCCGCCGGCGGAGTTTATCGCCGCCGTGCGGGCCCAGGGTGGCTGGGGCTTTGTCCTGCACCCTGACGAGCGCCTCGGTGCCTACTTCAAACCGGCCCTCCCCTGGGACGATTGGAACCTGCGCGGCTTTGACGGGATCGAAATCTGGAACGTTGTCTCCGAATGGACCGAGGGGTTGACCGAACGCAACCGCCTCCTTCGCTACGCCTTCCCGATGCTGGCCGCTCACGGCCCCACCCGGCGGACGTTGGCCTGGTGGGACAACCTCCTGGTCTCCGGCGAACACGTTTCCGCCGTAGGAGGGCTGGACGTGCACGCCACCCGTTACGCTTTCCTGGGGCGCTTTCCCGTGGAAATTTATCCCTACCGCCGGATGTTCGGCACCCTCACCAACTACCTGCTCCTGCGGGAAAAACTTTCTTCGGATGGACGCGAGGCCGCCCGGCAGGTTGGGAAAGGACTGGCCCGGGGCTTCTCCTTCCTTGCCGACCGCCGGCTGGGGGAAGCACAGGGCTTTCGTTTCCTGGCGGAGGGGGGAGGAAAGGCCGGGGTATCAGGAGAAGAAATATCCCTTGCCGGGGAAATTCACCTGACGGTTCGCTCTCCCCGATGGGGGGAAATCCGCCTCTTCCACAACGGCAGGCTCTTGGCTCGTCGTTGGGGAAGAAGGCTGCGGATTCAAATTGACAGCCCAGGTGTTTATCGGGCCGAAGTTCTCCGGTTCGGCCGGCCCTGGCTGTACAGCAACCCTATCTGGATAGGGGAGTCATGGTAGGCGTCCGGCATTGGGGGTCGCCGGACGCCTCCATGTACCTACCTTTTCACGAGCAGCCGGGTGTAGATAAACCAGACGATCAGGCCGGCCACCAGGGCGATTGCGGCCGCGGCCAGCCCGTACAGGATGGCCGTCCTAATGCCCCATTTCCAAGTAAGGATCAGGGCGATAGCGAAAAGGACCGCGGCCAGAGTAACGAAGGCGTAAATGAGCAGCCGGCCCGGCACGCGTTCTTTTCCGGAGGCATACCACTCGAGTCGCTTCTTCTCCATGGTTTTCTCCTTTTGTGACTACTCCGGCTTGTCGTTAAATGTAGTATACCACGTCTGGGGAATGAAGTCAAATTTGGTTTGAAACGGATACAACAAGGTTGGTTTGACAAATATCTAAAAGGGATTTATTATTATCCCACTTTATCCGTAGTTTGCGGGTCAAAAGGAGGAAGCATGATCCAGACCCAAGGGCTGACCCGGCGCTTCGACGGCCGGTCGGCGGTGGAAGACCTGAGCCTGGAGGTGCGCGAGGGCGAGGTCTTCGGCCTCTTGGGACCCAACGGGGCCGGCAAGACCACCACCGTG
This sequence comes from Chloroflexia bacterium, assembly GCA_036172265.1. Classification (GTDB taxonomy): domain Bacteria; phylum Chloroflexota; class Chloroflexia; order DTKN01; family DTKN01; genus JASFBA01. Next base: position 53,930 of record JASFBA010000103.1, read on the forward strand.
CGGATGCTCACCGCTCTCCTGAGCCCTACCTCCGGAAGTGCCGTGGTGGCCGGTTTTCGGCTGGGGAAGCAGAATATGGAGATCCGCCGACGCGTCGGCCTCCTCACCGAGGCCCCCGGCCTCTACGAACGCCTGCCGGTGCAGTATAACCTGGAGGTCTTTGCCCGGCTGTACGAGGTTCCGGAGAAGGAAATCCCCGGCCGCGTGGAGCATTACCTGCGTATGCTGGACCTTTGGGAGCGACGGCGCGACCCGGCCGGCACCCTCTCCAAGGGGATGAAACAGAAACTGGCCATCGCCCGCGCCCTCCTACACGAGCCGCGGGTGCTCTTCCTGGACGAACCCACCGCCTCTCTCGACCCCGAGGCCTCCCGGATGGTGCGGGATTTTATCACCGACCTGCGCAAGGAGGGCCGCACCATCGTCCTCTGCACCCACAACCTGGACGAAGCCGACCGGCTTTGCGACCGCATCGCTGTGCTCAAGCAGCGCCTGATTCGCGTGGATACCCCCGAAAACCTGCGCCGTGCCCTCTACGGGCGGACTGTATGTGTGCAGTTGCGGGAGGTACGTCCTGAACACATCCAGGTGGTACGGGCATTGCCCTTTGTGCGAGAGGTAATGGAATGCGGACCGGAACTCCGGGTACGCCTGGAAGACCCTGAGGAAATGAACCCGTTCCTGGTGCGGGCGCTGGTGGAGGCCGGTGCCGAGGTGCAGTTCGTCCGCGAGGAAGAGCATACTCTGGAACAGGTTTACCTGGACCTGGTACGGGAGGGAAAGGAGGCCGGCCGATGAACTGGGGAAAGGTTCGCACCGTGATCTTGAAGGAGTGGAGCGACGCCTTCCGGAACAAGATGGTCCTTTTCAGCGTGATCTTTATGCCGCTCCTCTTCGCCGTCCTTCCGCTCATCATGCTCTATTTTATGGGGCAACCATCCCCAAACGAGGTCTCGGGGGAAGACCTCGGCCCCTTCCTCCCCTACCAGGCCTATTTTGGCCTCCAGAACCCTCTCCACGTAGTTATGGTCGGCATGGCCAGCATTTACACGGTTATCTTCCTGATGGCTCCGCTCATCTTGCCGATGATGATCGCCAGCGACAGCATCGTCAGCGAGAAGGTGCAGAAGAGCCTGGAGCCGCTCCTGGCCACGCCGATTCGGGTGAGCGAACTTCTCCTGGGGAAAGCGCTGGCGGCGATCGTCCCGGCCGTCCTGGCCACCTGGCTGGCCTATGGGTTGTACGGGGCTTTGGCCGCCCTCTTTCTTCCAGGCCCGGTCGTCGGGGTCATCTTGAGCCTGGACTGGCTGGTAGGCATCGGCCTCCTTTCGCCGCTGATGGGCCTTTTTTCGGTGAACATCGGCATCCTCATCTCCTCGCGGGTCAACGATACCCGCGCCGCCCAGCAGATCGGCGGCTTTATCGCCCTGCCCCTGATGCTGGTCTTTGTCCCGATGTTTCTGGGGAAACTGGCTCTGACGGCGGAAGTCTTCCTCCTGGGGGCTCTCCTCTTCCTCTTCCTGGATGCCGGGGTGCTCTGGCTGGCCACGGCCATCTTCCGTCGGGAGACGATTCTCACTCGCTGGAAATGACCCCGTGCTGGAAAAGGGCGGGGGTCGAAATCGCTTCGACCCCCGCGGTTGGGCCGTGCACCCGCCTCCGACCGGTACCTTCCGGCTTACCCGAACCTGCCGACTCCGGCCAGGCTGCCCTGTGGCACCCGGAGAGGGCTGCTTACCGTTGCTTCCTTCCGGACCTGGCGGGGTTCGCAGTTCTCCGCCGCACAGGACCCGACCCTCAACGCCACATAGCCCGGGCAGTCCCACAAGGCCCGGCCTCGGTTGGGAATTCAACCCCGCTATAGCGGATTGCGGGTTACAGGGCACCGCTAGCTCCCCGTCTAGCACGGCCCGGGAAGATATTACGATAGTTGGGGTACTTTGTCAAATGACATTTGCCTCGCTTGCACGGCCAGACCGGATATAGTAGAATGGAGATGGTCAGAGACGACCCGATCCAACACCCGCAGATAGGCCGGTCAAAAAGGATACCGTCCAGGGGGAAACAATGAGCGAAGAGATTGCCCTTGTCCTTCGGGAGGGCATCGCTGCCGCCAAGGCCGGAGATAAGGAGCGCGCCCGGCGCCTCTTGCTCGAGGTTACGGAGCGCGACGAGCGAAACGAGGAGGCCTGGCTCTGGCTCAGCGGGGTGGTGGACGACCCGGAGGAGGTGCGCATTTGTCTGGAAAACGTCCTGGCGATCAATCCGGCGAACGAGCGAGCCCGCCAGGGGCTGGCCTGGGTACAGAAGCGCCTGGCCCAACGCCCCTCCGCTCCGCCTCCGCCCCCACCCCCACCTCCTGTACCGTCTCCTCTACCCATCGAGGAGCGAGTTGCCGCCCCTCCCATTCCCCGTCCTGTTCCAGAGGAAGAAAGGCCGGCCGCGGGCCGGGTGCCCTGCCCGGCCTGCGGGGCGTTGAATTTCGATTTTGCCACCGAGTGCGTCCGGTGCGGCTTTCCCTTCGCCATCGTTTGTCCCTCCTGCAACGAACTCGTGCCTACGGAGACCGGCTTTTGCCCCCGCTGCGGCAAGGAACTCCCGCTGCCCCGGAAGATGCCCGCCGTGCGCGAACGGGAAGCCCAGGTGGAAGAGTCGTACCGCCAGGGCCTGGCCTGGATGGAGAAGAAAAGGTACCAGGAAGCCAAGGTGGCCTTCGAGGAGGCCCTGGCCCTGGACCCCAACCACGTGGAGGCTCGCTACAACCTGGGCTTGGCCTGCGCCCGCCTGGGATTACGCGACGAGGCCCGAAGGCACTGGGAAGAAGTCCAGCGGCGGCAGCCAGATTACCCGGACATCCAGAAGGACCTGGACTCGCTCCTTCCTCCCCGGGAGCGGCGTCGCCTGCTCAAAGAGCGGCGGAAGGCCGAGGCGCCGGTCCGAAAGAAAGGAGAACCAGCCCGGCCGGCCGGCCAAACCCTCCTGGCCGAGTTCGAGCGCAAGATGGAAGAAAAGCCTGTCCCGGAGGAGGAAACCGGGGGGGCGGAAGCCTTGATCTACGTCCTCCTGGTCGGGCTGGTGTTCGGAGTGGCCCTGGCCCTGGGCCGCCTTCCGCTAGGAGCCCTGGCCCCCGGCCTTCTTCCCGAACGCATCGTGGCCATTGCCAAGCAGAGCGGAGTTATCGCCGCCATCGTTGTGCTTTTTTGGATCCTGAGCGGGCTGCTTGCCCGTCTCATCAGCCGTATCTTCAAGGCTGGAGGAAAATTAGGTGGGTATATGGTCTGCGCCGCCCGCTTCCTGATGCCCTTTTTCCTCCTTATCCTGCCGATCGTGCTGAGCATCCCCCTCCTGGTGAACAGCCTGCCCGAAGTCATCCGGCCCTATCTGCAACAGCCCATCCCCCTCCCGCCACTGGGCCAACTTCCTCCCTTGCCCTGGCTGGTTTGCGGCGGCCTAGCCCTCTTCTGGGGCCTCTTCGCCTGGGTGCGCGGGATCGGGCGAGTGGGCCGAATGGCCCTCTGGAAAGGCTTTCTGGTGGGGATGGTGACGCTGATCCTGGCCGTGGCTTTGATCGGAGCATTCGCCTACGGAGGCTACACCAGACTCCAGAGCACGGGTTACCTGGACATGCTCGGCTTTGCCCCCTGGGAAGAGACACCCACACCTACGCCGGCAACCACTCCCTCGCCGACACCACCGGTGACGCCCATTCCTAAACCCTCTCCCACATCGCCGGCGACGCCGTCCCCGAGACCCTGAGCGTCGAAATATTTCTCTAGAGGCTGCTATGCGTCAAGCTATCCCCGGAATCCTGTTCGTCTCTCTCCTGCTTCTGGTGTTTTCGCCGGCCGGCCTTCTGGCCGCGCCGTCCCCCAAGATTGACCCCAACCTCTTCCGAGAACTGGCCCGTGCCCCCGGAGGCATAGATTCCTTCCTTGTCCTGCTCCACGAGCAGGCCGACCTCAGCACCGCCGAGGCCATCGAAGGACATACCGCCCGTGCCTCCTATGTCTACCAGGCCCTGCGCACCACGGCCGAGCGCAGCCAGGCCCGGCTGCGCGCCGACCTCTCGGCCTGGGGCATCCCCTACCGATCCTTTTTCCTGGTGAACGCCATCCGGGTAACCGGAGACCTTTCCCTGGCCTACCGCCTAGCCGAACGGGAGGAAGTGGACCGTATCGTGGCCGATCCTTCCTTTAGCGGCCTGGACGACCCGCCCCCCGGACCTCCCGGCCCGCCGGCCGTGAACGGCATCGGGTGGAACATCGCCCGTGTCCACGCCCCCGAGGTCTGGGCCCTCGGCTACACCGGCCAGGGCATCGTCGTCGGCAGCGTGGATACCGGCGTGCAGTACGACCATCCGGCCCTGGTGAACCAGTATCGGGGCAACTTGGGCGGCGGTAATTTTGACCATAACTACAACTGGCACGATGCCTTTGGCGAATACACCGTGCCCACCGACCCCAACGGCCACGGCACCCACACCACCGGCACGATGGTCGGGAGCGACGATCCAGCCCACCCGATCAGCGCCACTAACGCCATCGGTATGGCTCCGGGCGCCCAGTGGATCGCTTGCAAAGTCAGTTCTTTCAGCGGCGTCTGGAAGGCCTCCAAATACATCGAGTGCTGGGAATGGATGCTGGCCCCGACCGACCTGAACGGGCAGAACCCCCGCCCGGACCTGGCCGCCCACGTGGTCAACAACTCCTGGTCCTGCCCCGGCAGCGAGGGTTGCGACCCGGATACCCTCCTTATGGCTGCCCGCGCCCTCTATGCCGCTGGAATCGCCATCGTCAAGTCGGCGGGCAACTCCGGCGCTGCCTGCCAGACCCTCACCAACCCCAGCCAATACCGGGAACTCCTGGCCGTGGGTGCCTTCGACTCCAGCGACTGGATCGCCTCCTTCTCCAGCCGGGGCCCGGCCGTCTACCAGGGAGAAACCTACGTGAAGCCGGACTTGGCCGCACCCGGGGTAGGCGTTCGTTCGAGTGTACCGGGGGGTGGGTACAGTTTCTATTCCGGCACCTCGATGTCCTCGCCCCACGTGGCTGGCCTGATCGCCCTCCTCTGGTCGGCCCACCCCGAACTCATCGGCCGGCTGGAGGCCACCTTCCAGATCGTCGAGGAGAGCGCCGAACCGAGGACTGACCTGCAGTGTCCTCCCAACGGACCCAATGGCCGGCCCAACAACGTCTGGGGCTGGGGCATTATCAGCGCCCTCGCCGCCGTCCAGGCCGGGGAGCAATTGGGAACACTCTCCGGCACCGTGGCCGAGGCCGGCGGCGGGGCGCTCCCTGAAGCGCAGATCGAGGTCGTCCGAAGCGACAGCCGCTTTTCCCGTTCCGTCCTCTCCAATCCCGCCGGCTTCTACAGCCTGACCCTCCCAGCAGCTACCTACGAGGTTACCGCTACCCTCTACGGCTACCTCCCGACCACCGCCACCGGCGTCGTGGTCGTCAGCCATACCGTCACCCTGTTGGACCTGGCCCTCGAGCCCGCTCCCGTGTACACTCTGTCGGGTACCGTAACCGATGCCACCACCGGAGCGCCGCTGCAGGCCACCCTGAGCCTCCAGGACACGCCGGTACAGGCCTCGACCGACCCGGCCACCGGGCGGTACAGCACCTCCGTGGCTCAGGGGGCCTATATACTCCATGCCGCCAGCCCCGGCTACGTCCCGGAGACGCGTCCGGTGGTCGTCCAGGGCAACCGCGTGGAGGATTTTGCCCTGCAGCCGACCGCCTCCTATTTCCTGCGCAAAAGCACTGCCCCCTGCGGGCCGACCTTCTCCTGGATCGACATCACCTCCAGCGGTCAGCCCTACTATCTGAGCGATGACGCCAGTGTGTGGGTCTCCATCGGCGATCCTTTCCCCTTTTACGGCAATGCCTACAATTCTCTCTACATCGGCTCCAACGGCCAGGTCGTCTTTGGCACAAGCACCGGGGCCGGCTGGCCTGGTGGAAACGCCATCCCTTCCACCTTCGCCCCCAACAACGCCATCTACGCCTTCTGGGATGACCTCCACCCGGCCAACGGGAGCCAGGGGACCATCTATACCCAACGAGTGGACGGCCACCTCTTTGTCATCGAGTTCTACCAGGTGCAGCACTACCCCGGCGGAAATCCCGAAACTTTCGAGGTCATCTTGGACCTGGACAGTGGGACCATCCTCCTGCAGTACCTTACCGTCAACGATGCCCGACAGACCAGTGTGGGTATCGAAAATGCAAACGGCACGGCCGGCCTGCTTTACGCCTTCCATAACCCCTCTCTGCTGACCGATGGGCTGGCGCTGGCCTTTTACCCGGTGCAGGGCGAGCACCCGGCCGAGCAGGGATGGGGCATCCTCTCCGGCACGGTAACCGTCTCGGGCACCGGCGTGCCCGTCGCCGGTGTCTCCGTCAGGGCCGAAGCCCCGGCCGGCAGGGGCGTCTTCACCGCCACCACCGTTGCTGGCGGCATCTACTCCCTGACCCTTTGTGCCGATAGGTACACCGTCACCGCTTCGGCGGCCGGCTATTTCCCGAGCGACCAGGTGAGAACGTCTGTCTACAGTGGTTCGACCACACTGCTGAATCTGGCCCTGGAGCCCCTCCTAACCTGCAACCCGGTGCGGTTGGCCGGCTTCTCCTGGGAGCCGCCCACCCCCACGGCCGGCCTGCCCCTCACCTTCACCGCCCAGGTCTCGGGCACGCTCCCCATCACCTATACCTGGGACCTGGGCGACGGTTCCCCGCCGGTCGTAACCACTTCCTCCACCCTCGTCCACATCTACGCCCTCCCCGGCCGCTACACCGCGACCCTGACGGCCACCAATTGCACCACGGCCACGGCGGCGGCTTCCCACACCCTCCAGGTTGTCGCCCCGCCATGTGAACCGGTTCGGGATGCCGATTTCACCTGGACGCCTTTTACCCCCACGGCCGGCCTGCCCCTCACCTTCACCGCCCAGGTCTCGGGCACGCTCCCCATCACCTATACCTGGGACCTGGGCGACGGTTCCCCGCCGGTCGTAACCGCTTCCTCCACCCTCGTCCACATCTACGCCCTCCCCGGCCGCTACACCGCGACCCTGACGGCCACCAATTCCTGTGGTACAGATCGGGCGGTTCGACCACTCACCGTCTTTTCTCCTCCCCGGATAACGTATTGGATCTACCTGCCGCTCGTACAGAAAGGGTATGGGCCGTAACTTTGCCGGTTGGGACCGCATTTCCAACTCCATAAACATCTGCTGGGACACCGTTGTCCTTTAACACGAGGTTCACTAAAAGGAAGGGAGATGCAGCCGGCCGTTCGGCTGCATCTCCCGGATATTTCCACCCTCTTTTTCCGGCCTCCTCGTCCCACCTACCGCAACTCGTACATCGGCCGTTCGCTCACCGGTTCGTTAATATAGAGGTTGCCCTTGTGGATCTTCAGGTTGAAACCGCAGGCCGGGTTGGTGCAGACCCAGGCCTTGAAGATCACTGTGGCCCCATCCTGACCGTAATCCGAGAGCGGTACCAGCACCCCTTGCTGACATTTCTGACATCTAGGCCAGATCGACTCCATCACCACACCTCCTCTTTGTCCTTGAACCTCGCTGCCTTAGTTTGTGCCCCAAAGCACAACTTCACCAGGCCATCATACCATACACCTATCCACGACGCAAATCCGGAGCAATCAACTAACGATCAACGGCATCCCAAGCAGGGCCTCGGCCTTGACCGTGATTTGGGCATCGCGGTAGTGGAGCAACTGGATAGCCTTGGCTGGACATTCGCCGGCGCAGATGCCGCAGCCCTGACAGGCGGCGACCTCGATCTGGGCTGCCCCCAGGAGACCGCCAGCCCCCACCTTTGTCGGGTCAATGCGCGGGACGTTGTAGGGACAGACACGCACGCAGGTAAGGCAAGCGGTACAGCGGCTTTCGTCCACCACGGCCACGATACCTCCCACCTCCAGCATAGGCCGGGAGAGGATGGTGGCAGCCCGCGCTGCCGCCGCCTGGGCCTGGACGATGGACTCGGGGGCAAACTTGGGGTAGTGGGCCAGACCGCAGAGGTAGATGCCTTCCGAGGCAAAGTCCACCGGGTTCAGTTTGACGTGCTTCTCCATAAAGAAGCCTTCCCCAGAACAGGCCAGTTTGAACGTTTCGGCCAGCCGGCCGTAGCCGGGCTGCGGCAGGATGGCCGTGCTCAACACCAGGAGGTCCGGCTCCAAAACCACCGGCCGGTGCAGGACCGGGTCCTCCACCGTCAAACGCAGGCGGCCGTTCTGCTCTACCTGGGGAGGGTTTCTTTCGTCAAAGCGGAGAAAGAGCACGCCGGCCTCGCGGGCCCGGGTGTACTCCACCTCCCAGAAGCCGTAGGTGCGGATGTCCCGATAGAGGATGACCACCTGGGTCTCCGGGTTGCGTTCCTTGAGGAGACGAGCATTCCGCACGGCCTGGGTGCAGCAAAGACGACTGCAGTAATATGCCTGCTCAGGTGGAGTGACACACTGCACCATCACCACGCTGCGGACGTGGCGCAAGGCAGGGTCATCCTGGTACAGGCGCTCCTCCAGATCGCGCTGGGTCAGGACGCTCCGGAACGGCTCCCCAGGCAACGTAATCCGGGTCAGGCCCTCCTCCCGGTCGCGCTGGACCGGGACACACTCCTCCTGCCCCGGAGCGGGAAGAACCGGGGATGTCCCGATCGTAATTCCATTCCCCCGATACTCCAGGCCACCCGTGGCGATAATGGTGACGCCGTGGGCCACCTCCTCTAGCGACCCGTCGGCCCGACGTACTCGGCTGCGGAAGTTGCCCAGAAAGCCGCTGCAGGTCTCGACCTCGGCCGGCATAAGAAGTTCGATAAGCGGGTGGCTCTGCACCCGGGCGATCTGCTCCCGAAGGAACTCCTGGGGATGGCGGCCGGCCAGGGGATGATGCAGATGCCAGGCATTTCCCCCCAGCCGTTCGGCACGCTCCACCAGCGTCACCGGAAAGCCGCCGTCGGCGAGCGTCAGCGCCGCCGTCATCCCCGCCAGTCCCCCGCCCACCACCAGCGCCCGCTGCGTCACCGGAATCTGCACCCGGTGGAGCGCCTCCAACATCCGCACCCGGGCCACGGCCATACGGATGAGGTCTTTGGCTTTCTCTGTGGCCTCCTCCGGCCGAGTGCCATGCACCCAGGAACAGTGGTTGCGGATGTTGGCCATTTCGAAGTAGTAGGGGTTTAATCCAACTTGGCGGATGGTGTCCTGGAAAAGCGGCTCATGGGTCAACGGGGTACAGGAAGCGACGACGACGCGGTTCAGGTCATACTTCCGAACGGCCTCCTGGATGGCCCGCAGCCCGTCTTCGGAGCAGGCATAGAGCAGGTTCTGGGCATGGACCACACCGGGCAGCGTCCGGGCGTATTCTACCGTTGCCGGCACGTCTACCACGCCGGCGATGTTGCTCCCACAATGACAAATCAATACGCCTACCCGTATCTCCGCGCCGCTAACATCCTTCTCCGGCGGATAGGCACGTTCCCGTGTCCGCGTCCAGCGCACATCCCCCAGGAGGGCCATGGCCTGGGCGGCGGCTCCGCTTCCCTCGATGACCGATTCGGGGATGTCCTTCGGAGCGGCGAAGGCACCGCAGACAAAGATGCCGGGCCGGTTGGTGGCGGTGGGAGAAAAAGGCTCGGTCCAGGCGAAGCCGTGGGCGTTCAGGTCCACGCCAGCGATACGGGCCAGTTCACGGGTGGGTTCGGGGATCTCCATGCCTACGGAGAGGACAACCATCTCGAAGCGTTCCACAACCATCTGCCCGCTTTCGTCCTGATAAGTGAGCCAAAGGTCGCCTGTGGCCGGGTCCTCCTTCAGGGAAGAAATGCGACAGCGGGTGAAGGCGACGTGGTAGCGGTCGCGGGCGCGCTGGAAGTATTCGCTATAGCCTTTGGAGAAATCGCGCACGTCCATCATAAAGACGTGGGCTTCCAAGTTGGGGTCGTGCTCCTTGGCGATGATGGCCTGTTTCATCGCATACATACAGCAGACCGAGGAGCAGTAGGCGTGCTCCTGGTCGCGGGAACCAACGCACTGGAGCCAGGCGATGTGCCCTGGCGTCCTGCCGTCAGAGGGTCGCCGAACGTGCCCCTGGGTAGGGCCGGAGGCGGAAAGGAGGCGCTCGAACTGGAGGGAGGTCACCACGTTGCGGTAGCGGCCCAGGCCGTACTCCTGGTAAGTCCGCGGATTGGAAAGTTCGTAACCGGGGGCCAGGATAACGGCACCGACCTCGATTCCCTCCATGTGTTCGACGTCTTCGTGGTTGACGGCCTGGGCCTGGCAGACGTAGACACAGGAGAGGCATTCCGAACAGAGAGCGCACTGCAGGCAGCGGGCAGCCTCCTCTTGGGCCAGTTCCGGCGTGTAGCCGCGCTCCACTTCGATGAATTCTCCGGTACGTTCATCGCGGCGGAAGCGCTGCTCGAGCGGAAGTTCCGGCATAGGGACGCGGCCCCGGCCGTGGATTTCGCCCCGGGCTTTGCGCTCGGCCAGTTCCTCTTCGCTCAGGTGGACCACGGGCAGGGCGGGCTTGGGTGGAGGCTCCAGCGGCAGGCCCTGGAGGTAGCGGTGGATGCTTTCGGCGGCGCGGTGGCCGGCCGCTACCGCCTCGATGACAAAGGCCGTTCCGGTGACGGCATCGCCGGCGGCAAAGACGCCCGGCCGGCCGGTGGCCAGGGTCCGCAGGTCGGCGTCGATCGTCCGTGCCCGCGTTACCCCGATGCGGCTGTCGGGCGGGATGAAAGAAAGGCCGACGGCCTGGCCGATGGCGAAGACGACGACATCGGCCGGTAGGTGGTGCTCGGAGTTGGGGACGATGTCCATATCCGGCCGGCCGCCCGGAAGGAAGCCACGGAAGTTGACCAGGGCGGCCCGCACGCCGGAAACCCGGCCGTCGCCGGTTACTTCCAGGAAGGTGCGCGAAGGCAGGATTTCTACCCCTTCTCCCTCGGCAGCGGCAATCTCCTGGCGGCTGGCCGGCATTTTCTCCCGGCTCTCCAGGCAGGTGGCGGCGACGTGGGCAGCCCCCAGGCGCAGAGCCGTGCGGGCGGCGTCCATGGCCACGTTCCCGCCGCCCAGAACCAGCACACGCTTTCCGCTCAGATCGGGTGGCCGGCCCAGGCGGGCATCGCGCAGAAAGTGGATGGCCACCATCGTGCCCGGCAAGTCCGCGCCGGGGATGTTTAGTTTGCGCCCCTCATGCGCCCCCACGGCCAGGAAGATGGCATCGTATCCTTCGGCAAAGAGTTCATCCAGGTTCTCCACCCGGTGGTTGAGACGCAGGTCCACGCCCAGGTCGATAATGTCCTGCACCTCGCGGTCCACAATCCAGGAGGGCAGGCGGAACTCGGGCACGCCGACGCGGAGCATCCCGCCGGCCACCGGCATGGCCTCGTAGACGGTGACGCCATAGCCCAGTTTCACCAGGTCCTGGGCGCAGGTCAGCCCGGCTGGCCCGGCCCCGACAATGGCGATGCGCTGGGGGTAGCGGCGGGGCACCGGCTCCACCGGCTTACGGGGCTGGGCATAGACCATATCGGTCACAAAGCGCTTGAGGGCCGCGATCGCGATCGGTTCGTCTACCTTGCCCCGGTTGCAGACGTCTTCACAACGGTGGTTACAGATTCTCCCGCAGATGCCGGGGAAAGGGTTGTCCTCCTTGATGACCCGGAGCGCATCTTCGTAGCGCCCCTCGCGGATGAGGGCGATGTAGCCCTGGGCGCGCTGGTGGGCCGGACAGGCGTCGCGGCAGGGGGAAATGCCCCGTTTGGCGATGGCGTAGGCGTTAGGGACGCCCTGGGGGTAAAGTTTGTAGGCCGCTCGGCGCTCCCCCAGGAAAGCGTTGAAGGGGTCGGGCAGGACGATGGGGCAGACCTGGGCACATTCGCCGCAGCCGGTGCACTTCTGGAGGTCGATATAGCGAGGGCGGAGGCGAACGGTGGCGGTAAAGTGGCCGGCATGGCCCTCCAGACGCACCAGGTCGGCATTGGTCAGGATATCGATGTTCAGGTGACGGCCGGCTTCGACCAGTTTGGGAGAAACGATGCACATGGCGCAGTCGTTGGTGGGGAAGGTTTTATCCAGTTGGGCCATATGGCCGCCGATGGCCGTCTCCTTTTCCAGGAGGTAGACGTGGAAGCCGCTTTCGGCGAGGTCCAGGGCGGCCTGGAGGCCGGCGATGCCCCCACCGACAACCAGGACGGAGCCCACCTTTTCTCCAGAGGGAGCAAAAGCGTCCTCGGCCATTCTCGTTCTCCTGAAGATAGCGGAAGTACTATCGCCGATGCAACTATACCATTACATCCCAGGTAGCGCAAGTGTGCGCGCTCACCAGGAGGCGGGCCGGAAACCGGATTCGAACCTGTTGCAGGGCAACTCCGGAGTTGCCCTGCCAATTCCCCGGCGGAGGTTGTCCCCAATGCCTAACGGTCGCTGCAGATCGGAGCGTCTGTTGCCACTTAGCCGGGTGATGGGCGAGGCAGCGGCAGGGTCGGCTGGAGACCCTATCGGCCGTAGCCGATCCGGGCGGTCAGGGAGACGTTGGCAACCCAACTTTCATAGTCATTTCCCGAAGCGAAGAGGTCGATCCCGTCCAGGAAGACCGGGCGAGGCCGCAGGTCCAGCAACTCCAGAGAAATGTGGGTCCAGTGGTAGTGGGGAACCAGATGGGCTTCCCCATCGGTGCCGGGAAAGTCCGTTTTAGCCCCCTTTTCGGTGTGGTCGTAGAAGCCGTAGGTGTACTGCTGAGAATCTCCTTGAGCATCGTGGTAACGGATAGTTACGTTGAAGGGGTAGTCAATGCCCAGCGGGCCGCCGCCCGGCTGGCTCTGGTAGTCAATACGCAGGTCCAGTTCCAGGCGCACCGATAGGTAGGGAGAAAGGTCCTCTCCGATCTTCTGGGAAAGGATGGCTAAGCAACGGTCCTCCGTCCCTCCCTTCCGGACCAGCCCCAGCGTCCAGGTCCAATCTTCGCCAACTCTCTGCTGATCTAGGATATAGGTTGCTTCCACCGTCCCGCCGTCGGCCGTTTGTTCGGAGCGAAAGTGCCAGTAGGCCAGCCCTTGGGCAAAGTCGCCGTTGCGCAAGAGTTGCCATTGGGCCAACTCCACCTGCGGCGGGATGGCGGGGGCGACCAGGACCTTTTCCCCGGCAGCGATGCGGACGGGAGGCCGGTCCGGAGCGACCCACAGGCGGGCCTCGCCCAAACGCACGGCGACCTCCGTCTCCGGCTCGGCCCGAAGCAGGTAACTTCCCCCGGGCTCCAGTTCGACGTGGGCCGCTGGCGTCTGGACGACGAAACGGACCTCCTGGTACGACCCGGTGCGGGCCACCCCCAGGAGAAGCCGGCCGGCCGGCATCTCCAACACGACCTCACGGAGGCGATCGGAATACAAGGTGGCCTGCAGGCGGCGGAGGGTCAATCGGGTGCCGGCATAGAGTTGGAGGGTGCTGCCCTCCCACAGGGTAACCAGGGCGGCAGTGCCCGCCGGGGCACCTTGCTCCACCTGGATCGTCTCCCCCTCGTGCAGGGAGAGCGCTTTCCCCAGGGGGACGGCGATGGGCCGTACCTCGCCGGCATAGACCAGGGAAACGGCGCTGACGTAAGCCTCTAAGGTGTTGCCCTCCTGGGCGCCGGCCACCGAGGCCCGCAGGTGCCAGAGACCGTAGCCAAGCAGAGTACAGAGGGTAAGGAAGCAGGCCATGGAAAGGGTCAGGATGAACCAGGCCAGCCGGGCGGTGGCCTGGGGAGTGCGAGAGGGCGGGATCGGCCGAAACGGCTGCGTCGTCCGGAGGGCCACCGTTTCCCCCTTTCAGCGGGCCAGGCGATGGAGGCCGGCCGCCCGGGCCAGTTCCACTGCCTGACGGTACTCTTCCATCGTGATACGCCGTCGCAAAAGGGGATACTCCCAGGCCCGGTATTCCGGGCGGTATTGGGCCATTACATTGACATAAGTATCCCGCGAGACCTCTTCCGCCAGGAAACGCATGACCTCGGCCGTTCCGGCTAGTCCTTCCGGCAGGACCAGGTGGCGCACGATCAAGCCCCGCCGGGCGATGCCACGTTCGTCCAGAACCAGGTCGCCGACCTGGCGGTGCATCTCTCGGATAGCCAGTCGGTTCACCCGCGGGTAATGTTCCACCTGCGAGTATCGGCGGGCGGTTTCCTCATCGGCATATTTGGCATCGGGCATATAGATGTCTACCACCCCGTCCAGCAGGCGCAGGGTAGGGAGGGCATCGTAGCCGCCGGTGTTATAAACCAGGGGGATACGCAATCCGGCACGGGCGGCCATCGCCACGGCGGCCAGAATCTGGGGCACCACATGGGTGGGCGTGACCAGGTTGATATTGTGCGCGCCGGCCCGCTGCAACTGCAGCATCATCGCCGCCAGTTCCTCGCTTTCCACCTCTATCCCCTCCCCCAACTGGCTGATCTCGTAATTTTGACAATATTGACAATGCAAGTTACAATGAGTAAAAAAGATGGTGCCGGAACCGCCCCATCCCACCAGAGGTGGCTCTTCGCCAAAGTGCAAGTGAGCGCTGGAGACGACGGCGCGCCGGCCAGTTCGACATTCGCCCCGTTCGTCGGCCAGGCGATTGACCCCGCAGGCTCGGGGGCAGAGGCGGCAGCGCTCCAGCATCCGGTAGGCCCGATCCACACGACGGTCCAGTTCGCCGTTGGGCAAAAGGGCCAGGTAGGCTGGCCAGGTAGAGATCGCGGCCGCCTTTTCAGGAAAGGGATGATTATGTTTCAGGCCGATGCTTTCGCCGGTGCTCACCGATACCCTGCCGTTCGAGGCCGGCCTATCCATCGGCCGGCATAGGACAACCTCATTCTACCTTCAAGGACGAGAAAATGCAAACCTGGCAAGGGGTCAGGTGTCTGCATTACCCGTTTGACACCCCTCGGTGGAAATGCTATACTGAGTTCATCCCGCCCGAAGAGAAGTAGCGGGATATGCTTTGTCGCTCGAGCTAAAGGAGAAAAGGGCATGTCCACAGGGAAAACGATCGGCTACATCGTCGCCGGCATCCTTATTTTTGCCGGGGCCTTTCTCTTCCTGGCCGGCCTCAGCCCGGAGTACGGCGACCCTCGCTGGAAGGTCTATGGGGGTGCGGCCGTGCTCATCGGCCTGGTGCTCATCGTGCTCCTGGCCCGTATCCGGGTAGCGCAGGGCCCCCAGGAAATCGTCCAGAAGATCGACCTCAGCGGCCAGGTGAGCATGGAAAAATTAAAGTGCAAAAACTGCGGGGCCGACCTGGATAAGGAAAGCATCACCGTGAAGGAAGGGGCCATCCTGGTCTCCTGTCCCTACTGCGGCTCCACCTACCAGGTAGTCGAGGAGCCCAAATGGTAGGGACGGGAAGAATCCGCCCTTTTTGACTTCAGGAGGAAAGCGATGCACAGGTGGCGGACCGTCTTCTTGCTGACGGCGCTCATCTTCCTTCTGTCCCCGGCCGGCCTTGCCCGGGCCCAAACCTATTCCTTTACCCTGGACCGCGAAGAGGTGGACGTCTGGATCGACCGGGACGGCTCGCTCCGCCTGGCCTATGCCTTTACCTTTGCCTGCGACTCCCGGGCCGTTCCGATCGATGTCGTGGATGTGGGGTTGCCCAATGAAGCCTATGACCTTGCCCGTATCCGGGCCGAGGTGAGTGGGAAACCTGTCTTCCGGATCGAACCCTCGCCTTACGTCCAGCCAGGGGTGGCTGTCTATTTGGGAAGCCGGGCTATCCTCCCCGGTCGGAGCGGCACCGTCCAGGTGTGGGTGGACGGTGTGGGGAAGATGATTTACGAGGACAGCCAGGACCCCAACTATGCCAGCGTCGAATTTTCCCCCACCTGGTTCGACGGCGACCTGGTCCACGGCTCCACCGACCTGACCGTGCGCTTTCACCTGCCTCCCGGCGTGCAACCGGAGGAGCCGCGCTGGCACGCCAGCCCCTCCGGCTGGCCGCAGGAGCAACCGGAGGCCTATATCGAGGAGGGCCGCATCGTCTACCGCTGGACGAATCCGGGCGCCTATCCAGACCGGCAGTACATCTTTGGAGCCTCTTTCCCACGCTCCTATGTAGATGCATCGGCGATTCAAAAAAGCCCTTCTCCTGTGCTCAAGGCTCTGGAGGCGGTGGGCCGTTTCCTCACCAACCCACTTGTCCTTATCGGCGCACTGATCGTGGGCGTGATCGTGTTTAGCCGCCGGGCCCAAGTGCGGAAGCGTTTGGCCTACCTGCCTCCCGAGATGAAGGTGGAAGGTGTGGGCATCAAGCGTGGCCTGACCGCGGTGGAGGCGGCCATCGTTTTGGAGACGCCGCTCAACAAGGTGCTGACGATGATCCTCTTCGGCCTGCTCAAGAAAGGGGCGCTGAGCGTGATTCGGGACGACCCCCTGCGCCTGCAAAAGAGCGAACCCCAACCGGAGGGGCTGCGCCCGTATGAGCAGGACTTTTTGGCAGCCATTGACGCAGAAGGGGTCCTTCAGGAGAAGAAACTTCAGGGGATGATGATCGACCTGGTCAAAGAGGTCAACAACAAGATGAAGGGCTTCAGCCGGAAGGAGACGGCGGCCTACTACCGCGACATCATCCGGCGGGCCTGGGAGCAGGTGGAGGGAGCGCAGACCCCCGAGGTGCGGAGCCGACTGTTCGACGAGGGGTTGGAGTGGACCCTGCTGGACGACGATTTCGAACGGCGCACCGAGCGTACCTTCCGGGAGGGGCCGGTGTACGTTCCAACCTGGTGGGGTCACTACCGTCCCTGGGTTCTTCCGGCCGGCGGGGCCCCGAGCAGCGGCCCCGCGACCATCCCGGGGGCCGACTTTGCCGCCAAAGTTGTGCGCGGCATCTCCGATACGGCCGGACGGATCGTCCGCAGCGTTACCGGCTTCACCGGCGGAGTTACCCAGGTAACCAACCCGCCGCCTCGTCCCTCTTACACCGCTTCCTCTCGCGGGGGAAGTGGTTGCGCCTGCGCCTGTGCCTGCGCCTGTGCCGGCTGTGCCTGTGCCTGCGCCGGCGGTGGCCGGTGAGTGGGCCGGCCCGTTCCGGCGGGAGGGGCTAGGGGGAAAAGCGACGCCGGCTGTCCTTCACCCCCTCCTGCCCTCCAAGGGGGGAACCTCCGGTCTCCTGCCTTCGGGCAGGAGGGTCATCGGGCGAGATAGGCAAAGCCCCGTTGGGTGACCCCAAGGGTCGCCCCTACGGCAAATCCTCCGTGTTGGGCGGGGACGGGGGGAAATCGAGCACCAGGTCATACGGCCGGCGGCACCAGAAGCGTCCGTCTCCCGGCCACCAGCAGGCCACCGTCCGGCCGGCGTGCACGTACTTGACCACCGGCCCTTCTACGCCCTCTAGGTACACCCGCTCGACGGCCGGCCGCCAGAACCGGCGCACCAGCCCGCTTTGCCGGAGCAACCCGTAGGGTACGCCTATCGCCCGAAGAAGCCGGCGGCGCAGGCGAAGGAGGGCAGCCCACAGCCGGCCGGCCACCCCTCCTCGGACTGGATGGACTTGCCCCCGCCGCTCGTAAAAACGGACCCGCCCCACCAGCCTCTCCGCCGTAACCGGGGCGGGATCGGGAAGGGAATGGGCATCCCCACGGGTGAGCAGGCCGGAGGCCACTCGCGCCTGCACCCGATGGGCCAGGGAAGCCCCCCCCTCGCCGGAGGAAAAGAGCACCACATCCCCCGGCCGGACGTCTTCCAGGGCCGCCGGCTCCACATAGAGCAGGTCGCCCGGCCGGAAGGTGCCGTGCATGCTGGAGCCGCGATAGGGGTAAATTTGGTATGAGCCCATATTTCTGCGCATACGCACCTTGGAAATTCGTGGACCGTCTGCAGGGCCGGGTTCCTCGCCTATGTGGATATATTACCGTGCCCCTACGCAAAAATTCGACCGGCGGGCCACCTTGGCCGTGCAAAATGGGTCAACGCGGCAACGGATGAACGGCTAAGAGCCTATCCGAAAACCCCCGATGGGTAGGCGAAGGCAGTGCCTTCGCCCACCCACAAACACCTCACGCAAGAGTTTTCGGATGGGTTCTAAGGTACCGGGCGGGGGCCAACGGCCAGAGTAGAGGGGTTAGAGCCTATGTTACACAAGCCCGATCCAGCGGTTCCCCCATTCTGGCAGGCCTGGCCCGGCGCAGTGGTGCCGGAAATACATGCTCCGCCATAGGCGGACGCGGCCGGCCCCAGGTCTACCACCTCCGGTTTCACATATTCGATACGGGTTTCTTCTTTCATAGCCTTTCTCCTATAAGCAAAATCCAAGTGGTAGTTGGTATTTGAATTGGTCAACGGACTGGGTCGCTACGACCCCCATTCGCGACGGTAATCTCCTTGAGCACTGGGAACAGGGTCTTCAGGGTGCGGATCGAGCGGCTGAAGCACAAACGGTAGCCCGGCACCGTCCGGGCCAGGCCGGCCAGTTCGGCAAAGGCGCGCCGTTGGGTCTCGAAATCGCAGTACTGAGGCCAGTAAGCCTCGAAGAAAGCGCTCACCAGAAAGCGGCAGGCTTCCCAGGAGGGCAAGGCCTCCAAGCGGATCTCCTTCGCCTGATGAATCCGGAAAAAGGCCCGCAGCGGTGTCCAGGAGCGGCCGGCCACCTCCTTCTCCGAAAGCGGCCCATGGAAGGCCCGGCCGTCGCCGGGGGAAACATCCCATCCGCCCCCCGGCCGGTGGCGGAGGAAGACGGCGTCGTCGGCCAGGGGAGAAGCCCAGCCCTCCAGAAGGCGGCGGATGGTGCTCTTGCCGGCACCCGAAGGCCCCAGGAAAAGGAGCGCGTCGCCGTCCACGGCCACGGCCGAGGCGTGGAGGGGAAGGGCATGGAGCGGCCCGCGAATCGGCAACTCGATCATCGTTCCTCCCGCAGGCGGCTGGCGGGAAAGAGCCCCCGCCGGTAGGCCTCCAGGCAGAGGGAAGAAGGGGCAATGAGCCTCCCCACGTCCAGAAAGTTCTGCGCCGGGCAGTAGGTCAGGCAGTGGCCGGCGTGAAGGCAGCGCCCACAGAGGTCGGGGAAAGGGCCGGCCAGTTCCCGGCGCAATTCCTGGAGGACCGGGTGTTCCCGCCAGACCTCGGCCACGCCGACCTCGCGCAAATTTCCGAAGCACAGTTCCGGGACGGTCCGCCCGATGCCGCAGAGGGCCAGTTCGCCGCCGCCCAGGATGCCCAGGATGTGGTGAATCTGGCAGAGGCCGTCGTTGCGGCCTAGGAGTTCGCCCACGGTATAGAGGGCCGGCGGCGTGCCCATGGTAAGGGGGATGGGGCTGTAGCGCTGGAGCGGCCCGCGGACAAAGTGGGCAAGTTCCAAAACCTCTGTTACGTCCAGCGCCTCGCCCTGCTCGTGCATGGCGATGCCGCGCCCGCTGCGGGCCACCGGGTTGAACTTGACCGAGCCGGCCCCCATCCGGACGGCCAGTTCCACCACCGTCTCGACCTGGTGGAAGTTTCCCCGATGGGGGCACATAATCACCTGCGGTCGGTAGCCGGCGGAAACGAGCGCCTCGATGCCGCACAGCGCCGCCTCGAAGGATCCCTCCACCCCCCGGAAGGCATCGTGCACCTCGGCTGTGGCCCCATCCAGGCTGACCGAGATAAAACTCAGGCGGGTGTGCTCCCGGAGGTAGCGGGCCAGGCCGGCGTCCAGGAGCGTCCCGTTCGTCTCCATAGTGATTTCCATCCCCTCGGCGCTCAGGAGGTCCACGATCTCGACGAAACGGGGATGCAGGAGCGGTTCGCCGCCGGTCAGTTTGGCATGGCGCAGGCCCAGAGCCTTTCCTTCGGTTATGGCCCGGCGCAAAAGGTCCACGTCCAGGTACTCGTCCGGGTCGAGTTCTCCCGGGGAAAAGGAAGGTGCCACCCAGCAGTGCCGGCAGCGCAAGTTGCAACTCGAGGTCAAGTAGAGGTAAAAGGACGTCAGGGGAGGAACGCCTCCGGCAAGTTCGGAAGTATTGGTTGGGGTCGGGATAGGGTCGCAGAGGGCCATCACATTTCTCCGGGTTTCACCTCGGCCGGCAGCCGCACCAGGATGAAATCCCGAATCGTCTGGGCCAACTCTACGGCTCGGCGAGCCGTCTCCACCGAAGGCCAGAACTCCAGGTCATAACGCAGTTCAACAGCGTAAGGAGTGAGTTCCTGGGCCGGGCCCTTGATCCTCAGGAACGCCGGATCATGCCGGGCGCACAATTCAACCAATTTTTCCAGGTTGTGGATAAAAGGGAACTCGGCGGCTTGTGCTATCAGGTAGGCTTTGAGGTATTTTTCAGCAGCCTGCTGGGCATGGAAACAGGCCGTGTCCAGGGACAGGCCGGCAGAAAGGCATAGCCGGGCATTGGCTAAATCGCCCTCAGCCTTTGAAAGCCACCCTCGCACCAGGTCAGTTCTGCTCTTCATAGAGCACCATGCCTTCCCGGATGGCCGTCGTTACAAAGGCCTGATCTACCCCACTCCACTCCTCCACCTCGGCCGGGCTGTACACCAGGATATCCATAGGAACAAGGATATCGCTCAGGGCTCCGTAGAGTGGGACGGAACGGCGGTGACGTTCTTCGGAAGTCTCGGCGATCACCAGAAGGTCCAGATCGCTTTCCGGGTGGGCTTCGCCCCGGGCCCGGCTGCCAAAGAGGATGATCTTTTTCGGGTGGGCTACGGCCACGATCCGACGGACGACTTCTTCGAGCAGTGCCGCATCCACGTGAACCATCCTATACCTCAAGGCCGATGGCCGGCCGGAAGCACGATCCTTCCGCTTGGAATACCCGGTAACACTGCCTCGGGTTGCATTCGTCCAGCCGGCCGATCAGGAAAAGTGCCCCGGCGGGGCAACCGCCCCGGCAAAAGTTCCGGTAGGGGCAGTCGCGGCAACTCTCCAGGCTTTCCAGGGGGATGCTCCGGCGTTGGCGTAGGTCCTGCAGGAGGGGATGTTCCAGCCAGACCTGCTGCAAGTCGTCTACACCGGCCGTCCCCAAGGGGAGCGTGGCGAGTTGATGGCAGGGGACGAGCGTCCCATCGTGATGCACGGCCAGGCGGGAGAAGCATCCTCCGCACGAGGAGAGCGTCCCACCGCCCGGAAGCCCTTCCTTCCCCCCGACCCGGGCTTCCTCCATCTCCCGGAAGTTACGGGCCAGGGCCAGGGGACCGGAGGTGGCCATGATGCGTCCGTCGTAGCGCTCAGCCAGGCGCGAAAGCACTTCCATCGCCCGTCGGCGCTGAAACGGGGTCAGGAGGAGTTCCTCTCCCTGGCGGGCCACCAGGCCGCAGGGGTTCACCTCGTCGGTGCTGAAGGCGGGGAGGCCCACTTCTTCCAGGAGGAGATAAGCGATATTTTCCAGGTCGTCCACGTTATAGCGGTTGACCGTCACCCGCACAGTGGCTGGCAGGCCGGCCTCCAGAAGGAGGCACAGGCCGCGCAGGGCTCGATCGAAACTATCGGGCCGGCTCCGGTTATGGATCTCAGCCCGCGAGCCGTCAATGGAGACCTGGATGAAATCCAGCCGCAGGCGGCGCTTGCCCACCTCGAAGTGGGCCAGCACCTGCTCGTTGATGAGGGTGCCGTTGCTGAGAATCTGGTAGCGCATCCGGTTGGCGATGAGGCCGTCCAGGAGGTCCCAGAGGTCCGGCCGGGTGAACGGCTCTCCGCCGGTCAGGCAGACGCGCTGCACCGCCAGCCGGCCGAGTTCCCGGAAAAAGGCCAGCCAACGCTCGGCGGGGAGGTCGCTGCGGGCGGCCATTTCGTCGGCGTAGAAACAGTACCGGCAGCGCAGGTTACAGCGGCCGGTGATGGCGATATCCATCGAGAGCGGGGCCGTAGGCACGGCCAACCGGGGCTCGTTCACGCCGCGCTTCCTCCGCAAATGCCGACAAAGCCCCGTTCCTGCAACCGGGCGATAAAGTCGCCGACATCCTGATGGACCCGATTCTGGGGAACGTTGTCGCACCGCTCCAGGAGGATAGTGACCACTTCCTCGAGGGTACGGGGCTGCTCCAGCGCCTGCCAGATCAGAAGGCCGGTCGTGTTGATAACGAGTACCCGGTCGGTGTCGGGATTGTAGAGGATCGCTCCTTCGACCTCCTTGCGGCAGGAAACATCGGGGTTGACAATGTAACGGGTCATCTCGCTCATTCGGCCTCCTTTTCAGGGGAAGCCTGCTCCACCAGGCCCAGTTCGGCCATCGTTCGAACAGCCTCCAGCACGTCGGCCAGAACCTTCTCCAGGGGTTGACGATAATCCTCGGCCATGCTCCGGGCAACCTCCTGCAGAGGAGTCCGGCCATCCAGTCGGGAAAGGAGGTCGCCGGCCGTGGCGTTCAGTTCGACCAGGCGCAGGCCTTCGCCAAGCAGTGCCAAGGAACGTGCCCCAAAATTTTCCACAGCTACGGTCGGGTGCCTTTGGTAAATTTTCTCCGGTTCACACAACGATATTCCTCATCGGGCAATGTCTCCCCATCGTTTTGTCGAAACCTGGCAAATAGGGGGCGGGTTCAGAACTCGCCCCCACCTTCCCGACCCAAGGCAACCTGCAGAGCTTCCTGCCAGAAATACGGCTGTCCATCCCGAAAGAGGGCCACCCGTCGGGCCTGCGCTTCCTCCACTCCACCCTCGGTCATATCCTCCCCGGCCACCACCGCCACGACCGGCCGGCCCAGCCGACGTAAAAGTTCCGCCCGCCGCGCCGCCCGTCCGACATCGTTTCGATCCATCACGGACGAGACCTCTATCGCCAGCCAGACTTCCGGCCCTTCTTTCAATACCCCGCCCACCACCAGGTCCAACCGCCAGACCTCATCCACCTCCTCGGGCGAAAGATGGGCTTCCAATTCATCCAGCCATTCGACCAGCGGCAGCACGCGCACTCGACGCAACAAGCGTCCGAAGTAGGACGAAGCCTTCTCCCGATAATCCATCTCCAGGAGTCGTCCTTTGACGGAACCCATATCGTCTTTGAGCCCTTTGATGTCGGTCTTGACTATGAACATCTCGCGGGTCAGAGCCTGCACCTCGCGGGTCAGAGCCTGCACCTGTTCTTCGGTGCGCCTCTGCGCCTCGGCCAGTTCGTTGACCCGCTCCTCGGTGCGTCTCTGCGCCTCGGCCAAGGCCTGGACGGTGGCGGTCAACCGGTCAAAGTCCTCGCGGACGACGCGGATCTCGGACATCCGATCATCTATCAGCGAGACTACGGCCCGATACAACTCAGCAGTCAACCCATAAAGCGGCTTTTCAGTAGACATTCTGCCCTCAGAGACAAACTATCTCACTTACTTTTATTATACCACGCTCCTTCCTTCTTGCAACCCACGTGAGATGGTAAGGCGCGGGCGGCTTCAGAACCCACCCCTACGTGTCCGGATTGCTACCTCAGTATGGCTCGGCAAGTAGACCTGACGGGTCTTTTATTGGAGTGTTGAAAAGCCCTGGCAAGGTAAGACTTGGGTATACCCCCTTCAGTAAGATTTTGTATGATAGAATGCGGGGCGTTTGCCAAAAAAGGAAGGATATAGTAAAATAAACTTTAGAATACGCTTTTGGAGGAAAAGTATGGATGCCAGCAAGATACGCCTGGGGGAAACCGGCTTTGAACAACTGCTCGACTGGCTGCGAGAAGTCGGCCGGCCGCAGTCGTTGGATTCCCTAGTCTACCAGTACATTATCATCCTGCGAAACAAGGTTCTGGAAGAAGAACAGGCCTGATCGAAGTTGTCGTATCTCGAGGGACAGTTGATGGAACTACAGGTCGAGTTTCGAGGTAAGAAAGAGGAACGGACCATTGCCCAACAGGTCTTTTTGTTGATGTTGCGCCAGGGAGCGATGTATGAACTGGACGCTCCTATCCGACAGAGCCTGAGTGCCCTGACCGACTATTTCCTGGAGCGCAAACTCCTGCGCCGGGAGCGGGAGGAGGCGAGCCGTCTGATCGAATCTGCGCTTGACAAGAACAACCATATCTTTGCCCGTGTGGAGCGCGAGGGAGAAGTCTTTTACGTCACTTCCAAGCGTGGGCGTCCGGCCGCTGAACGACCCGAGCCGGCCTTGCCTCCACGTCAATTGCACCCGACACCGGGGGGAGAAGCGGCGATGCCCCGACGGCGGGTGGTGCGCCGACCGCCTCTTTCTTCCTTCTGGGTACGCACCGCCATCCGTCAGATGCAGGCTCCCCGAACCGTTTCTTCGGAGGGGAGGGCCGTGCTGCCCACGGCGGAACAGATCGCCATCACGGCCATGCGCAAAGTGGAGCCGGCCACTGAACTGCGTCTGGAGGATGGCACGGTGATCGATTTCCGTCTCCAGCCCGAAGAGATCTTTGCCTATCACGGCCAGACCATCGGCCGGGTGCTCCGAGACGCCCTGGAACGGGACTTCCGGGTCGTCTCTTTCGGCGATGCCTGGTATCTAGAGGAGGAACTGGAACACTTCAGCAAGAGTCGACTGGCCGAGGTCCGTCGCTACATCTTGGAGGAGGAGACCCCGCTCATCGATAGGGCGATTCTGACGGACCTCTTCCTCAAGAAGCCGACCGATCCCGACTACGAACTTTGGGCCTTTTCGCTTAACGCTCGTCTGTTACGGGAAAAGAAAGAGTTTGAGTACGTAGGTGTCGCAGGGGTCAATTTATGGACCGTCAAGGACCTGCCGACGATAGGCTCCCGTTCCATCAAGGCGGCCGAGGTCGGGCAGGATTATGCCTTCCTCTTGGAGGAAGGGGAAGCCCCCGGCCGGCCGGAGCAACTGGAGCATTTTCTGACCTTTTACGAATATCGCCACGGCATCCTGCCCTACGATGCTCTGGCCCGGGCCTTTTTCCCACCTCCTTTTCTGGAGGAGCAGCGTTCGGCCCACCTGCGCTTTGAGGTCCCCCAGCACTATGAGGCCTATGCGGTGGAACTGCGCTACCCGGTGGGAAACCGGAGCGGCTGGCTGTGGGGGTTGGAGGAATTTTTCCACAGTAGCCTGGTGCCGGGAGCCCTGATCACCATCTCGCGTACCGAAGAGCCCAACGTCTTTGTGCTCCAATATCTGGCCACCGAGGCCCAGGAAAGGCGGTTGCTCACCTACGATGAACGTCGCAACCGCTATACCTTCGAGGATACCACCTTTTACTGCGAGGTCGAAGAGAGCCTCCTCCTGAGCGAGGAACGTTTCCCCCGATTGCGCAGCACCACGCCGTTGCCTCCGGCCCTGCGCCGCCGGCCGGCCGATGTCGTCGCCCATGCCTTTACCTTAGTCGGCCGGAAGGAAGGGCCGGGCTACCGTGCCTCTCTGGAGGAACTCTATCCCGTCGTCAATATCGAGCGTCCTTTCAGCATGGAGTACCTGCGGCGGGTGCTGGATACGACGGATGTCTTCGCCCCCGCCGATGGGGAAGGGATGTATCTCTACACTCCCGGGGAGGAATAGCGGCGGACGTAGAGGGAGGAACGATGTCTTCTGGGCGGAAACCGGAATTTTCCCACTTACTAGCCGAAATCCTGGGAGAAGGGCATCCGCTCTCCTACAGTCGGCTGGAGGCCCTTTCCAATCTATTGGCCGAGCACCTGGCCGCTTTTCGGGAGGCCTGGCCCCAGGTTTCCCGGGAACGCCGCCGCCAGGTGGTCCGTGCCCTGTCCCAGTTGAGCGAGGATAACCCGGACCTGAACTTTCGGGATGTGCTCTTCCTCTGCCTGACCGATCCGGACGAGGTGGTGCGGAGCACCGCTATCGAAGGCCTGATGGATGACGAAAGTTTCAGCCTGCTGGAGCAACTTCTCCTGATAGCCGCCGACGATCCCTCTCCTCTGGTGCGAAGCGAGGCCATTTTGGCCCTGGGCCGGTTTGTCTACCTGATGGAGACGACGGATCTTCTGGAGGGCTATCGGCAGCGGTTGCTCCACCTGCTCCTGGGCATTTTCGAGGATTCCCAGACACCGCTGGAGGTGCGACGACGGGCTGTCGAGACTATGGCCTATATGGGCGATTTGGCCGAGGTAGAGGAGACGATCTTCCGGGCCTATAACGCTGCAGAGCGGGAGATGCGCCTCAGCGCGGTTCATGCCATGGGCCACCATATGGCTGAACGCTGGCAGCCCTTCCTGGAGCGCGAACTGACCAGCCCAGACCCCGAGATGCGCTACGAGGCCGCCTGGGCCTGTGGAGAAATGGGAGATCCGCGACTTGTGCCGTCCCTGGCTCCGCTTCTGGACGATGCCGACCATGAGGTCGTGCAGGCGGCCATCTGGGCGCTGGGCGAGATCGGGGGGGCACAGGCCCGCCGTCTGCTGGAGCATTGCCTGGAGCGGGAAGAGGAAGACATCCGCGAGGCCGCTGAAGAGGCGCTCCATACGCTTCTTTTCTTCGAGGACCCGATGGGGCTGTTTTAGCCATTTCCCTGCCCCAAGGCCCCAGGGCCAGCACCGAGGGGCGGGTTCGGACCCCTCGCAATTACCCATATAGGGCCGTGCGATGGTGGAACGGCGAAGGTGGGAAAAAGAACCCGCGGCGAGGCATTTTATGTTCCCCTGTTTGCAGGGGCGGGGTTACTCCGCCCCTGCACGAACGGCCCGATCGGACCGGCCCGTAGCAGTGTGGTATCTTGCGAAACCGAGAAGTGGTAAAAGACAGGGTTCAGAACCCAGCCCTACTTTGGGCCTTTGTGGTAGGCAGTTCCGGCAATCGGCACAAGGAGGCCAAAGATGGCAGCGCGTGATCCGGTCTGCGGCATGATGGTCGAGGAGGATCGAGCAGCAGCGACCTCGGTCTACAAAGGCGTGACCTACTACTTCTGCGCCCAAGGTTGCAAGATCGCCTTCGACCGGGATCCGGAAAAGTACCTGGGCCGGCCGGAAGAAGAAAAGGCCCAGGAACCCATGGGGCACTGAGGCGGCCTTGTGGCGATGAGCCGGCCGAAAATCGTCCTCGCCGTCGTGCTGGCGCTGGTTCTGGTAGCAGGGGCCGTGCTGGTCCTGTACCCGTATCTGGCCGGCCAGCCGGCCCCTGCCTCGGAAGCCCGGCGCATCTGGGATGTGGCACCGGCCCAGGTCGCTTCCCTCACCGTACGCGGCACCGACGGAACCTTTCTCCACCTGGAGAAGGACGAGGTACATACCTGGCACATCACCGCCCCCTTCTCCGCCGAGGCCGACCAGAAGCGGGTGGACTGGCTGGTGGATGAACTGGCCCACCTGGAGCCGCTGGCGCAACCCGATCCGGCCCAGGTGAACTTGACCCAGGCCGGGTTGCTCACTCCCACAGCCGTCCTCACCATCGGCCTGCGCGACGGGGAAGAACGCACGATGGAGATCGGCCGCCCAGGTCCCGGCGGCCTGGTCTACTACGTGCGCGTGGGCGGGACGATCTACCTCTGTGCCTGGGATGTGGTGGAACGGGTCCTGCGCCTGCTGACCATTCCGCCGCTTCCCCCGGGGGCAACGCCGGTGCCCTGAAAGTGCTTCCGCACACTTGACCCTCCCCTCTGTATATGGTAAGATATGCTAGGAACATGTCTGCCGGCCTGGTTCTGGCCTCGCAATCCGAGCGTGGCTACCAAGGTAACCCGTGAAGGAGGTTATTATGTCAAATCAGGTCGCTGCTTTGCTAAACGAGGATATCCGCGGGGAGCACGCCGCCATCATCCAGTACCTGCTGCACGCCTACGCTATCGGCGAAAGCGATGTGGCCTGCGAGATCGAGGCCATCGCTCGGGAGGAGATGCGCCACCTGAAACGGCTGGCCGAATTCGTCGTCAAACTGGGCGGCGACCCCACGATGGAGCGCGGTCCGGTGGATACCTCGGGGGAAACCCCGGCGGACTGGATGGCCCGCGACATCGTGGCCGAGGAAGAGGCCATCGCCCTCTACCGAAAGCACCTCGCTCTCATCGAAAATCCCGAGGTCCGTTTACTCCTGGAGCGGATCGTCAGCGACGAAGAGGCCCACCGAGCCCGGTTTGCCGACCTGTCCCAGGAACTGGCCGCCGAAGGGCGGTCGGCGGTGGGGGCCATCCGTCCGGAGCAGGCCACGGCCGGCCCCTCGCGGACGCTGGAGATCCTCCTCCAGGGGATTCAGCACGAGTACACGGTCATCCTGCAGTACCTCTACCATGCCTTCACCACGCCCCATTGCGAAATCGCCGACGAACTGGAGTGGCAGGCCATCAACGAGATGCAGCATATGGGTTGGTTTGCCGAAGAAGCGGCTTCTCGGGGGGCTTTTCCGGCCATGGAACACGCCCCTTTCGACCGTTCCCGCGACACGTCCCGGATGCTGGAAGCCGACATCGCCGCCGAGCGGGCCGCGGCAAAGGACTATAACGCTCAGATCGAGGAACTCAAGGCGGCCGGGGAGATGGAACTGGCCGCCCTGATCACCCGGGTACGCGACCACGAGGTTTACCACGATGCCCTCTTCAGCAAGATGCTCAAAGAAATGGGAGGGGCTCCCGTCGAGCCGCCTGTTCCCCGCCCAAGGTGGACGGTGGGTAGCCTGTACGGTCAAAAGCAGGAATAGATAAGGAGGTTCAAATGGACGACTACTGGATGCGCAGTGATGCGCCGCTCACGGCGGAAGAGTGGGCCCGCCTGGATGAACTGGTGGTTCAGACGGCCCGCAGGATGCTGGTGGGACGGCGTTTCCTTTCGCTCTGCGGTCCCCTGGGAGCCGGGGTGCAGACGGTGGCACTGGATACCTACGCCTGGAGCAAGGGTTGCATCCACTACGAAGGCACCGATCCCTGCACCCATGAGGCCTGCGCGGCTGGCTGTGAGCCGATTTCCCTCACCGGGCGGCGGCACCTGGCCCTGCCCCTCTTACACAAAGATTTCAGCCTCTCCTGGCGTGACATCGCCACCGCTCGGCAAAGCGGTATCCCGCTGGACCTTTTCCCGGCCGCCGGGGCCGCCGCTGCCGTGGCTGTGGCCGAGGACGAACTGATCTTTTACGGCAGCGAGCCCCACGGTCTCCCCGGCCTCCTTACCACCGCCGGCCAAAAGGTTCCCTTGGCCGATTGGGGTAAACCGGAAGCCCCCTTCAAGAACGTGGCCGCGGCCCGCGAGGTCTTGCTCAAAGGTGGCTTCTACGGCCCCTATGCCCTCGTCCTCAGCACAGACCTATATACTACCGTTCAGCGCATCATGCCCAACACCGGCCGGCTAGAGGTCCAGTTCCTGGCCGACCTGGCCACGGCCGGCGTCTTCCAGGCCCCTATGCTTTTCCCGCAGACCGGCTTCCTTCTCTCGGTAGGAGCGGAGAATATGGACCTGGTCGTGGCTCAGGACCTGGTCACGGCCTACATGGGTCCTGACCATATGAACTACCTCTTTCGTGTCCTGGAGAGCGTGGTCCTGCGCATCAAGCAGCCGGAGGCCATCTGCTTGCTCAAAGCCCAGGAGGGCTGATGCGTTACGTCATTGTGGGGAACGGGGCTGCGGCGGCCACGGCCGTCGAGACCCTGACCGAGGTTGACCCGAAAGCCTCCATCGAAGTCTACGGCGAGGAGCCCTACTGGGCTTACCGCCGGCCGCAGTTGCCCGAGTTCCTGGCCGGCGGGGTGGAGGTGGAGAAGATCCTCATCCACCCGCCGGCCTGGTACAAGGAACGTGGCGTCTCCGTCCAGCGCGGCGTTCGAGTAGAAGCCCTGGAACCTTCCGCCGGAACAATCCGCCTGGCCGACGACCGGACGGTGCCCTATGACCGGCTCCTCCTGGCCACTGGGGCGGCCTCTTTCATCCCACCCCTGACCGGTGTGGACCTTGAGGGCGTCTTTTCCCTGCGCACTCTGGACGATGCCCGTTCCATCCGTACCTACGCCCAGAATTGCCGCCGGGCCGTCGTCCTGGGCGGAGGCCTTCTGGGGTTGGAAGCCGCACGGGCCCTGCGCACTCTGGGGCTGGAAGTTGTCGTCGTCGAGGTCTACGGCTGGCTCCTGCCGCGACAACTGGACCGGCCCGGCGGGGAGATCCTGGGCAGCATCATCGCCGGCATGGGCATCCAGGTCCTCACCGGCTCGGCCACCGAGTGCCTCGCCGGGCGGGACGGCCGCGTCTCCGGATTGCGCCTGGAGGATGGCCGGGAGGTCGAAGGTGAAATGGTGCTCATTTCGGCTGGCGTGCGTCCGCGGGTGGAACTGGCCCGACAGGCCGGCCTGGCGGTGAACCGGGGCATCGCCGTGGACAGCCGCCTGCGCACCACCGCCGAGGGCATCTACGCCGCCGGCGACTGCGCCGAGTTCGAAGGCCGCGTCTACGGCATCCTCCCGGCCGCCTGGGAGCAGGCCCGTGCTGCCGCCCAGAACATGGCCGGCCAGGAAACGCTCTACTCAGGCACCATCCCCTCCACGACGCTCAAGGTGGTCGGCGTGGACCTGACCTCCATCGGCGAGGTCCAACCCACCGGCGACGGCTTTGTGGAACTGCGGCGGAGCGAACCGGAGGCCGGCCGTTACGTCAAACTGGTCCTGCGTGAGGGCCGGCTGGTGGGAGCCATCCTTCTGGGAGAACGGAGGCGGGTGCGCCTCTTCAACCGCCTGATCGCCAAGCAAGCCGATGTTTCGGCCTATGCCGAGCGCCTGCTGGAGCCCGATTTCGAGCCGTCCGGGTAGGAGGTCGCTATGGAAAAAGGCCTTTCAGATATGACCCTACAGGAGGCGTGGGAACTGGCCATTCGGCGTGAACAGGAAGCCCAGGCGCTCTACCGGGCCCTGGCGGAAAAGGCTACCGACGCCGGCGAACGGGAACTTTTCCTCTTCCTCCTGGAGCAGGAAAAGGGCCACGAAACGCGCCTGCAGGATGAATACGACCGGGCCTTCCGGCAGGAGTGGTAACCTTCAGGATGACCGAAGAAGAAGTACTGGCGTGGATCGGGGGCGGGGAGGAACCGGCCCTGGCCTTTTTCCCGGCGCGCTTCCGGCCCAGGGCCTTGGCCGAGACTCTGGTCGCTATGGCCAACGACCGCGGCGGTCACATCCTCCTGGGGGTACGAGGGCAGCGACGCGGCCAGGTGGAAGGACTGGGTTCGGTCGAGGAAGCCCTGGCTCGGCTTCAGGAAGCCGCCCAGGAATGTACACCACCTCTAACCCTCCCTCGTCCGGCGGTAGTCTCCCTCCAGGGACGGGCCGTCCTGGTGGTAGAAGTGCCGGCCGGCCTGCCCTATGTCTACCACCACCGGGGCCTCTACCTGCGGCGTTCGTCCCAAGGCAACGTCCCTTTGAGTCCATCGGAACTCCGGAGCCTGCTCCTGGAGCGGAGTGAGGAGGGCTTTGAGCGTCTGGTGCCGGTCGGTGCCTCCCTGGATGACCTGGACATGGGTCGAATCGACGATTATACAGCCCAACTCCGTCTTCTGCCGGTGGATGGACTGCAACTCT
The DNA here is from genome assembly GCA_036172265.1 of Chloroflexia bacterium. Lineage (GTDB taxonomy): Bacteria > Chloroflexota > Chloroflexia > DTKN01 > DTKN01 > JASFBA01. The sequence continues at coordinate 85,283 of JASFBA010000103.1, forward strand.
TGCGCGAACGCGGCTGTCTGGCCGAGGTGGACGGGGAACTGCGCCCAACATATGCCGGCCTGCTCCTTTTCGGGCACAACCCTCAGGCCTTTCTTCCCCAGGCGCGCCTCCTCCTGGCCCGTTACCCAGGCACTTCTTCCACCGAAGAGCCGTTGCGGGAAGAGGCCGGCGGCACCCTTCCGGAGCAACTTCGCCAGGCCGAAGCCTTCCTGCAAGCCCATATGCGCCGGGGACGCTTCCGGATCGAGGAGGAACGGGTCGAGGTTACCGAGTATCCGCTGGAGGCGGTACATGAAGCCCTGGTCAACGCTGTGGCCCACCGGGACTATAGCGTACAGGGCGATATGGTCCGAGTACTTATGTTCCGCGATCGCCTCGAAATCTATAGTCCCGGCCGACTCCCCGGTCCGGTCACGGTGGAAAATATCCGCCAGGAGCGGTTTCTGCGCAATCCGGCCCTCGCCCGGGTGCTGGCCGAGATGAGCCTGCTCCGGCAGGTGGGGTATGGGATGTCCTGCATCTTTGCCCGGATGGAGGAAGCCCACTTGCCCGCGCCGGAGTTGCGTGAAACGCGGGCCGGGTTCCTCCTTACCTTCTACGGGCCGGGCAGCCTGGCTCCAGGCGAAATCCCGACCGATCCCCAGGCGTTGGCCCGCCTGGGGCTGAACGAGCGCCAGGTGCAGGCCCTCCTTTACACGGCCGAAAGAGGGCGCATCACCAGCCGTGAACTCCAGGAACTCTGTCCGGAAGTCAGCGGGGAGACATTGCGGCGCGATCTGGCCGATCTGATCTCCCGGGGCCTGCTCCTGAAGATCGGCGAACGGCGGGCGACGTACTATATTTTGAAATAAGAGGGAACCGTGTCGAAGCAGGACTTCGGGCGAATACTGCTGCTGGGATGGCTGATCCTGCTGATGGGGTGCAGCACGGCGAGTGCGGCCCGGCGGGGACAGGTGGCTCCGGATTTTTCTCTGGAGACATTGACCGGGGAGACGTTGCGCTTGAGCGATTTTCGCGGACAGCCGGTCCTCCTGAACTTTTGGAACTCCTGGTGTCCCCCCTGCCGGACAGAGATGCCCGAACTCCAGCGGGTGCAAGAAACGCCGGGCGACCAGGTGGTTATCCTGGGCGTAAACCTGCTCTACCAGGAGGACCGCCTGGAGGATGTCCACGCTTTTGTCCGGGAGCAGGGCCTGACCTTTCCCATCCTCCTGGATCGCGACGGCCGGGTGGTTACGGACTATCGCGTCATTTCCCTCCCGACCAGTTTTTTCATAGATGCCGAGGGCAAGATTTACCTAGTCCAGGTCGGTCCAATGACCCGACCCTTTATTGAAGGCATCCTGCGGGAGATGGGCAGATGAGGTTGGCCGAATGGCGTCGGCGCCAGGAGGAACGGAGGAGAGCGCTGGAAAAGGCGCTCCCGGACGTCGTCGCCCAGTTGCAGGCCCTGGGGGCTCGTAAGGTCATCCTCTTCGGCTCGCTGGTCCGAGGCGAAATCGGGCCCCATAGCGACCTGGACCTGATCGTTATCCTGCCCTCCACCTGTAGTGGCCGGGTCTGGATGCGCCGCATTTACGCCGAGGTGGACCGTCGGATCGCCGGGGACATTCTGGCCTATACGGAGGACGAGTTCCGGGAGGTTCTGGAGCACAGCACTTTCCTGCGACGGGCGGTGAATGAAGGGAGGGTGGTCTATGAAGCGTGATTCCCGAGCCGAGGCCGAGCGTTGGCTGGTTCAGGCCCGCGATGAGTTCGAGGATGCCGATGCCCTGCGTCGTCGCCGGCGCTACTACCTGGCCCTCTTTCACTTTCAGCAAGCGGCCGAGAAGGCGCTCAAAGCATTCCTTTACCTGACCTACCCTTTTGAGGAAGTTTTCTTCACCCATTCCCTCTACGAACTTCTGGAGATGGCCAAAACCGTGGCTCCTCGTTTCCAGAAGGTAGAGCGGGCGGCCCGGCTGGATCAGTACTATATCCCCACCCGTTACCCCAACGGATTGCCCGGCGGTGTCCCCTCCCGCTTCTACACCGATCCTGGGGAAGCCCGTGAAGCCATGCGCCTGGCCCGAGCGGTACTCGAAATGGTGGAAGAGCATTTCCGGGCCGGATGAGGAAGCCATTTCCCCTGAACCGGCTTTTGCCGACCTGGAACGACCCAGCAGGAGTCGCGCCTTTCCCATGCCTCTCTTCTTCCTGCCCTTCTTCCCCACTCTTCGCTTCGTGGCACCTCTTTGGGGCGTATGGGCAAACCGATGTTGACGGCTGGCCAAAGATAGGGTATCATAAGGCCGCTGTTTCAGACGGATGATTTCCAGTTTCAGGAGTACAGGGTGTTTCGTTTTTTGCTGTTTGGAGTGCGCCAAGGGATGGGCCAAATGCGAGGCGTTGCAGCCAAGGGTGGGCAGGTATTTCGGGACCTGCTCATCAGCATGAGGCCCAAGCAGTGGAGCAAAAACGTCTTTGTCTTCGCCGGCCTGGTCTTTGCCGTGCGTCTGCTTGACCCCTATGCCGTAGCCGAGTCTCTGCTGGCCTTTGCTCTGTTCTGCATAGCCAGCAGCGCGGTCTATCTGATTAACGATGTGACAGACATCGAGCGCGACCGGGCCCACCCGGTCAAACGGAACCGCCCTCTAGCGGCAGGCCGTCTCCGCCCAGGCGTAGCCATAGCCACCGCGATCCTCCTGATCGCCATCGCGCTCCCGATGGCCTTCTGGCTGAACCCGCTTTTTGCGGCGATTCTGCTGGCTTACCTGCTCCTGATGGTGGCCTATTCCTTTTACTTCAAGAACGTCGTCATCCTGGATGTCCTTGCCATTGCCTTTGGCTTCGTCCTGCGGGCGGCCGGCGGGGCCGTCGCCATTCGGGTTTCCATCTCCCACTGGCTCTTTGTCTGCACCGTATTGCTGGCCCTTTTCCTCGGCTTGGCCAAACGGCGCCATGAACTCCTCCTGCTGGAGCAGAATGCCGGTTCCCACCGCCATATCCTCAGCCAGTATTCTCCAGCCCTTCTGGAGGAGTTGCTTTCCATCGTCGCTGCCAGCACGCTGATCGCCTATTCCCTCTATACCTTTTACGGGCCGAACCCGAGATGGCTGACCTCGGAGTATGTACACCATATCCCCTATATGATGCTGACCATTCCCTTTGTCATCTACGCGATCTTTCGTTACCTCTTCCTGGTCTATCAGAAGAACAAAGGGGGCAGCCCGGAGGAGATCCTTCTGGGAGACCTTCCTTTCCTAATCAACCTAGTGCTCTGGGGAATCTCCGTGCTGGCGATACTTTATGTCCTACGGTGAGTTCGGTGTCACCTTTCCTGGGAAACCGGTTCAGGCGAATTCTTCAGGATAGAGGTGCCCGGTCTTGTGGGGGCGGGGGAACCCCGCCCCTACGGGCGGTATACGAGGGGCAATCCTAGATGGGGTATTTGTTCTCCCTGGGGCCGTTTTACCCAGGATGGCCCGGAGGATTGCGGCTGGACCTGGAGGTTGAGGACGGCATCGTTCAGCGGGCCCGGGCGGAAGTGTTGTTCCCCCCTTCTCCTGCGCCGGAAGTCTGGGCCGGACTCCAGCCGAAGGAGGCCCTGGTCCAGGTGGAACGGCTGTGTGCCGCTTCCTCCTGGGCGCATAGCCTGGCCTTTTGCCAGGCCCTGGAGGCTTTGGCCGGGGTGGAGGTGCCGGAACGGGCCCGTTTCCTGCGCCTGCTCCTGGCCGAACTGGAGCGCATCATAGCCCATCTGTGGACGGCGGGGAGGATTCTGCACCTGGCCGGCCTTCCTGAGGCCGCGTTGAGGCTGCTGGACCTGCGCGAGGAGGTGTTGGAGGTCTGGCGCGGCCTTACCGGACGACGTTTTTTCTCCGGCCTGAACGTCCCTGGCGGCCTGTGCCGGGACCTGGGAGGAGTGGAAGCGGTGGCCGAACTGGTGCAGCGAATCAAGGGGCCTCTGTACCACCTGGCCCATCGGGCGATTTCGGCCTACTCGGAGGTCGGCGTTCTCATAGGCAGCGGCCTCCTCACGAAAGAATTTGCCGAGGAGAATGGCATCAGCGGGCCGGTCGCCCGGGGCTCCGAACTATCCCAGGACCTGCGACGCGACCGGCCTTATGCGGCCTATGGGGAAATCCCCCCCGAGGTGGTGGTGCAGACCGGAGGAGACACCTTTTCCCGCTGGGTGGTATTGTTGCTGGAGGCCTTTGAAAGCCTGCGTCTGCTGGAGCAAGCCGTAAAAGCGATGCCGACCGGGCCGGTCTGCGCTCCGGTGGCGGAGCGGTGGCCGGCTGGCGAGGCCCAGTCTCGGGTGGAAGCGCCGGGCGGGCGTCTGGGGATGCGGGTGGCGGTGGACGAAGCCGGCCGGCTGAGCGGCCTGTGGCGGACCACGCCCGGCACCGTGCATCTGGCGACACTTCCCCAGACGCTGGTTGGCCAGCGTTGGGAGATGGTGGGAGTCATCGTGGCTTCGTGGGGACTGGAGGTGGGCCGGTGAGCCAGGCGGCTTTCTGGACGACCCTTGTCCTCCTGGGAAGCGGGCTGGGGTTGCTTCTGGCCGGTCGGCTGGTGCGGACGCACCTGTGGAGGCGAGTTTGGGCCTGGGCAGCCCCAGCGTTGGGGGTAGCGGCTTTTCTCCCCTTGGCCCTTTTGCGTTCCGGGCCGCTGGAATTCACCTTGGGGAGGTGGGCTCTGACCGGGAACTGGGACATCTCCCTCACCTGGCGCTTCGACCTGCTTTCCTGGACCCTTGCCCTGCCGGCCGGCCTTTCGGCCCTGTTCCTGCTCTTATGGCTGGCCGTGGGGGCATCGCCGGAAGAGGGACAGCATGCTCCCTGGGTTCTGCTCCTGTTGGCCCTGTTTATGGCCCTGCTCGGAAGCGCCGACCTCCTTCTGTCCTATGTGCTTTGGGAGATCGGAATACTGGTCGCCTATGGGTTGCTTTCGTCTCCCAGGCCCCGGTTTCCCGTTCCCGGAGTGGCCGAGTGGTTCCTGGGGGTACAGCATGCAGCCGGCTACCTGTTTCTGGCGGCCCTCTTGCTGATCGGACAAGTAGGGACGCTGGAGCACGGCCGGATGGAAATCGGAGCCGTTGGCCTTGCGGCGTTGCTGCTGACTGCCGGCGCAGCCTGGGTTCGCACGGCTCAGGTGCCTTTCCAGGGTTGGGCGCCGGCAGCGGCCGGGGCGGCCGGGACGGCGGGCCTTGTGCTTATGGGAAGCAGCGGTTTTCTGGCCGGGCCCTATCTCTGGTTGCGCCTTCTTCCCAAGGCGGGGGGAGCGTTTCCCGGAGAAGTGCTGCTGATCGGGGGCAGCATCAGCCTGGTAGTGAATGCGGCCCTGGCTTTTCAACAGAACGGGACCGGGCCGATCCTGGCCGGAGACACCGCGGTGCGATTGGGATTGATCTGGATGGCTCTGGGATTGGGAGGTTCCTGGGGCATCGGGGCAGGGCTGCTCCTGATCCTGGACCTGCTCCTGAGCCAGGCGGTCTTTTACCCGGCCGTCACCGGGATGGGCCTGGGGAAAGAGACCCGGCAGGGGCTTTTTGCGCTGGGAATGTGGCAGGCGGCCGGCCTTCCCCCTACCTGGGGCTTCCTCGGGCGCTGGTTGATGGTGCTGGGGTTAGCCGAGGCCGGCCGGTGGGCTTACCTGCCGATCGTGCTCCTGGCGACGCCCCTGACGCTGGCTTACCTCTGGCGTGGCCGGACGCTCCTGCCAAGGATGGAGGAACCTGCCATTCTGCCCGCGGTAGTGCGTTGGGGAGCGCTCGGCGCGGCCTTGCTGGTCGCGCTGAGCGGGGCTGTCGTCCCGTGGCTCTGGCCGGCGCTTCTGGAGCGGGCGACGACGGCGGCATCGGGGATGGCGGCCGTCGAGGTGTGGTCGGCCCTGGAGGTGGTCCTTTCGTGGCTGCCGGCCTGGGGGGTAGGAGGGGGCGTGCTCGTTGCTCTGGGTATCTTGTGGAGCGGGGCCCTGCGCCGACGCGTAACCACGCCGTCGGCGGCTATGCCCCTGTCGGACACCCTGCCGGTTCTGCCCGACGAGGCCGCCTGGTTGGCCTGGATCGGCCGGCCGGTTCCCGTTTACCGTTTTCTGGGACGAGCAGCCGGCCTCGCCGGAAGCGCCGCCGGCCGTTTGGTGACGTTCCTGGAACGGCACACCACCTACTTCCTTCTTCTTATGCTCTTTATCGCCCTGGTTGTGGTGGTTGTGCTGACGAGGTAGACGATGGAACTCGGAGCGTTGCACCTGAGCGCAGAACTGCTTCTCTGGGGCGGCTTTGTCCTTTGCGGTGGTTTGCTGATCGTCTTTCGCGGCTGGTGGATCGAACTCCTGGGACTGCTCGGCGTCTACGGCCTGCTTTGCCTATTGATCTCCCGCTTCCCCTTTGTACTACCGGACCTGAGGATCGGCCCATTGGTGCTGAGCCGGATCGTCCTAGTACAGGCCGTCACCGGGTTGACGGTTGTGACCATTATGGCCGTAACGATTGCGGTGCGGCGGCGCATGGCCCTGGAACTCCAGCAGCCGCTGGATGAGGTTACCGAGGCCCGGCTGCGCTGGACGGCCTGGCGAACGGCTCGGCTGGGGGGGGAGCAGCGCTTTCGTTTGGCGGCTTATCTTCTCCCCGTCTCTGCTTTTGCCGTCCTGGTGCTGGCCGCTCACGGTCTGGCCCTCGTCTATCCGATGGTTCGGACGCCCGGCGCGCCGGATGGCCTTCTCTGGGGCTATGTGGACTTGGTCTGGTATTGGCTGGGGATGGCCGGCCTGCTCACCGTGCTTTTGGCCCAGGAAATGCACGAGGTCAGCATCGGGCTGTTGCTCTGCTGGAGCAGCGTGAGCCTCCTCTACATCGCCATGTCCCGAACGCTCGGCCTGCTGGCGATGGGCCTTCTGAGCGCTGTAGCCATCCTGATGGGACTGGGTTCGGCCTACCTGGCGCTGCTCTTTTATCTGCGCCTGCGTCGGTGGCAGTTGCCCTCGGCGGAAGAGTGGGAATAAGGTATGGCTTACGCGCTTTTCATCTTCTTGCCGATCACGGGGGCGCTCTATACGCTCCTCCTGGGGCGACATCGCCGGCTCGCACTCTGGGCCGGAGGGCTGGTCCTGGTTCTTGGGGGGTATCTGACCTTCCGTCTGCCTCTGGAACAGCCGGTCCGTCTGCTGGGGGCACTCCTGGGGCTGACCCCGGCGGACCGCCTTTTCGCCGGGTTCTTCCTTTTTTGGGTAGGCATCGTGATGGTGGCGGCCCACGTCTTGCACCAGGGGGAGTTGCCGATCCCGATCGGGCTCTTTATCCTAGGCGTAACCTGGGCCATGCTTCTTCTGGATGACCCCATGGTGATCGGGCTTCTCCTCCAGGTGGTCGGGCTGACGGTGTTGCTGGCCGTGGTGGATCGTCCTCATGAGCCGGTGGGGTTGTTGCCGACGTCGGCGCTGATGGCCGGCCTGAAGTACCTCCTGATGACGGCCATTTCCGGGTTTTGCCTGGTGCCGGGGCTATTGCTCCTGAACCGTTTTCTGGAATGGCAGCACGTAGCCGACGTTCGCCTGGCGCTGGGCCTGCTGGTGGTCGGCTTCGGGCTGGGAGCGGCGGTGGTCCCCTTCCATCTCTGGTTTCCTGATCTGGCCGGGCATGCTTCCACCGCAGTAACGGCACTCCTGGTTGCGCCGGTCCAGGGGATAGGGCTGGTGCTCCTGGTTCGAATCCTCCTGCGCTTTCCCGAACTCTTGCAGAACAACGTTTCAGGGCAACTTTGGCTGGCCGGGGGGAGCGTCGGTGCGGCCGTGGCTGCGGCCCTGCTGGCCGCTGGCCAGGACCGGCTCAAACGTCTGGCCGCCTATGCCTCCTCCTTCGACATCGCCTTTATCTTCTACGCCTTTGCCTTGGCCGAACCCCGGAGCCTGCAGGCCGGCCTTTTCCTGACCGTTCACCACGGGATGGCTCTGGTGCTGCTTCTTGTATGCATCGGGGCGCTGGAGTGGAGCACTGGGCGGGATGACGTGGCCGGCCTGGTGGGGATCGGCCATCGCCTGCCGGTGGTGGCGGCGGGGTTGCTTATGGCCACCCTGAGCCTGGCCGGGATTCCGCCCTGGGGGGGCTTTCCCGGCCGGTGGCCGTTATATCAGGAAGCCCTGGCGCGAGGCTGGCCCTACCTGGCCGGATTGCTCCTGGCGACGGCTCTCTTTTTGCTGGCGATGATGCGGGCCTTCTGGCCACTTTTTCTGCCGACGGAGCAGACGGCGGCCTACCGCCGGGTACCCCGGCCGGTTACGGCGCTTATCCTTCTGCTGATCCTGGGGCTACTCCTTCTGGGACTGTATCCCGAACCGCTCCTGGGCATCCTGGGAAAAGCGGTGGGGTTTTGATGCTGGTGAGGTGGTCGTTGGGCAGGCCGATACGGGTCTACTGGGTTTGGGGGAGTGGCTGTGGCGGCTGCGCGCTGGAGGCTCAGGCGACTCTGGCCAGGCGCTATCGAGCGGTTCGCCGGGGAATCGTGGCGGTGGAATCGCCGGCGCACGCCGATGTGTTGGTGTTCTGTGGAGCGCTGGAAGGCATGCTGGGTGAGGCGGCTCGGTGCCTGGAGAAGCACCTTTCGGGACCGTGGGGACGGGTGTGGGTGGGGGATTGCACGCCGGCCAGCCCCCAAGGCGAAGGGGGGGTTCAGGTCGCCGGATGCCCTCCGTCGCCGGAGGACATCCTGAAGGGCATCGAGGAAGCCGGGGGGCGGCGGCGCCGGCCGGCCGCCATCGCCGGGAAAGACGAGGTCAACGAGGAGGGGAAGCGGTGACGGTCCTAGGCGGGCTGTTGCGGGTGTTCCTCTGCCCGGGCCTTTTGAGCGCCCTTTTTCTGGGACTCCTGGTTCGAGGCTTGGCCACTTGGCTGGGGCTCGGGGCACGTGGCCGGCCGGCGCCGCCGCCATGGCGGCCCCTGCAGGAGGTCTTTTCCCTGGCCGGCAAGCCCCCCCCGCCGGGGCCGCAGCCGGCCGTCTGGCCGGGGTTGGCCGGCCTGGTGGCCCTCTCCTGGGCAACGGCGCTCCTGCCCTGGCCGGGCTGGGGAAAGCCGGCCGAACTGCCCGGCGACCTGATCCTCTACCTGGTCCTCCTGGCCGTCCCGCCACTCTCTCGCCTTCTGGCCGCCGGCCTTTCGGCCTACCTTCCGGCCGTCCTGGGACTGCGCCGGCAGGCTCCCATCGAACTGGCCCGCCTGTTTCCGCTTTTCCTGACGGTGACCGCGCTTCCCCTGGCGACCGGTCAGGCAACGCTGGCCGGGCAGATGTCGCCCACCCTCGAACACGCCCTGCTCAGCCTGGCGACGGCCGCACTCCTTCTCGTCCTCCTTCCCTGGCCGCTTTGGGACCGGGACGAGCACGATGCTCCCCTGACCGGGCTGGGAGGGAAGCCGCTGGCCGTCTTCCGTGCGCTGGAGGCGATGGAACTGGCGGCCCACCTGGGGCTGGTCGCCGTCGTCCTGCGGGCCGGTGCCTTCCTCCCGCCCCACCTGGACGGACTGGAGGTTGTGGTGGCTCTGACTGCGGGAATGCTGACCCTGGCCTTTCTGGAGCCGGGTAGGCGTTTCCTTCTGCCTGAGGTCGCCCGGCGCTATACCCGCTGGGCGCTGCCGGCCGCGGCACTGGTGGCCTTCCTGGGGTGGTGGTTGCGCTAGCGAGGTATCGGAATGGTGGTGCTGGAAGCGCAGGGGTTGCGCAAGGTCTACGGCAAGACCGTGGCGGTGGATGACCTGACCCTCTCGATGGAGCGGGGGGAAGTGCTGGGCTTCCTGGGCCCCAACGGAGCCGGGAAGACGACCACGATGAAGATGCTGGTTGGGTTGGTCCACCCCACGGCCGGCCAGGCCCGCGTCCTGGGCCGGCCGCCGGGAGATCCGGCGGTGATGGGGAAAATCGGCTTCCTGCCGGAACATTTCCGTTTCCATCCCTGGCTGACCGCGGCGGGCTTCCTGGACTTTCACGCTCGTCTCCTCCATATGCCGACCGAACGACGCCGGAAGCGCATCCCCGAACTCCTGGAGCAGGTTGGGCTGGCCGACCGAGCCCGTTCGCGCCTGGCCGAATTCTCCAAAGGGATGCTTCAGCGCATCGGCCTGGCCCAGGCTCTCCTGAACGAACCGGAAGTGGTCTTTCTGGATGAACCGACCTCCGGACTGGACCCCCTGGGGCGGCGTGAAGTCCGCGAACTCATCGGCGAACTGCGCCGGAATGGGGTGACCGTCTTTCTGAACTCCCACCTTCTGAGCGAGGTGGAGATGTCCTGCGACCGGGTGGCGATCATCAAACGGGGGCGGGTGGTGCGCACCGGGACGCTGGATGAACTCGCCGGAGCGGCGCTGGAGGTGGAGGTACGGGCCGGCGAGGTGACGCCGGAGGTACGGGCCGGACTGGAGCGTTGGGGACAGGTTATCCGGGAGGAAAGGGACCTCCTGACCCTGACCGTGGCTGACCGGGAGGTGTTGCCGGCCATCGCCCGCCACTTGGTAGAGGGTGGGGCTCGCCTCTATGCCATGGCCCCGCGACGGTTATCTTTGGAAGAACTTTTTATGCGCATTATAAAAGAAAGCGAATGAGCGTCCTGACCGTAGCGCAACTGACCTTTCTGGAAGCACGCCGGCGCAAACTCTTCTGGATCATCCTGGCTGTCGGCTTGCTTTCGCTTTTCCTCTTTGCCCTGGGGTTCTACTTTATTGACCGCGAACTGAGGACCTCGGAAACCGCGATCCAGATTGCCGTCCGAAGCACCCTGCTCCTGGTGGGACTATATGGGGTGAACACCCTGAGCGTGACGCTAGGTGTGCTGATCTCGGTGGACACCATCTCCGGCGAGATCGCCTCGGGCACGATTCAGACCATCGCCACCAAGCCGCTGCGGCGCTGGGAAATCGTTGTAGGCAAATGGCTTGGCCTGGCGACGATGCTGGCCGTCTTTGTCCTGGGGATGGCCGGCGGGATGATCGTCTCCGTCTGGGCCATCTCCGGCTACCTCCCCAGCCGCCTGTGGGAAGGGATGGGGTTGATGATCCTGGAGGGATGGGTTTTCCTGAGCCTTTCGCTTCTGGGGGGGACGTACCTTCCGCCCCTGGGCAATGGGGTGGTGGTGCTCATGTTATACGGTCTGGACTTTGTAGCCGGCTGGATCGGTCAGATTGGGGATCGTCTCTCCAACGCGACGGCGGCGACCATCGGCACCGTCGTCCGCTTCCTCGTTCCCGGCGAAGCCATGTGGCAGCGGGCGGCCCATGTGATGGAGCCGGCTTCCCTTTTCGGCCTGACTCCGTTCACGATAGGCGATGACCCCGGCGCCAGTATGGTAGTCTACACCCTCTTTTACCTGGCGGCCGTCCTGGGAGTTACCGTTTATCTATTCGGGCGACGGGACCTTTGAAGGATGGGGAGATTTTGCCCTCGTGTTCCCCTGGGAGGATCGATCGGCCTCGCTTTCGGCCGGCGGGCCGGCCGCTCGGTGGAGGCCGTCCCGCCAGATCCCCCCTGGGGGGATAGGCCGGCCTCGCTTCCGGCCGGCGGGGCGGGCCGTTCGGCCTAAGGCGTGTCCCGAAGCGCCGGCCGGCCCGTTTTGTGGGGGGCTCCTGCCCCACACCCCCCGTTGAGGGAGAGGGCCGGCCACCGGCCGGCCCCTACCTGTCCCCCTCAAACTCCCCCCGCAGAAAGGCGCTGCCGCCGGCGTCAAAGTGTCTCCGTGGCCCGGCCGAACCCGGTGGGCACCCGTCCTCATCTCCCATCCGGTGGGGCGGGCCGCTCGGTGGAGGCCGTCCTGCCAGATCCCCCCGGGGGATAGGCCGGCCTCGCTTTCGGCCGGCGGGCTGGGCCGAGGGTTCCCCCTGGGCTCCCAAGCCCGTA
>JASFBA010000104.1:0-9075 GCA_036172265.1 Chloroflexia bacterium
CCCCCCCCCCCCCCCCCCCCCCCCCCCCCCCCCCCCCCCCCCCCCCCCCCCCCCCCCCCCCCCCCCCCCCCCCCCCCCCCCCCCCCCCCCCCCCCCCCCCCCCAAAACGGGCCGGCCGGCGACGGTGGTTGACATCTACCTCCTGGAACGGTGCTTCCCAAAGCGCCGGACGAAATCGTCGCTGGCTTCCTCGGGCGGGATCTCCCCTCCGGCCTCTTGGATGAGGAAGTAGCGGTGGTCCATCACCCAGACGTACAGGTCCGCCTCCGTGTGCCCAGGGAAGTGGTCCAGCACCTTTTGCTCGCGGATGACCTCTACGATGGGCAGGTAGACGTGGTCGTACCAGTGGGCCACCGCTTCTTCCCAGGCAACCTCCCGACCTTCTTCCAACCCCATATAGTAGCGGTGCACGGAGATGTGCTCCAGGAGGACGTCGTATAGCCCCGGCTCGCTTGCCTCCAGGTGGGCTTCCGGGCGAAGGGCCTTCAGGGCGGTCTGTTCCAGAAAACCGGCCTGCTCGGCCTTGAGGATCAGTTCTTCAGGAGAAACGCCGGTCTCCAGCGTCACCGGCGTGGGCAGTTCGATGACCTCGGCGTCTATGTACTCCTGCCCCTGCTCCCGGGCCACGGCGACACGGTGGTGGCCGTCGAGGACAAAGTAGACCTGGCCGACCTGATAGAGTTGCACCGGAGGGAGCATCTCACCCTGGCGCAGGGCCTGGCGGATGCGGGCCACACGCTCCCGGCCCTCCGGGCGCAGGGGCCGGAAGTTCTCGTCAAAGTCGTGGGTCCGCCCCACGCTGCCCGCGATCTTTTCCACCTCCACCGGCCGTACTCCCCGGTAGAGGCTGCTGCGCAGGCGGAGTTTTTCGGCCACCTCATCGAAGGGAAGAAGAAGGCCGGGCCGGCGGGCAAAAAGGCCGGCCAGCGCCGTCCAAAAGGCCCGAAAACGGGCCGAATCGAACCGGGAAGGTTTCTCCCTGAAATCAGAGGACATTGGACAAACCGACCGTTCGAACGCCGGCCTGCCGGGGCATCAACAGGAAAAGGTGCAAAAAGTCACGGCCAACCCTTGCTTACCAGGGGAAGATAGATGGACAGCGTGCCCACATAGACGACGCGCTCCCGGAGGTTATCGTACTCGTTATACTCACGCACATCATAGATCGGCGGCGGCATCGTGGGGGTGTTGTTGTAGTCCGCATAGGCGATGAGGTGGTACACCCCTGGCTGGTCAAAGGTCCAGGAGATGGCGATCGTCCGGGAAGACTCCTCCGGAAAATCTATCCCGTACATCGGCACGACCAACGGGCAGGTCACGGTCGGATAGTTTTCGCACCCGATGGGCACGGCCGGCGGATGGGGCGTATAACCCGGAGTGGTGGTGATAAAGAGCATGGCGTAAAAGTTATTGTCCCGCCGCAGGCCGGTGCTCTCGTTCCAAACGGTGAAGACGATCTGCACCGGCTCGTTGGGTGGAACCAGCGCCGGGCAGGTGTCACAGCCAGTCACGGTGAGGTCTTTGACGGACAGGTTGGGAGGAGCCAGAATGCCGATTCTCACGGTGTTCAAGAACGGGGTGACGGTGTTGCTCATGGTCTCCAGGCGAGCACTGTACTGGAACCAGTCGCACGTGCCGGAAATGGGGATGGTTGTGGTGACGCCGATGCCGGGGTTGGAGGGAAAGGGGCCGTACCAGGGCGTCCACGTGCCGTTATGGTGATAGCGGTAACGCATTGTGATCGTCATCAGGGCCGGGTCGGTGATGGTGGCGTTCCAGGAGAGGCTGGTCAGGGTGGATTCCTGGCCCTCGACGAGTTGCGCCACGATGATGCTGGAGGTATAGACCCCCGAGGGCGCGTAGATAGTGGGGGTGGGCTCCTGGGTGGGGTAGATGATTCCCCCGGCGGCCTGGAAGCCCCCGCCTTCGCCGTAGGGAGAGGCTATCCAGACCTCGTTCAGACGGGGCTGAGCCCCGGACCCGGTGGCCCCACAGAGGGAGTAGAGCCAGCCGAAGTCGTCCTGGACAACGGCGTGCCAGAAACGCCCCGACTCCAGGGCCAGGGCGGAAACCCACTCCGAGTTCTGGCCCGTCTCGTGATCGATCAGAGCCGCCCGCACATCTCCGGACGGATCTATGCCGTTGTTCCAGGCTCCGGCGATGGCCAGGAGAAGGCCAGATTCGTAGGCCGTTCCCTCGCTGGCATAGGAGTTTAGGGGAAGCCCCTCCAGGGACATCGTCCAGCCGGAGATGTCGCCCGTAACGGGATCGGGAGTGGCGAAGTGGACATAAGGAGAATAATTGGGCCATACCGCACCGGTGGACCCTCCATAGACATAGATACGGCCGTGTTCCGTGGCGGCAGAGAGTTCCACATAGCCGCCTTCCCCCAGGGCAGGGAGCGAGGCCGTCGTCTGATACCATGCGGAAACCTGGCCGGTGTGGGGGTCCGGCACGGTGTGGTAGACCTCGCGTCGGGAGTTGCCGCTCCGGTCTGCCCCACCCAGGATGTAGATGCGCCCGTTCAGGACCAGGCTTTCCATCCCGTAAAGGGGAGTGGGCAGGGGGGTGGTTTCTTGCCATTCACCCAGGGTGCCGTCGGAGTGGATCTCGGCGTAGATAACGTCGCTGTAATAACGATTCTCTGCACCTTCGTTGCTCATGCCGCCGAAGACATAAAGGTAACTCTTGTTCGTTTCGGTAAAGGTCAGGGCGGCGGCCTCGTGGCGGTAGACGCCATAAGGGTACACACTGGTTGTAAGCGGCGTGGTCTGCTGCCAGTCGGCGAGTTCGTGGGTGAGGGTGTTGACGATGGTGGTGTAAAAGACCTCGTTATGGGTATCGGTGAAGGGGTTATCTCCCCCGATGACGTAGATGTGGCCGTTCCAGTAGACAGCGGCCGGGGCCCCTCGGGGCTGAAGGCCGGTGTTATTCCCCGGCACCCAGGGGTGCTCGAAGCCGACCGGGAGGAGTTGCACCTCCCCATCGCCGCGCCAGGAGAGGGCGGTATGGTAGAAACGCCCCTCGTTGAAATCGGCGATGGTGGTATTCCAGTAGAAAAATTCCAGCGCCTGGGCCGGGTGGTAGAGAAGGAGGAAGGCGGCCAGGCCAGAGGCTGTCAGGAGAAGTAGTGCCATCAGCAGGAGCCACCGTTTGCGAATTCTGCTCATCGTTCACCTCTTGCCGTCCTGAACTTTTCGGTCGGGCAGGCGTTTCCATTATAGCACACCTTGGGGAAAATGGGATGGGGACGCGATGGGGGATGTGTCTCTACCCCGGAGCGGCCGGCAGGCGGATCGTCGCCAAGGTGCCGCTTCCCTCCTGGCTCACAAGCGACATCTCGCCGCCGTGGGCGCGTATAGTGTGGTAGGCCATAAAAAGTCCCAGTCCCAGCCCCCGCGAACGCCCCTCTTCCACCTTAGTGCTGAAGCCCGGCTCAAAGACGTGGGCCAGCCGTTCGGCCGGGATGCCCCGGCCGGTATCCCGGATGGCAAGGAGCACCTCTCCCCCCTCGGTCGAGGCCGCGATCGAAAGGCGACTCGGGCGCTCCTGTCCCTCCATCGCCTCCAGGGCGTTCGCCAGAAGGTTATGGAGCACCTGGAGCAACCGGGGCCGCGAACCCCAGACCCGGGGCAGCGGCCGGCCGATCTCCACCTCTACCTGCGTCCCCTGTCGTTCCACCCGATCCCGTACCAGCGATAGCGCTTCCTCCACCAAGGTCTCCACCTCCACCGCCTCAAAGCGCTCCTCGCGCAGGAGTTCCAGGTCGCCCAGGATGTGCACCAGGCGGGCGATACGCTCTCCGGCCTCGCTGATGGCCTCCAGGCTTCTTCGCGCCTCAGGATCCAGGTCCGGTGCCTCCAGGGCCAGTTGGACGTTCCCCAGGATGATGCCCAGAGGGTTGTTGAGTTCGTGGGCCAGGCCGGATAAAAGTTCCCCCACCGCCGCCAGCCGGCCGGAGCGCACCAGTTTTTCCTGCACTTGCCGCAGTTCCTCCAGCGTCCTCCGGCTTTCCTCATAGAGCCGGGCGTTGGCTAAAGCCACCGCCAGTTGCCGGGCCACGCCTTCGAGGAGGTCCTGCTCCTCGCGGCCAAAGCATCCCCGTTTCTTGTTGCCCAGTCCCAGGACGCCCAGACAGCGCTCCTGATAAAGGAGCGGCACCATCAGCACCGAGCCGCTGCGACGGTTTCCGGTGTAGCGGACACGGGGGTCGGACGCCGTATCGCTGCTGAGGAGCGTCTGGCGGTGGCGCAGGACCCAGCCGGGGTGTCGTTCCATGGCCGTGGCCTCGGCCTCGCGGGCCTCCTGGTCGGAAAAGCCCCAGGTGGCCACCAGGCGCAGCCGGTCCTCTTTTTCGTCGTAGAGGTATAGGCCGGCGTAATCGAAGGAGGCCACCGCCTGCAACTGGGTAAAGATGCGTGCCAGGAGCGTCGGCCATTCCAGGATGGCGCTTATAGAGCGGGAAAGTTCGTGGACCAGGCGCAGTTTATGGGCCTCCCGCCGGGTAACCTGGTAGAGGCGGGCGATTTCGCCCTGCTGACGCTCCAGCCGCCGGCTGACGTAGCCGCCCACGGCCGCGCCCACCAGAAAGAGGCCGGCGAAGGCCAGGAGAGAAGCCACGATGGCGGAGGGTCCCCGGTAGAGCACGGTCCAGGGAAGCCTGTCCGGTCCAAAGGGCTGGACAGGGGGGAGGATATCCAGGGCTTCCAGTCCGAGCATAACCCCGTAGAGCAGGCCCGCCCAGACCGCTTCGACATAGGCCGGAAAAAGTCCCAGGGCGAAGGAGACGATGACGATGTGCAAGAGAAGGAGGAGGCTGTATGGGCTGAGGAGGCCGCCGGTGAGGTGACAGAGGACAACCACGGCGGCGGCATCCACGAGGGGAATCAACCAGCGAACCAGGGACAGGGTCGGACGATATTTTTGCTGCCAGTGCAGCAACAGGTGCAGGAGGAGGCTGTAGACAAGGGCAAAGGCCAGCATCAGGAGCGCCGGCCACAACCTCTCCCAGGCGACCCGGCCTACCACGGCCACGATCAGGCCCAGCAAACTGCTCAGCAGGAGCGCTCCCCAGCGCACCCGGAGGAAGAACACTAACTGTGGGAAAGGGTCCTTCTCCATCTTCGGCTGCTTCAAGAAGGCTTCTCGCGCCGCACCAACACCAGGGTGATGTCGTCAAAGGGCGGCTGTCCCTCGGTAAATTCTTCCAAGCGTTCCAGGAGGGCCCTGCGGAGGTCGGCGAGCGGCCGGCCGTGGTGGAGGCAGAGCGTCTCCTGCAGCCGTTCCTCGCCGAACTGCTCCTCCTGACCGTTGATCGCCTCGGTGACTCCGTCGGTGTACAGGACCAGGGTATCCCCGTCCTCCAGACGGACGTTCCTTTCCTCCAGGAGGGCCTCCGGCAGCACACCCAGGATGATGCCGGGGGCTTCCAGGGTAGCGATGCCTCCCTCTTTGCGGCAGAGCAGGGGGGGATTGTGGCCGGCGCTGGCATAGCGCATCTCTCCACTATCCAGGTCGATGACGCCGTAGAAAACCGAGACAAACATCTCCGCCCGGTTGTCCTGGAGCAGCAACTGATTGGCATGGCGGAGAGCCTCGGCCGGCGAACGGTGGTTGGAAGCGCTAGCCCGCAGGAGGCTGCGCGAAAGCACCATGAAGAGCGCCGCCGGCACCCCTTTGTCGGAGACATCGGCGATGATGATGCCCAAGCGGTTAGCAGAAAGCGGGATAAAGTCGTAGAAGTCGCCTCCCACCTGGCGGGCGGCCTGCCAGGCCACCTCGATGGCCCAGCCCGACACCTGAGGGCCGGCGGAAGGCAGAAGGCTGCGCTGGAGTTCCCGGGCCACGGCGAGTTCCTGTTCCAAGCGCGTCTGCTCGGCTGCCGCCCGACGCAGCCGGGCCTCCTCGATGGCGACCCCGGCCTGGCTCACCAACCCGATCAGGATGGTATGCTGGCGGGCGCTCAGGTAGACGGCCGGCGGCTCCAGCCCCAGGCCGAGCAGCCCGATCACCTCCCCCCCGACCAGGAGCGGGTAGAACCACCGGCTCCCCTTTCCCAGCGCCTCGCTCAGCGGAGCGGGCAAATTTTCCTCCTCCGGGCCGATCGGGGTGACCGGGCCGGCCTGACGGACGGCCCGCTCAAAAACGGGGACCTGGGACGGCGTGTAGCGCATCTCCGGCAGAAGAACCCCCGGCATCCCATAGCCCTTGACGGCGTGAAAAAGGTCCTCCTCCCGTTCCCGCAGGAAGAGGACGGCGCGCTCCACACCCACCAGCATCGGCACCAGACGAACCACTACTTCCAACAGGTCCTCCAAGTCGGGCGCCTGGGCAATGTTCTGCGCCACCTGCAGGAGGGCGTTCAGCACCCAGGCTTCCTCCTGCTGGACCTGGTAAAGGCGGGCGTTTTCCAGGGCCATGGCCAGTTGATCGGCCAGGGTGCGCAGGATGAAGACGTCCTCGGTATCAAAGGCCTCGGCCTCGCCGCTCTGTACATCGAGCACGCCCACGACCTGGCCGGCCACCTTCAGCGGGACGGCCACTTCGGAGACCACATCGCTCTGGTCGGGCAGCCAGCGCGGGTCCCGACGCACGTCGCCGACAATGGCCGGCTCCCCCTGTCGAGCCACCCAGCCAACCAGCCCTTCGTCCAGAGAAAGACGTCCTCCCCGTTTCTGCCAGAACGGGTTGTCGGGGTCGGTGCTGGCGCGGAAGACGGCTTCCCCCGTGGCCGAATCCAGGGTAAAGATGTGCACGTGGGCATAGCCGAAGCGCTCGCGGAGCAAGTGAACCACCTCGGCGAGCAGGCGGTCCAGGTCCAAGATGGAAAGGATAGTGCGCAGCACCTGGGCAATGGTCTGCAACTGCACCGCCCGCCGGCGCTGGGCCTCGTACAGACGGGCGGCTTCCAGAGCCACGGCGGCCTGTTCGGCGATAGCGCTCAGGAGGGCGAGGTCGGCGGAGGTGAAAAAGTTCCGCTGGGGATGGGTCAGGGTGATGGCTCCCCAGGCGGTCTCCCGGTGCAGGATGGGGACGGAGATGGCCGAACCGACCGGCCGGCCGGTGGGCAGCCAGCGCGGGTCCTGGCCGACGTCGCTTAGGAGCGCCCCCTGGCGATTCTGGAGGACCCAGCCGGCCAGCCCCCGTTCCAGAAGCATCTGCAGGTCGCCGTGCTCCTCGTCGGCGGTGGAAATCGCCCGGGGCGGCTCGCGGCGCGTGCCCAGGAGGAGGATGCTGCCGGACTCGGCCCGCACGCTCTCCTGGGTGCGCTGAAGCAACCGTCGCAACAGGTCGTCCGGGTCCAGCCGGCGGGTGAGGTCCCGGCCGATGTCGTAGAGAAGTTCCACCCGGTCGCGCTCCTCGCGCACCTGGGCGTAGAGGGAAGCGTTTTCGGCGGCGATACGCTCCAGTTCCGCGGCGCGCTCGCGGACCGCCTCGTACAGGCGGGCCTTCTCGATGGCCACGGCGGCCTGGTGGGCAATGAAGGAAAGGATACGCAGGTGCTGTTCGGTGAAGGCGGAGGGGCGGTAACTCTGGATGGAGAGGGAGCCGATGACCTCCCCGCGGGCGATCAGGGGGACGAAGACGGCCGAACGGGGCGGCCGAGGGCTCAGGTAGCGGGGACGGGCCGGCAGGCGATCCATTTCCCGCTGAAAGTCGCGTACCAAAAGCGGCTGTTTGCTCTCCCGCATCCAGCCGACGATGCCCTCGCCCGGCTTCAGGGTCACGGTAAGCGGATCCTGCCGCACGCCGTCAACAACCCAGATTTGCAGAGTGAGGCGATCCCCCTCGATCAATCCCAGGTGAAAGATGGAGGTATCCACGACCCGGCCGGCCTGTTCGTAGATGAGTTCGCACAGCCCCTCCACGCTCATTTCGGCCTGGACAATGGCCTGGGCGGCTTCGTTCAGGGCGGCCAGTTCACGGGCGGAACGCCGTTGCTCTGCAGCCGTGGCGACAAGCCGCTGGATGACCAGGCTTGTGCCGATCAGGCCGGCGGCCACCAGGGCAAAGGCCGCCGGAGTACTCTCCCGGTAGGTGACCACCACCAGCAGGGAAAGGGGCAGAGGGAGGAATTCCAGGAGCAGGGAGGGGCCGATGACGGTGCGGAACCACTCTCCCACGCCCCACCAGCCTCCCAACGTGGCCTCGGCCAGGGCCCAGCCGAGGTGGTCCAGGACAAACCAGGTCAAAAAGAGAGGGAAGGCCGGCCAGGCGGTGGCGGGCTCCAGAGGGAGTGGGGGAAACTGCCCTCCCAGCCGGATGTAAAAGGAACCTCCGGCCAGGGCCATGACCACCTTGAGGCCGCTGTCAAAGAACAAGTTGGCGGCCGGCTGAAGCAGGGGAAAGCGTCGCCCTTCCCGGCGGGCGCGCACCATCTGCACCAACGCCTGCTCGGCTTGGTAAAGGAGGGCGCCGCTTCCGGCGACCCAGGCGCCTCCGGAAAGGCCGAATAGGAGGACGGCAGCGAGGTCCACGATGCCGACCAGGCTGTGGGTCTCGCGGGGGACAACCCGGCTGCCCAGCCCTTTGATAAGGAGGGAAAAGAGGACAAAGAGGAGCCAGGGAATAGTCGCCTCGGCCGGGAAAAGCGGCGGCACAAAGAACAGGGCAGCCCATCCTCCGCAGGCGACAAAGACGGCCAGGATGAGGAAGGCGTATTCCCGAACCCTACTGCGGTGATCCACCACCCGGCACCTCCGCCGCCTTCAGCGCAGCCTCCCGGGTCGGGTAGACGGGGAGGATCTCGGCGAAGCCGGTCAGGCGCAGGACGCGGGCCACGGCCGGCTGAGGGCAGCACAGGAGCAGATGGCCGCCGCCCTGGCGTAGCCTTTTGGCCGCTATCAGAAGGATCCGCAGGCCGCTGCTGCTAAGGTAGGTGACCTGGGCCAGGTCTACGATCAGGGCGGAGGGATTTCCGCTCAGTGCCTCCCGAAGCATCTGCTCCAGTTGGGGGGTATGGGCGGCATCCAGGCGGCCCTGGGGGAAAAGGATGGGAGCGGCCGGAGTTGGGCAAACGGCCGGCGTACGGCGACGGACCATCGTGAGGATGTTTTCCTTTCCCTGGCGGGAGAA
>JASFBA010000105.1:0-38309 GCA_036172265.1 Chloroflexia bacterium
CCGGATTGCTGTCATCTCGGTCGGCTATGGTGATGGCTACCCGCACTCCTTGACCAACCGCGGCTACTGCCTGATACACGGCAAAAAAGCGCCGGTCGTCGGCAATGTGTCACAGACCTTTCCGCCCTGGGGCGGCGGGAGGAGGCGCTTCGGGCCACGGAAGAAGCGGTGGCGATTCGCCGGGAACTGGCGGCGGCCAACCCCCAGGCCTTCCTCCCCGCCCTGGCCACAAGCCTCAACAACCTGGGCAACCGGCTTTCCGCCCTGGGGCGGCGGGAGGAGGCGCTGGCGGCCACACAGGAAGCGGTGGCGATTCGCCGGGAACTGGCGGCGGCCAACCCCCCGGCCTTCCTCCCCGACCTGGCGATGAGCCTCACTGGCTTGGGCGTGGTGCTCTCTAATCTGGGGCGGCGGGAGGAGGCGCTGGCGGCCACCGAAGAGGCGGTGAGGCACTACCGGGAACTGGCGGCGGCCAACCCCCAGGCCTTCCTCCCCGACCTGGCCACAAGCCTCAACAACCTGGGCTCAGACCTTTCCGCCCTGGGCCGGCGGGAGGAGGCGCTGGCGGCCTATGAGGAGGCAGTACGCACCCTGAAGCCCTTTTTCCTCCGCTTTCCGGACGCATTCCGGGATCGGATGGAGATAGTGGCCCACAATTACCGAGAGGCGTGCGAGGGCCTGGGCCGGGAACCGGACCCGGCCCTGCTGGATTCGACGTAGAGGCGACCCGATGGGTCGCCTGTAGGGGCGACCCGATGGGTCGCCTGTGCGGGCGACCCGATGGGTCGCCGGCGTCGCCCCCATGGAGAAGATGTAGGACCCGTTTCGCCGCCACCGCTCCATCCGCCTCCCGGGCTGCAACTATGCGCAACCCGGGGGAAACATCCGTACCCAGAACCATACCTGCCTGCTCGGCGACATCGTGGAGGGGGAGATGCAGCAGAGGGTGTGGCCGGCCCGATGGCCTGCCGGCCAGCGGGGTAAGATGTCGCTAGGAGGAGAAAAACGATGAACATCCGGAGACGCCGTACCGGCGCATGGCCTTGTCTTCTTCTGGTTTTCCTGCTTCTGACCTCGTGCGGGCCGGCCCCCGCCCGGGTGCCCACCTCGCCGGTAGCCACCGAGGTGCCGCCGCCCTTCCCCACCGCCGTACCCGCGACTGCGACCAAGCCCACGCGGGCGCCGGTCTGCACCCTGCCCCCGTGCCGGCCAGGGGAAGGATATTCCTGCCCCGGCGAGTGTCCCGATGGGTGCGGCACGATCTGCGTCACCCCTACGCCGGCCGCGTCGCCGCAGGAGACGGCCCTCCCGGAGGTAAGGATGCCGGCCCGGGCCACGGTGCCGTCTGGATGGCCGGCCCTCCCCGCCGACCTCTACTTCCTGCGCGATGGCCGGGTCTGGCAGTGGCCGGCGGGAGGCCGCGCCCCAGAACCGCTGCCGACGTGCGCCGGCGTGGATGCGATCGTGGGGTACAAGTGGACGCTGGACGGTCGCTACATGCTCTATTGGACTGCATCCCACCACCTCTTCGTCGTAAATCGCCGCACCGAGGCCCCGGTTTTCCCTGCCCCCGGAACAGACCCCGTAACAGCGCACGAATACCGCCTGCTGGCCGGCGGGGCCTACCTCCTGTACCTGACCCCCGGCCGGGAACTACACATTTGGGACTTGCTGGTGGGACAGCCGCTCTTCCCGGCAGCCGGGGAAGACCCGGTGATC
Source organism: Chloroflexia bacterium (assembly GCA_036172265.1). Lineage (GTDB taxonomy): Bacteria > Chloroflexota > Chloroflexia > DTKN01 > DTKN01 > JASFBA01. The sequence continues at coordinate 1,720 of JASFBA010000105.1, forward strand.
GTTCAGTATTATCGGGTAACTCCGAACGGGCACCACCTGGCCTATGTCACCACGACAGGGGACCTGTACGTGTTGGATCTGACCTCAGACGAACAGATCCCGGTCCGGCTGGACGACAACTGGCATAATTTTGCCCTCTCCGCCGACGGCCGCTACCTCGTCTATCGGTCGGAAACCGACATGATTCGGGCTATGGATGTCCAATCCGACCGGACGTACGACCTGGGAGAATGCATACCCCAGACCCATGGGGACTATTCCATCTCTTGTGAGGGACCGTTTCTCTCCTCCGCTGGGGACATGGTCGCCTTTCGGGACGGACGCGGAGTCTGGGTGGCGCCCGTTCCGGAGGGGCCGGCCAAGTTGTTGGTTGAGCACGAGGTGGCCAGGAATCCCAACCAGTTCTGCTGTGTCTATACGCCCAACGAGTGGTCGCCGGATGGCCGGCTGTTGCTTCTGAACGTCGGTGCCTACGAAGGCGGCACGATAGCCCTGGCCGATCTTCCCACCGGCCGGTGGGAGAAACTGCCGGCTTGGTGCTATGTCGGGGGCGACGTTGACTGGGCCTGGGGGCCACAGGGGTTGTGGGTCAGCGTAATCCCCGATACCCTCTTTCTGGCCCAAGTATCGGACGAGGGGGAAATCAATCTGACCCAAGTGATATCTGCTACGGATGTAGGGCCGATGGCGGCGCGGTCTCTCCTGCCGTTCTCTGACGGGCGGTTGGGGTTCGCCGTACCGTACTGTCGGCCGTCGTCCGCTTATACGAACCGGCCTGAGTATGAACCGGGCCTGTTCCTGCTCGAAACGGATGGGACGCTGCGCCGGGTGGCTTCGCTGCCGCTCTACCCCTGCGATGATGATTACGCGCTTGGCTTCGGTCAACCGGTCATGAGCGGGCGGAGCGGCGGCTTTTCCGTAGCCTGGACCGCGGACGGATCGGCCTTCCTCTACACAGATGGAAGCGGTTCCGCCATCCTGTTGGGGCTGACGGATGGTTCGGCCCTCTGGGACGTGAGGGAACTGCTTCAGGGGGCCTCCCGCTTTACCTGGGCGGTGCCGGGGCAGGCGGACATCGTCGCGGCCTTGGCCAATTTCACCGCGCTGCGTAACCGGGCTGAGGAGACGCTCAACCCTGAACTCCTGCGCCAGGTTTGCGTGGATCCGTATCTCTCAGCCAAGATGGCACGCATTCGGGCCAACGCCCGCGACGGCAGTCACTGGGAGACGCCCTGGACCGAGTCGGCAGTCGTTGCCATCAGCCTGATCGGCCTTGACCGCGCCCGGGTACAGGTCCATAAGAAGGAGACCAAGTTGTTCTACCCGGCCGGCTCCACCGTGCCCGACGATGAGGTGTGCAGGGGGACGATCAACTCTTACCGGGACTGTACCTACGACGCCGAGTATGTTATGGTACGGCAAGAGGGGCGCTGGTACGTCTCCGAAGCCATCCCCTTGGGAGACTGCCCGAATCGGTGTCGGAAATAGAGCCGGCCCGTTCGTCCCGTTTCGAGGCCTTCCATGAAATTCAACGAAATCTCCGATCGCATCGTGAGAAGTGGTACAGAACCCGCCCTGACAATCGCCACCGTCACGTCGTCCGGGCACCCCGCGCCCATCCCCATCGGCCGGCCGGCCAAACGGCACGCACCGCCGGATATGGAATGCCCGATCCTGGAGTTTGACCCATCCCCCACGGCTTTCATCGAGCCTTCCCAGGTGATTCGTCCTCGGGATGTACCCGAGCACTGCGTTATCTGCTTTTTCCGGGAGGTTATAGACCGGGTCGTCGCCGAGCACAACGCCAGAAGGCTGGCGGAAAACTGCTGGGAAGACGGCCCGCACCCGCTCTATGAGATTTCGTACCAGGGGCGACGTCTGGCCTTTTTCCACCCCGGCGTGGGTGCGCCTATGGCCGCCGGCCTGCTGGAAGAGGTGATCGCGCTCGGATGCCGAAAGTTCGTGGCCTGCGGCGGGTGTGGGGTCCTCCGGAAGGAAATTGCGGTCGGGCATCTCATCGTAGTCTCCGCAGCCGTCCGCGACGAAGGCGTTTCCTACCATTACCTTCCGCCTGGCCGCGAAGTCGTGGCCCAGGAGGCGGGGGTAAAAGCCCTAGTGGACCTCCTGAGCAAGCACGGGCTTCCCTACCGGGTAGGCAAGACCTGGACGACAGACGCGCCCTACCGTGAGACGAGGGACAAGATCGCCCGGAGAAGGGAGGAGGGCTGCCTGGCCGTGGAGATGGAGGCTGCCGGGATGATGGCGGTGGCCCAGTTTCGCGGCGTCGCCTTTGCCCAGGTCCTCTACAGCGGCGATGACCTGAGCGGCCCGGAATGGGATAACCGGGCCTGGCAATCGAGGGTGGAGATCCGTGAAAAGCTGTTCTGGCTCTGCGCCGAAGCCTGTTTTGCCCTTTAGACTTGCTTCCCATTCGGAGCAAGGCCTCCGGATGCGCCGCTTCCTCGTCCTCCTCGCCCTCGGTCTGGGGTCCTTTTTCCTGGCCTGGCCCCTTCCCTCCCTTTCCGCCATACCCTCCGCTACTTGCAGCAACGTCCCCAACGGCCAGTGCGTCCAGACCCGCGCCGGCCTTTCCCTCTGCCGGCTGAACAACGTCTGCGTGGTCCAGGTGGACCTGAACACCAGCGGCCTGGCCCCCCGGGTGGTCATCGCCCCCGGCGGCGGGCAGGAATGGCTCAGCACGATGGCTTCAAACGCCGGAGCCGTCGCCGCCATCAACGGCGATTACTTCAGCGGCTGCCCGGACACCGTCCCACCCCTCAACTGCGGGGAGGGGCTGACCTATGTGGACGGCGTAGACTATACCGACTACACCGGAAACGAGTGGCAGAACCGGCGCTCCCTTGGCTTCAACACGAATTACGACCCCAACATCGGCTGGCCGGGCGAACAGGGCGGGGTGCACTGGCAACTCCTGGGCGGCGGCCCCCAGGTCACCTTCGGCGGGGAGTACCGCTGGCGCTGCTGGTACCAATCCTGGAACACCGAGGGCGACTGCTGGTGCCAGGATAACACTGTGGTCATCAACGACGAACTCTTCGGCTGCTCGGCGGCCGACTGGTGGAACCGGCCCCAGTCGTTCATCGGCTTCAGCGAGGACCGCAACACGCTCTACCTGGCGGTGAGCGAACCGGGCTATAACAAGACGCCTCACGAGGTCCACGACGTCCTGTGGGTGCACGGGGCCCGCTACACCCTGAAACTGGACGGAGGCGGTTCTTCCGGGATGTACTTTAACGATGGGGGATACTTTTTCCAGTGGGACGGCGGCCGGCCGGTGGCCAACGCCTGGGTGATCATCCCCTATACCCCGCCCCCTACCCCAACACCGCCTCCCTCCTGCAACCCCGGCCCCAACCAGGTGGCGCTCTATGTGGACCCCGACTACGGCGGCCAGTGCGCCCTCAAGGACGTGGGCGAGTACCCCGACCCCGGCTTCATTGGCCTGCCCAACGACTCCATCTCCTCCCTCCGCGTGGGTTCTAGCGTCCAAGCCGTCCTCTGCCAGCACGATAACTACGGCGGCACCTGCGAGACCTTCACCGCCGATGACCCCAACCTGAGCGATAACCCCATCGGCGATAACCAGACCTCCTCCGCCCGTGTGGAGTGGCGGCCGCGCTGGCGGGTCTACCTTCCGGCCGTGTTTCGGTAGAGGAATCCTGTGCATAATTAGAAGAAAGTCCCCCTCCCCTGGTGGGAGGGGGTAGGGGAGGAGGAAGGCAGGGCGATATGAAAACACGACCGACACAGCGAGCCAGAGCATTGAGACGACAGGCCACGGACGCGGAAAAACTGCTCTGGCGCTATCTGCGGGCGAAACCGTTGGGCGGCGCAAAATTCAGAAGGCAAGAACCCCTCGGGAAATACATCGTGGATTTCGTCTGCTTTTCTCACCGGCTGGTCATTGAACTCGACGGTAGCCAGCACGCCCAACCACGCCAGCAGTTGCGGGATCAACAACGAGACGCCTGGTTACAAGAGCAGGGCTTCAAGGTGCTTCGATTCTGGGATGAGGACGTCTTACGGAATATCGAAGGCGTTGTGGAAGCGATATACCATGAGCTATCGGCTGTCTGCTCACCCCCTCCTGACCTCCCCCATCAAGGGGGAGGAACTGACTAGCAGGCCCGATGAGCCAAGTCCCCCTCCCCTGGTGGGAGGGGATAGGGGAGGGGGAAGGCAGGGCGATATGAAAACACGACCGACACAGCGAGCCAGAGCATTGAGACGACAGGCCACGGACGCGGAAAAACTGCTCTGGCGCTATCTGCGGGCGAAACAGTTGGGCGGCGCAAAATTCAGAAGGCAAGAACCCATCGGGAAATACATCGGCATATAATCTCCGGAGAGGCTCTCCTGATAGAAAGTTTGGAATCTTGCGATCTCGTGGTATAATGGTTAGAAATACGATAAGCGGTAGCCTTCACCCGACAGGCAAAAGCAGCATATGGATTGATTTCGAATCCAATGGCCCGACGTCCCAGTAAGATGACATCCACGACCGTGATGCCGACGCCAGCGAACGGATCCAAGCCGATCCCCGGCTCGGCCAGGTATCTCTTTAGCGCACTTCGTAAAGTCGCTGGAAAATCCGGCGATCCACGGCACCCAACGGTGGATAGGCAATCCTTTGTTCAGGGCAAAGTTGGATCGCCGAAACCGCCTCCGTTGCTCTCAAGAGCGGTTTCTCCTCCCATCCCAAACAACCGCAGTTGCCTTGCCGCCCTCGTCGTATCTGGGTCGGTGATCATGCCCCTACCTCCAAAAAACGGCTGTTATATGCAGAACGAAAGTTCGTCTATCAAATCCAGGAGGCGCTGATGGAACTATGCATCGTCCGAATCGAGAAACCGGATGAGGTCAACCTGATTCTGGGGCAGAGCCATTTCATCAAGACCGTCGAGGACCTCCACGAGGCACTGGTGACGGCCGTGCCGGGAATCCGCTTCGGGCTAGCCTTCTGCGAGTCCTCCGGCAAAGCCCTGGTGCGTTGGAGCGGCACCGACGAGGCCATGGTGGACCTGGCCCGGAAGAACGCCCTCAAAATCGCCGCCGGCCACTCCTTCCTCATCTTCCTGGCCCCCGGCTTCTATCCCATCAACGTCCTCAACGCCGTCAAAGCCGTCCCCGAGGTCTGCCGCATCTTCTGCGCCACGGCCAACCCGGTCGAGGTTATCATCGCCGAGACGGAGCAGGGACGCGGCATCCTGGGCGTGGTGGACGGCATCCATACCCAGGGGATCGAGGGCGAGGAGGACATCCGCTGGCGCAAGGACTTCCTGCGCAAGATCGGCTACAAGCAGTAGGCGGGGTCCCCCCGCCCGTAGCAGCGGGGTCCCCACCCGCACCGGGAAAGCACGGCGATGGAAATCGAGTCGTATGACTTTGGCCGTATCGTCATAGCCGGCCGGACCTACACCTCCGACCTCATCCTCTTTCCCGACCGGGTACTCCCCAACTGGTGGCGACGGGAAGGCCACACCCTTCACCCCGACGACCTGAAGGAGGTATTGGAAGCCCATCCCCAGGTGCTCGTAGTGGGGACAGGATACGTCGGCCGGATGCGTGTCCTCCCCGAATGTGAGGCCCTCCTTTCCCAGCAGGGCATCCGCCTTATTGCCCAGGACACCCGGGCCGCCTGCCGCACCTACAATGAACTCCGCCAGGCCGGCCAGAAGCCCGTCGCCGCCCTGCACCTGACCTGCTGAGGACGACCGGGGGGCATCTCGCCTTGCGCAAATGGCTGACCCACTTCTTGGCGCTCATCGGCTACTTCCTCCTCACCCTCTTCTTCACCTGGCCGCTTCCGCTCCACCTGACGGATACCCTGCCCGGCGAGGGCGGCGATTCCTGGCAGTATCTATGGAACTTCTGGTGGTTTGATCAGGCCCTCTTCCACGGCAAAGCCCTCTACTTTACCCAGGCCCAGTACTACCCCCAGGGCACCTCCCTCCTCTTCCACACCCTCAGCCCACTCCACAGCCTCCTGGCCCTGCCGTTCCGTATCCTGGGCGGCTACCTCCTGGCCTATAACTTTATCGTCCTTCTGGCCGGCACGCTCTCCGGCTACGGCGCCTTCCTCCTGGCCCGTGAGGTGCTCCGGGCCGACGAAAACGACCCTGGCGACCCTCTCTCTGACCTGGCTGCTTTCCTCTCCGGGGCCGTCTTCGCCCTCTGCCCTTACCGCAGCGTGCACCTTCTGGGCCACCTCAGCCTGATCTCCACCGAGACGCTGCCTTTCTTCGCCCTCTTCGCCCTTTGGGCTCTGAAACGTCCGGGTCGGCGTCCGGCCCTGGGCATCGCCCTTTCTTTCCTGGCTGCGGCGCTCATTGACTGGTATTACCCCCTTTATATGCTCCTCCTCGCCGGCTTCTTCCTCCTCTGGGCCGGAGGAGAAACGCTCCTGCGCCGAAGGACAGGGCAAAGCCTCCTTCGGAGCGCAGTCACCCTCGCTGCCGGGATCTCCCTGGCCGGCCTCCTTCTTTCCCCACTCCTCGTCCCAATGCTCCGGGAGGCCGGGACGGCGGCCTACCTGGAGGAACCGCTGGAATTCAGCGCGACCTACGGGGCCGACCTGGCCGCTTTCCTCATCCCATCGCCGCTTCACCCGCTTTGGGGAGACTTTTTCCGCCCCTGGAGCGAACCGTTCGCCGAGGGCAACACCGCCGAGGGCATCGTCTACCTGGGGCTTGTTCCCCTTGCCCTGGCCGTCGCCGGGCTGTGGAAAAAGGGAAAGGAGGGAAAACCCTGGGCGTCTATGGCCGGCCTCTTTGCCCTCCTTTCCCTGGGGCCGTACCTCAAGGTACTGAATCACTCCACCGGCATCCCCCTCCCCTATCTCTGGCTCTACCAACTGCCCATCATCCGCTTCACCCGCGTGCCCTCTCGCTACGTCGTCATAACCCAACTGGCCCTGGCCGTCCTGGCCGCGCTGGGGACGCGGGCACTTGCGAAAGGCACGAGGCCATGGCGGGCCACACTGCTTTCCTTTGCCCTCCTCGCCCTCCTCATCCTGGAATACCTCCCCATCCCTTATCCGCTTACCCCGGCCCATATCCCCACCTTCTACCGGCAACTGGCCCAGACCCCGGGGGAGGAAGCCATCCTGGAGATACCGCTCCAAAAGCCCAATAGCCCCTGGTACTACACCCGCTGGATGCTCTACCAGACGGTCCACGGCAGGCCCTCCTTCCGTGGCTACATCTCCCGCGGCGACCCCCTCTTTCCCTTTGCCGGGGCGCCGCTCTTCCGTCAACTGGCCCGGCTGGACCCGGCCGGCGACATCCTCTACGACGACTGGCAGGCCCTGGCCGGAAGCGTATTACATCATTACCGCATAAATTACATCATGATGGAAAAGGCGCGCCTCCAGGAAGAAGGCCTCCTTCAAAAGGCCCGTTCCCTGGTGGAAGATGCGCTCGGCGGCCGGCCGCCGGACTGGGAAGACGAGGACCTGCTGGTCTACCGGGTGCCGGAAGGCGTGGAAGCCCTTCCCTTCTTCCGCCTCGGCCGGGGTTGGCACGAGGTCGAGGAGCGCCCCTGGGGACCCTTCCGCTGGATGGAACGCGACCGGGCCGAACTCTTCGTCATCCGGCCGCAACCCGGCCCGACGACGATCGAGTTCCAGGCGGTGAGTTTCCTGCACCCGCGCCGGCTGGAGGTGGTGCGGAACGGCGAGAAGGTAGCCTCCTGCTCCATAGGTACGGCGCTCCAGCGCTGCCGCTTCTCGGTGGACCTGCCGGCCGGGGAAACGCGCCTGGAACTCCAGGCCGAGGGCTACGATATCCCCCGCGAATCCGGCGTCGGAGACGACCCCCGGCCGCTCAGCATCGGCTTCAGCGCCATCCGCTTCCGCCCGTAGGAGTAAAAGGTGTTCACGGCGGAAATCCTGGCCATCGGGAACGAACTCCTCCTGGGGGAGGTTCCGGATACCAACAGCCATTTCCTCTGTCGTCACCTGACCCGACAGGGCGGGCAGGTGCGCCGTGTGGTGCAGGTGCCCGATGAGCCGGGCGCCATCGCCGCCGAGGTGCGTGGGGCACTGGAGCGTGGTCCGGACCTCATCGTCCTCACCGGAGGGCTGGGGCCGACGGAGGACGACCTGACGCTCCAAGCCGTAGCCCAGGCCCTAGGCCGGCCGCTCGTGGAGAATCCCCAGGCCCTGGCCCTGCTGGAAAAGCGCTACGCCGAACTCCTGGCCCAGGGCATCATCGCCGACGCCGCCCTCACCCCACCCCGTCGGAAAATGGCTTTCCTCCCGAAAGGCGGCGAACCGCTCCCCAATCCTATCGGCACGGCGCCGGCCGTCCTCCTCCGTCGGGGGAAAACGCTCCTGGTCTGCCTGCCCGGCGTGCCCGAGGAAATGCAGGGCATCGTGGAAGGCCCGCTGCAGGAGTGCCTGCACCGAACCCTGGGGATGGGCTACCATGCCGACCGCTCTTTTCTGGTCTATGCAGGGGAAGCGACCCTATCCCCTCTCCTTCACCGCCTTGTCCGGAAATATCCGGATGTTTATGTCAAATCTCACGCCGGCCGGGTGCGGCCCGAGGCCCGGTTGCAGGTCCGGGTCACCCTCTCCTCCTATGGAGACACGGCAGCCGAAGCCGAGGAACGGGTACGGAAAGCGGCAGAGGAACTGTGCCGGGCTCTGGCCGAAGCAGGGATCGAAGGGAAAGAAGAGGCCGATCCTTAAGGAGCGGCGCACCACCAGCCGGGCCAGACCGCCCAATAGCGGCGCCAGTTGATTCAAGCCGTCACCGGATAGACGAGAAGTCACCCCCCTCCCCACTTTGAATAAGCCGCTCCGCCCAGCGAACTACGGTTTCGGCCAGAACGACGGCCTGGCGGTACTCCTCCTCAGTTACCGGCTCCATAGGCCTGGGATACCGGGCCTCGACAGCGTAATCAGAGAGAGCCGCCGCAAGACGGACTTCCTCTGGCAGAGCGATTCCCCCTCGCTCCAGGCGGGTCAACAATTCTGCAATGTCGTGAACAAACCTGAACGGGATGCCATAGAAAATCAGCAGCCCTTTGATGGCTTTCTCGGCTGCCTGCTGGGCATCAAAGCAGAGAGCCTCCCACAAGACCCCCTCCGGCCTGGGTTGTTTGGCGCGGATCAGGTTACTCTCCGCTCGCCGGAGCCACTCTAACGGTGTCCCCATCTCCGGTTCAGGAGGCATAGATAACCTTCCCTTCTGCCAAGGCGGGACGAATCACCATACCCGGATGCTCCTTGTAACGGCGCAAATCTTCTGTAGTGACCACCACCACATCTGCCGCGAATCCAACTCCCACCAGGTTACGGTAAATACTTTGGGCCAGCCGCCGCCGGTGAACAGGCGCTTCCACCACCACTAGAAGGTCCACGTCGCTATGAGGTCCCATATCCCCTCTGGCAGCAGAACCAAAGAGAATAACCTGCTGGGGATGCGCAACCTCTACAATCCGGTGGACGAGCTCTTGCAGTGTCTGTTCGGTCAGAATCTCTCCCATCTTGCCTCCACCTCACAAGCAGAAGCCGTCGCCACTACTACCTCCCCATAGTGATTGTGGCTCTTAGCCGGAAATAATCTTCCCGCAATGGGGGCAATAACTGGCTCCGGACGGCACCGGCCGGCCGCAGTTGGGGCAGGGAACGGTGGGCACTTCCGGAGAAGAAGCGGCGGCCGGCGGCGCCCCGACGGTGGCGGCCGGCACCGTCTCCGGCACGGCCAGCCGACTGATGTATTGAGCCAGACGCACCAGCAGAACCACCACCACAGCCAGGGCAATGGCCGCGACGATGACCAGGAAGGCCCAGGGCAGCCATCTCTGGACCAGTTCGAAAAGTCGGGCTTCTTTCAGAGCCGTCTCAGCGCCGCCCCCCAGGTCCCGGAGGTAACTGTAGGCAAAGGTCACCAGGAAGATGCCGTTGAGCAGCCCCACCAGGCCGCCAGCGAGATGTTGCCACCAGAGCAACTTCTTCGGCCTGCGCAGGAAGACGGCGCTGCCGTAACCGACGAGGAAGACGATAAAGAGCAGGCTGCCCAGCCGGATGAGGCCGTGGATATCCCTCCCCTGTCCCTGCCCCCACGAATTGACCCAAAAATCCCCCAGAAATACGCCCGGCACAATGCCGGCCAGAAAGACCAGCACCTCGCGCAACAAGCCTCGCCAGACGCCCAGCGCGGCCAGCGCTATCACGATGACCACGGCCAGGATATCGAGCCACATCGCGCACCTCCTTTGTCCTTTGACAGCGCCACCTCCCGGTGCTACAATGCCCGGTGCACCCGGATCGCCCTTTCACAACTGGAAAAGGCCCTGGGGAGCGGCGATCTTCTGCCGGTAGTTGACCACATAGGTCAGCAATTTGCGTTGCAACTTGTGCCAGTCCGGATGGTTGAGGAGGCGTTCCAGTGCTTCCCGATTTTCGGCCACCCCACCGATGATCACCTGGGGGCCTTCGCCGGCGATGGTGTACCAGGCGTCGGTGATGGTCAGGCCTAACTGGTTCAAGCCGGGGCCCAGTTCGCGCACCACAAATTCCATATAGGAGGCCTCTTTGCCCTCACGGATGTCCCAACTCATCAGCAGTTTGATCATTGTTCCTCGGCCCTGGCCCTCCTTGGAATCAGGGTTTCTGGGTTATCTGTAGTGTACCAGAAAAAGGGCATTTCGTCAACCTGGGGAGGAAGAGATGAAAATCGCCATCACCGGAAAGGGCGGCGTGGGCAAGACCACCCTGGCCGGAACTCTGGCCCGGCTCTATGCTGCCGACGGCCGGCCGGTCCTGGCCATTGACGCCGACCCCGACGCCAACCTGGCCACGGCCGTAGGCATCCCGGCCGAACGGATGGCCGGCCTCACCCCCATCGCCGCGATGGACGACCTCATCGAAGAACGCACCGGGGCCCGGCCGGGCAGCCAGGCCCCCTTCTTCAAACTGAACCCCCGCGTGGATGACCTCCCCGAGGCGCTCTCGGTCCAACACGCCGGAGTGCGCGTGATGGTGATGGGCACGGTACAAAGGGGGGGAAGTGGCTGCGTCTGCCCGGAAAACGTCCTCCTGCGCTCCCTCATACGCCATCTCCTCCTGGAACGGGATGAGGTGGTCATCCTGGATATGGTGGCCGGCATCGAGCACCTGGGCCGGGCCACCGCCGATGCCGTGGACGCCTTCATCGTTGTGGTCGAGCCGGGACAACGCAGCATTCAGACTGCCCGCACCATCCGCCGCCTGGCCGCCGACATCGGCATCCACCGTGTCTTTGCCGTGGGCAACAAGGCCCGCACGCCGGAGGAGCGGGCCTTTATCGAGCAAAATATGCCGGATTTCACCCTCCTGGGCATCATCGGCTACCATCCTGAGATTATCGAAGCCGACCAACGCGGCCTAGCCCTCTACGACGTCGGCGGGCCGGCCGTGGAGGAGATCGCCGCCGTCCGCCGGGCTCTGGACGAGGTCCTTCGCGGCTAATCTTCTTGCAGGTCCGGCCGGGGGAAGGGAGCGGCGCGGTACGGACGGGCCAGGACGATGACCCGGTGGTCATAGATGTGCACGGGCCAGCAGGTGATCAGGGTGAGGCGCTCCTCCTCCGTGGGAGCCATATACCGGGCGTTTTCCAGCCGATCCTCCATCGGTACGCCGACCTCTTTCAGCAGCAGCACCTCCTCCACCACGTAGAGGTACTGGCCACCGGCCGCGTATAGCATCACTTCGTCCCCCGGCTGTACCTCCACCAACCGACGAAAGACGCCGCCGTAGCCGCCGGAATGGCCGGCCAGGACGATGTTGGTCCCTTCCCCCGGGTTGCCCGACCCTTGGTGATGGCCCACGGCGTAGCGGGCCACATCCCACACCGTCATCACCTGTCCCCTTATTTCCTCCACATGCCAGCCTACGGCGACGACCGGGCTATCCACTCCGATGGCCGGGATGACAATGCGCAGGACCTCCGAATGCCAGAGCGGCCGGGAGGTCGGAAGGGGAGAAACCGCCGGCCGATCCCAGTTCAGCACGGGAAGGACCGGAGAAGGGGTGGGCGTGGGGTTGGGAAGCACAGTCACGGTCACGCCCAAGGCCGGCGCCCGCCGTGCCGGGGGCGGAGAAGGGCGAAGCACGACCCGGCCAAGGGGGAAGAGGTATAGCCCGACCACATAAAGGAAGAGGAAGAGGCCGGCCAGGATGAGCAGGTTGGACAGCCCCCAGAGGAAGGGCCGACTCGCCGGGTCGGCTTTACGCGGATGTGGAGAACCTTCTTCGGAGGCCGTCGCCTTCATCGAACCGTCTCGTCGGGGATTGGCATCAGTTTCCACCGTTCGACCGCCCGGCCGTCAGCGGTGAAGACGGGCCGGCCGATCAGTTCAACCTTCAGGCCGAAGCGCTTCTTCAGGCCGGCGAAGATGAGGGCGGTGGAGATATGTGCCGGGACGCCGCCTTCGGCGATCAGGCGCTCTGCGCCCGGAAGGATGGCCGGCCCAACCATCTCGTACTCCAGTTCATCGGTCGCCACCGGACGCACAGAGGCATCGGCCAAGTAGCCCACCGCCACCAGGTAGCGAGCCATCTCCTCTACGGCGGCCAGGGGGGAAGTCAAATCCGGCCTCAATTCCCCCTCGATTTCGTCAAAGAGGATCTCCCCGGCCCGCCAGACCACTTTCCAGGCCTCTTCGCCCCAGTTTTCCCCGATGGCCCGATAGACGGCATAGAGTTCCCGGTCGAAGAAGCGGGCATCCACGTTTCTGGGGGCAAGGGGCGGCAAGGGACGTTCGGCCGGCCCGCCGTAACGTTCGGCGGCCGGCGAAATCGGGCGCAAAGGAGGGTAATGGGCCTGCTCGTCATACACGTGGGCGATCAGCCCGACCAGACGGGATAGGGCGAAAAAGCCGTTGCCCACTTCTGGCGGAAACTCCATTTCACATAACAGGGCGGCGATGGCTCCGTCCACGTTCATGGGCAGTTCCCGGCCCAGCACCTCCCGGAGGGCCTGCTGGACGGCCCGAGCCATCTCGACGTACTCGCCGGCCAGACCTTCCTCCTCAGCCAAGGCCAGGAGACGATCTGTGCGGGGGTCTGCTGTGTGGAGGCGGTGGCCATAGCCGGGGAGACGTTTCCCCAGGGCACGGTACTCGGCCACCACCTCGCGGGCCACCTCCAGGGCCTTCTGCCCTCGCCCCCGCCGCAGGGCCACCGCCTCCCGAAGCAGGTGCATCCCATCTTCAATAGCCCCGCCATGATGGCGGTGGATGGCCAGGAGGCCGGCGGCGACGGCCGCGGTCAGCGAGGCACCGCCGGAGGCCACCGTCCGCGCCGCCAGAGTGGAGGGAGGTGTTCCGCCATGGTCCACACAGGAGACCAGGATGACATCCAACACTCTTCCCTGGGCCGGAGTAGGAAGTTCTCCCTTCAGCACCAGGTAAACCACGTGGCTGAAAGGCATCCGTCCCATCAGTTCCTCCACCCGGTAGCCGCGGATGAGCACCCTGTTCGGCTCGGCACAGGAAATGGGCTGAGACCACACTTCGGCCATCGTCTTCCTCCGGGCGGGCATGCAACGCTATTTTACTGCAACCGGCCTCGTATGGCAAATGGCTTCGCTCGGTGATATTAGACTTCGGCCAAGGCGAACGTCTCACCTGGATGCGGCTCACCAGGAGGTTCGCCCTCCAGGCCGAACCGGGGCTCCGCGATGCCCCCGAACCCCCTTCGGGCCATCCGTGGAAATCCGTAAAGTGTGACTTCGGCCAAGGCGAAACGCCGCTTCACCCTACTGTTTCTCATACGGCTGACCGTCGGCGGCCGGCGGGATGGCTCGTCCGACGATGCCGGCCAAGACGATGATGGTGGCCAGGTAAGGGGCCATCAGAAGAAACTCAGAAGGGATAGGCACGCGCAGGATGCCCATCTTCATCTGCAGGGCGCTGGCAAAACCGAAGATCAGGGAGGAGCCAAAGGCTCCGAAGGGCGTCCAGCGGCCAAAGATCATCGCCGCCAAACCGATAAAGCCCCGGCCGGCCGTCATCACCTCGTCGAAACGGGCCACCGAACCCAGCGTGAAGTACACCCCGCCCAGCCCGGCAATGAGCCCGCCAATGATAACGTTGATGTACCGGGTACGCAGCACGTTCACTCCCAACGTATCGGCAGCCAAAGGATGTTCTCCCACCGAACGGCTGCGCAGCCCCCAGCGCGTAGAGAAAAGGATGACGTGAGTAGCGACCACCAGAATGAGCATAAGATAGATAACCAAGTTGTTATTGAAAAAGACCGGCCCAACCACCGGAATACGTGAGAGCACGGGCAGGGCTATTTTGGGGAACATCGGGGCCCGGTTGAGGGCCTGGTTCTCGGCCAGCACGCGGGCCGAGAGGAAACTTGTCGCCCCGGTGGCAAAGATGTTGATGGCCGTCCCGGCGATGATCTGGTTTACCTTGAAACGGATGGCCAGAAGGGCCAGGAGTGCTCCCAAAAGGCCTCCGGAGAGCATCCCGGCCAGCAACCCGACCAGGAGGCTGCCGCTGGCGCTGGCGGCAACCACGCCGGTGAAGGCGGCCGAAAGCATCATCCCCTCGATGCCGATGTTAATGACCGCCGAACGTTCGCACCAGACCCCGCTGAGCGCTCCCAGGGCGATGGGGGTGGCCGCCTCCAACATGCTGGCCAGCATCCCGGTCAGGTTAAAGGTCCGGCCGCTGCTAGCCCAGACGAGGAAGGCCAGCAGGAAAAGGAGAAGGATGGCGCCCAGGACGCCGTTCGTCTCACGGGTGCGCAAGATTTGCCAGCCCGAAAGCCCCAGCGCCAGCACCAGCACCACCACCAGGAAAACCCCCGTGCTGAGGCCATAGTGGAATCCCAGCAGGACGGTCACGAAGAGCCCGGCCGTCGCCAGCAGCCCTCCCACGGCCAGGCGAAGGAAGCGAACCTCCCGCACTGTCTGCCAGACCCCCAGGCCGGCCGCCAGCGCCACCAGGATGACGATCAACCCACTGCTGGGGAAGACGGCATCGCCGATCGGCCAGGTCTCCGCCCCCGGCAGGTTCAGGACGAAGGAAGAGACCTGCGGGACTCCGCCCGGAACAAAGAGGAGCGCCATAAGCAGTCCCAGGGAGACGAAGAAGGCCCCCATCGTCTGGGCTCGCCGCTCCAGGAAAAAGGCCGCCATCAGCGTGAGCAGGGCCGCCTGGAGGAACCAGGAGAGGAGGAGCAAAGTGTCGGCCTGGAGCAACGCTACAGCGATGCCGCAGAGTCCTCCACTTTCAGAAAGGCATCCCGGTGGAGGCCGCAGGCCAGCCAGGAGGCCCAGAAGCGATGCCACCACCCCAACGGCCAGAAAGGCCCTCCCTCCCATCGCCCGGACCCGGGCTCGCCCTTCTCTCCAGGCTGATTCAGCCTGGAGGATAAAGACCAACCCGACGAGGGACGGCAAGGTCCCGGCCAGGGCTAGGGCCAAGGGCGAAACGGAAGCCTTCTCCACCCCAAAGAGGCCGTAACGAAAGTTCAGTGTAGAGAAGGGGCCGGCCACCGCCCACAGGCTTCCCAGAATCAGCCAGCAAAAGGCGGCCAACCGCCCCCTCCCCCGCAGCCGGCCGGCCAGGCGACCCAGGAAGGGAAGCCCCAAGGTCACTGGCGGCAGGGCAAAATCGGCGCGCAGCCAGGTTCCGGCCATGCGCAGGGAAGCAAGCCCCAGGAAGAGCGGCGCGCCCAGCCCTATCAGAGCCAGGTAGAGGAGCGGAAGCGGCCGGCCCAGGGCCAGCGTCGCCGGCGCCACCGGAGCCCAGGGAAAGGAAAAGAAAAGGGCCAGGAGGAAGAAGGTTACCCGGCCGGGTATCTTCAAGGGAGCAGAGACCTTTCCCCCTAGGCGTCCCAGGAGGGCCGGGAGCGGGCGAAGCCGGCCGACAAGGGCCTGTAGCCAAGACCGCAGTCGCCGGAAGATGCCCCCCAGGACTTGTTCCACAACCTTGCGCAACCGGTGCTTCTTCCCCATTGCCTACCCTCCCCAACCCCGGGTAAAGATCAACTCCTCCTCCACCTTCTCGGCACGCAGGCGATAGATCCAGCGCACCAGTTCCGGAGCGGCGACGAAGATGATGACCATGGCCTGGATGATCGAAATGATGTCAATGGGGATACCCGGCCCCGACTCCATCCGCTTGGCCCCGGCCCGCAATACGCCCCACAGGAGCGAGGCCAGGACAACGCCCCGGGGATGACTTCGTCCCAGGAGGGCCAAGGCGATGCTGTCGAAGCCGTATCCGGAGGAAAAGGCCTGGCCGACGTAGTAGTTGACGCCGAGGACTTCGGTTCCCCCGGCCAGGCCGGCCAGCGCCCCACTGAGCCCCATAGCCAGGACAAAGTTGCGGGTGATGCTGATACCGGCGTAGCGGGCCGCATCCGGGTTGGCACCAACGGCGCGGATCTCAAAGCCCAGCGTCGTCTTCCAGAGAAACCACCAGACCAAGAGGGCCACCACCAGGGCGATGAAAAAGCCGTAGTGGAAACGCAACGTAATGACCCGTTCCACATCGCCGACCACGATCTTGAAAGGCTGTACCAGCGAGGGGATTTTGGCCGTCTCCTCGACGCCCGGGCTGCGTGGGAACATGCCGGCCCCTCGCATCGGCCCGTTCAGAAGGTAATCGCTCAGGCGGAAGGCGATATAGTTCATCATGATGGTGGTGATGACCTCGTGGGCACCCCGCCAGGCCTTGAGCAGGCCTGAGGGGATGGCCCAAAGCGCTCCCCCCAGCGCCCCGGCCAGGAGGGCCAGCGGCATATGGATGTACCAGGGCAGTCCCTTGATGGAGTAACCGATATAGACCGAGGCCAGGGCACCGATAAAGATCTGCCCCTCCGCTCCGATGTTGAAGAGGCCGCAGCGAAAGCCCAGCGCCACAGCCAAACCGCCGAAGATATAGGGCACGGAGGCCGTCAGACTCTCGCTCAGGCCATAAAGCGAGTTTTTGAACAGGGACGAGTCGCCGCTGGCAATCCAGGTGTGCAGACCTTCGTAAATCTTGACCGGATTGCCGAAACTGCCCTCCAGGAGGGCACCGTAAGCGGTGATCACGCTCTCCCCGGTGCTAAGCAATCCCCGGCCGAACCCCTCACGAAAAGCCCGGTGCACCGCCGGGTCGGAACCGACGATGAAGAGGGCGCTCACCAACCAGGCGGTCAGGATGGCCAATGCAGGGACCAGGACAATCCGGCCCAGCCGTTTCCAGAAAGAGGGACGAAATCTTCTTTCCCCAGAACGTTCCTGAACCGCCATCAGACCCTCCCGGCGACGGCGACCGGGGCGGCCACTACCGCCTCTTCTTCAGGGTGGACGCCGGCCATCAGCAGCCCCAGGCGCTCCTTGGTGGCCTCGGCGGCCGGGAGGATGGCCATAAAGCGTCCCTTGTACATCACGGCGATGCGGTCGGCCAGGGAGAGAATCTCGTCCAGTTCGGTGGAGACCAGGAAGACAGCACAGCCCTCATCCCGCTTGCGTATCAATTGGTGGTGGATGTACTCGATCGAGCCTACATCCAGCCCACGGGTGGGTTGAGCGGCGATGAGCAGGCGGATGGGCCGGGAAAGTTCCCTGGCTACGATCACCTTCTGCTGGTTCCCCCCGGAGAGGGTGGAGACCGGCACAAAGATGCTTGGTGTGCGCACATCGAACCGGGCTACCAGGTCGGTCGCCACCCGGGAAATGCTATCTTCTTGCAAGGCCAGCCAGCGGGCAAAGGGCGGGCAGTAATAGGTGCATAGAACCAGATTATCCGCCACCGGAAAACTCAGGACCAGCCCATCATGCTGGCGATCCTCCGGAATGTGGGCCACGCCCAGTTCGATGATCTGGCGCGGCGCAGCATGGGTCGTCTCCTCCCCCAGAATGAACACACGACCCGCCTCCGCCGGACGCAGCCCGGTCAGGGCCTCGACCAGTTCGGTCTGGCCGTTGCCCTGCACGCCGGCCACCCCCAGGATCTCGCCGGCGTAGACCTCGCAGGAGACGCCGCTTACGGCCATGTTGCCCCGGTCATCCAGAACATAAAGGTCCTGTATCTTGAGCACCGGTTCGGTCGGCCGAGCCGGCTCTTTAGGCACGGTCAGGATAACCTCCCGCCCGACCATCATCGCTGCCAGGGAAGCCTCCGTCGCCTGGGCCGGCGTGGTGGTGCCGACGACCCGGCCATCCCGCAACACGGTAATGCGATCGGCTACCGCCAGCACCTCCTTCAACTTGTGGGTGATAAAGATGATGGATTTGCCCTGCTCCACCAGGGAACGCATGATGCGGAACAGTTCCTCCACTTCCTGGGGTGTGAGGACGGCCGTGGGCTCGTCCAAGATGAGGATGTCGGCGTAGCGGTAGAGCACTTTGATGATCTCCACCCGCTGTTGCACGCCCACCGGCAGGTCCTTCACATAGGCCGTCGGATCCACTTGGAGGTTATATTGCGCGGAAATTTCGCGGATGCGGGCTTCCACCTGGCGGCGGTTGAGGAAAGAGGAAAGGGTATCTACCAGACCGTAACTCAAGGCAACGCCGAAGAGGTGGATGAGGAGAAATGCCACGATGTAACTGGCAATCGGGGGGGACTCTGCCCCGAAGATCGCCTGTCGAAAAGCCGGGGAATTGGCCGAAAAGAGGGCGAGAAGAGCGCTGCGGATGCCGATGTCGGCCAGGAGAAAGTGCCCGATCCCCTTTTTGAGCGTCCAAGTCAGAAAGAGGAAGAGGCCGTAGAGAACAGAGAGGGCGAGCGAAAAGATAAGGATCAAGATCAGCGTCAGGGGTACCAGGAAAAAGGTAGCCGACGTGCCGCCCAGGGCCGATAGCAGGCCGGAGGTGAGGGACTCGGCAGCCGTTGGACCGACGAGGGCAACGACGACCGTGCCCAGAAGGGAAAGGAGTATCCCGCCGGCCGCCTCGGCGCTCCCGGCAAAGAGGAGGCTCAATACCAGGAGGAAGGAGAGCGCTCCTCCGACCACGGCCAGGAAGCGGAAAAAGCCTCTTCGGGTATAAGGCCAGAGGAGGGATTCCACGCCCAGCATCACATTTTCCGTTACCGTCATCACCGGGACCAGCATAAAGTGCTGGTGCACCATGCCGATGCCGTGGGCGATAGCATCGTTAGGGCCGTGGATGTGCACCTCGCGCCCGTTGATCAAGATGCGGCCCTCGTCGGGGGTATAAAGGCCGTAGAGGATGTTCATCAGGGTGGTCTTGCCGGCCCCGTTCTCTCCGAGGAGGGCGTGGATTTCCCTTTCCTCCAGCGTCAGATCGATGTGGTCATTGGCCAGAACGCCGGGGAAAGATTTGGTAATTCCTCTGAGTTCCAGGATAAGTGCCATCCCACCTCCTTCGGTCGTCGGGCCGGCCGTTCCGGTTCGAGTGTAGGGGCGGGGAGACCCCGCCCCTACACCTCCACAGCCGTCGGGCCGGCCGTTCCGGTTCGAGTGTAGGGGCGGGAAGACCCCGCCCCTACATCTCCATAGCCGTCGGGCCGGCCTTTTACTTAAAGCAATCGGCCCAGCCGGTGTTGATCTTGCCGGCGATGATGTCCGCCTTGATCTGCTCGATCTCGGCCTTGAGTTCGGCCGGCACCTTGGCCTCAAAGTCGTGGAACGGGGCGATGCCCACGCCGTTGTTCTTCAGGGTGCCCACGTACTTGCCGCCCTGGAACGTCCCATCTATGACCGCCTTGATGGCGTCAAAGACGGCCACGTCCATGTTCTTCAGGATGCTCGTCAGGTAGACTTCCTTGTAGTCCGGGGCGGAGATGTACCAGTCGGTGTCCACCCCGATGAGCATCGTCCCGCGCTCCTTGCAGGCCGCCGCCGAGCCCAACCCCACCGGACCGGCCACCGGCAGGATGATGTCGGCCCCCTCGTCCATCAGGTTGGTGGCAAAGCGCCGGCCGTCGTCGGTGCTCTCAAAGTTGCCGGTGAAGAGGCCATCGCCGCACCCCTCGATCGAAGGGTCGGTCTTCCAGCCCAGCACCTCGACGTTCGTGCCATGCTTCTGATTGTAGTACTGGACGCCCTTCTCGAAGCCGACCATGAAGATGGTGACCGGCGGGATCTTGATGCCGCCGAACGTCCCCACCTTCCCCGTCTTGCTCATCCCGGCCGCCAGATACCCGGCCAGGAAGGCCGCCTCGTCCGTGGAGAAGGTCAGCCCCAGTACGTTCGGCAGTTCCTTATCCGAACCGCAGTCCTTGCCTACCTCGGCCCCCGGCCAGCAGTCGGGAAAGGAGTAGTCCACGATGGCGAACTTCTGGTTCGGGTTCTCCGTCGCCGCCTTGCCCGTGGCCGGGCCTAGCAGGAAGCCGACGGTCACGATGAGGTCGTACTTCTGGTCCAGGAACTCTTTGATGTTGCGCTCATAGTCGGTCTGCTGCTGCGACTCCAGGTATTTGCCCTCGACGCCCAGTTTGGCCATGGCGTCCTGCACGCCTTTCCAGGCCGTGGCGTTGAAGGAGCGGTCGTCAATGCCGCCCACGTCGGTCACCTGCCCGACCTTGATCTTGGGGGCAGCCGGTGTGGGGGCAGCGGTGGGGGCGACCGGCGTGGGGCCGACGCAGGCACCTAGTACCATAATTAGCCCCAAAGCGAGGGACAGCACGGTCAACATTCCCTTGCGCATCTTGAACCTCCTTGTTCGGGTCTATTCTCTGCCACCTGGGACACACTTCAAGGCTTGAGGGGCAAAGGCATCACCTCCTTTCCGGGTCTGGCGCCGGCCGGCGAGGAAATGGGGTATCTTGCCCACGCCGTTCTCCCTCGGGCTAGGACAAGAGACCGCCGATCCCACTTCGGCATAGGGTTGGTGCGACCAGGCCAAACCCTTTCACGAGCAAAGACGGCCATTCCGCTATCTCCGTGAAGAAGGGCTATCCTATCCTAATATTATACCACAATCTGGACACCTTGCAAGCGATTGCCGCTTGACGAAAAGCGAAACCGATTGTACAATTATAGAAAAATCGCCCCGGCCGCATCGGGGGTAGAAAAGGAGGTGATCTATGCCTACCCTGGGTGAGAGGATCCGGGCTCTGCGGCAGGAACGCAAGTTGACATTGCACGATGTTTCGGATGGAGCCGGCCTGACCCCATCCTTCCTGAGCCGGCTAGAACGCGACCGGGTCAACATCTCTGTGGCCAATCTGCGCAAGATCGCCAACTTCTTCGGCGTGCCGATCACCTACTTTTTCTCCAGCGAAGAGGCGCCGGCCGTGGAGGTGATCCGTGCTGCTGAGCGTCGTAAACTCCAGGCCGTGGAGGAAAAACTCCAGGTAGAGGCCCTCCTGCCGGAAGGCGAATTCCACCCCGATGTCTTCGAAGCGGTAGTTTTTCCCAAGGGGAAGAGCAACCGCCGTGCCCCCCGAGAAGGAAGGACCTTGCTCTTTCTCCTGGAGGGCGAACTGCGCTGCTACGTGGGCGAGGAGAAGTATGACCTCCAGGCCGGCGACAGCCTCTACATTCATAACGGTGCCGAATACGGCTGGGAAAACGCTGGTCCCAAGGCCGCCCGCTTCCTCCTGATCCAGCCGCTGGGGTATCGTAGTCCCCGCTAGGGGTGTTTTGACCGGAGCGCAGATTGCGGTATAATACCGGATGCCGGCCGACCCTGGACGAAAGTCGGGATGCTTGGGACAGGCAGTCTTTCTCCAAAAGCACCGACCAGATGCCCCAGTGGGACGAGGCAGGTTCAAAGAGAGGGTGGCCGGCGTTGTTCCAGACCGAAACTTTGGAGGTAGATGAATGAAAACGTATCCAACCGATCGAATCTATAACATAGGGCTGTTCGGACACGGAGGGGCGGGCAAAACGTCTCTCTCCGAAGCGTTGCTCTATGACAGCGGTGCCATCAGCCGGCTGGGAAGCGTGGATGAGGGCAACACCGTCTCTGATTATGATGCCGAAGAACTGAAGCGCCGCATGTCGGTCAACACGACCCTCCTGCCCTTGGAATGGGCCGAGGCGAAGGTGAACCTGCTCGATACCCCCGGCTATGCCGATTTCTTGGGCGAAGTTTACGCCGCAATGTGGGTGGTGGATGGCGCCGTTCTGGTCCTCTGTGCCGCCTCTGGGGTAGAGGTCGGGGCAGAGACGGCCTGGGTTCTGGCCGGCCGGCGCAACCTCCCCCGGATGATCTTTCTGAACAAGATGGACCGCGACAACGCTAACTTCTTCCGTACTCTCGAGCAGATCCAAAAAATGCTCAGCCGGGCCGCTATCCCCTTGCAACTGCCCATCGGGGCCGAGGCATCCTTCCGGGGGGTTGTGGACCTCCTGCGCCGGCGCGCCCTCCTCTACAGCGACCGGCGCGACGGCCAGTTCGAGGAAGTCCCCATCCCGACAGAGATGCAAGATCAGGTCGAGGAATACCGCTTGACCCTGATCGAGAAGATCGCCGAGACAGACGACGCTCTCATCGAAAAGTACCTGGAAGGAGAGGAACTGAGCGAAGAAGAGATCGTCCAGGGCCTGCGCCGGGGCATTCAGAATGGGACGATCGTCCCGGTGCTGTGCGGTTCGGCGACACGCAATATCGGCGTCCAGCCCTTCCTGAACACCGTCTTGCGCTGTTTCCCCTCGGCGGCCGAAAGTCCGACCGTTCAGGCCACGGACCTCCTTCAGGACAAGGAGATTGAACTTCGTCCCACCGAGTCCGGCCCCTTGGCCGCCCAGGTCTTCAAAACGTTGGCCGACCCCTATGTGGGCCGACAGTCCTTCTTCCGCGTCTACAGCGGCATCCTCTACAGCGACTCCCGGGTCTATAACCCTGCCCGGCGCGCCGAGGAACGTATCGGTGCCGTCTATGTTACCCGTGGCAAGGAACAAATGGCCATGCAACAACTGGGAGCCGGCGACATCGGCATGGTCACCAAACTCTCTCAGACGGCCACCGGCGATACCCTCTGCGCCGCCGACCGCCCCCTCCTCCTCCCGCCCATCGAGTTCCCGGAGCCGGTCTTTACCGCCGCCATTCGCCCTCAGACCAAAGCCGACCTGGATAAGATGGGCACGGCCCTCGGCCGCATCCTGGAGGAAGACCCCACCCTGCGCACCGGCCGCGAGCCCCAAACCGGGGAAATCCTCCTTTCGGGAATGGGCGAATCGCACGTGCAGATCGCGGTGGAACGTATCAAGCGCAAGTTCGACGTCAACGTGGTGGCCGACCTGCCGCTGGTGCCCTATCGGGAGACGATTCGCAAGCAGGTGGAGACCGTCTACCGCCACAAGAAGCAGACCGGGGGTCGAGGGCAGTTTGCCGAGGTGCACCTGCGGCTGGAGCCGCTGGACTATAATGAGACCGAGTTCGAGTTCGTCAACGAAATCGTGGGCGGGGTCATCTCCAAGCAGTATATCCCCGGCGTGGAAAAGGGCGTCCGCGAGGCTATGCAGGAGGGAGTGGTAGCCGGTTACCCGGTCGTAGGGGTACGGGTAGCGGTCTTTTACGGCAAGGAACACCCGGTGGACTCCTCCGAACTGGCCTTCAAGATCGCTTCCTCCCAAGCCTTTAAGCAGGGCCAGGCCCAGGCCGACCCGGTGCTTCTGGAACCGATTATGCTGCTGGATGTAACCGTCCCCGAGGGCTACACCGGCGACATCATGGGAGACCTGAACGGCCGGCGGGCGCGGGTGCTGGGGATGGAGCCGTTGGGCGACGGCAAGACGGTCATCCACGCCCACGTTCCCCTGGCCGAGGTGCAGCGCTATGCCACCGAGTTGCGTTCGATGACCGGCGGTCGGGGCTCGGTGCATATGCAGTTCGACCACTATGAGGAGGTTCCGGCCCATATCGCCGAGCAGGCCGTCGCCGAGGCCCGCCGGCGGAAGGAAGAAAGGCAGGGGTAGGCCGATTTCGGGAAACTCCCGGGTTGCAGTCCTTAGCAGGGAGGCTCCGGTCGGCCCACTACGAGGTGGACGATGTGCCTGGCGATACCCGGACGGGTGCTGGAGATCGACGAAGGGGACGGCCTGCTGCGTATGGGCCGGGTAGATTTCGGCGGTATAGTCCGCGAAGTCTGTCTGACCTATGTGCCCGAGGTGCAGGTGGGCGATTACGTGATCGTCCACACCGGCTTTGCCATCCAGCGCCTGGACGAGGAGGAGGTCCACGAGACGCTGCGCCTTCTGGGTGAGATAGGTCTCTCGGAATAACTGCCTACCCTTCCCTGGGTTGCAGAGGCCATCAGCAGGCCGGGCGAAGAGTGGCCTTTCTGTACCTGTGGTGAACCTAGGGGAGGGCACGGGCAGGTAGTTGCCGAGGCGGGTCTCGAACCCACTTGCGGCCACCAGGTCGGCGTATCCGTCCATGGGCGCAACGATGAGGGATAAGGCGACTCTCCTTGCCGGCCTCCTTCTGGCCGGTGCCGTCCTCTTCAACCTGGTTGCCCTCTGGCCGGAAGTAGCCCTGGAGGCCCCCGTCCTCAACGACGATACCCTGCACCTGACGCTGGTCGAGCGGACGGTGGAGGCGCTGGAGCGCGGCGAGGACCCTACCGATTTCTGGGTGCCCGACTTTGTGCAGGGCTATCCCCTCTTTCATCACTACCAACATCTGCCGCACCTGGTGACGGCTTTCCTCTACAAGGGGCTGGGAGGGACGCTTCCGCTGCGCACCCTGTACGATGGAATCCGCTACCTGCTGCTCTGCACCTTTCCCCTTTCCGTCTATTGGGCCGGCCGGCGTCTGGGCTTTCGAGCGCCGGCCTCCGCCCTGGCCGGGCTGCTTTCGTCCCTCCTTTCCTCCGGCGGTCTGTACGGTATAGACTTCTCCAGTTACGTCTGGCGGGGCTGGGGGATGTATACCCAGTTGTGGGGGATGTGGCTCCTTCCGCCGACCCTGGCCGGCCTTTACCTCACCGTACGCGAAGGACGCGCCTGGGCCGGCACGGCTGCCTTGGTGGCAGCCACGCTTCTTTCCCATACCGTCCTGGGATATGTGGCCCTCCTTTCGGGAGTGCTCTTCCTCTTCCTGGGACCGTTCCCTTCCCTCGGCCGACACACCCTGCGGTTGGGACTCACGTTCCTTCTGGTAGCGCTGCTTTCGGGCTATTTTCTCCTGCCCTTTTTCCTGGACCGGCTCTATATGAACCGCAGCATCTGGGAGGATCCCGGAAAATACGATGCCTACGGCTGGCAGTGGACGCTCCAGGCCCTTGCTTCCGGCCGGCTGCTCGACGCCGACCGTTTCCCCTCGCTCACCCTCCTGGCCGGGCTGGGGCTGGTTGTGGCCGTCTTTCGCTGGCGTCGCTCCGACGTCCACCGGTTGCTGGCGCTTTTCTTCCTCTTCTGGCTGGCGCTCTACTTCGGTCGGCCGACGTGGGGGGTGCTCCTCAACTTGCTTCCGATGAGCAGCGACCTGCACCTGCACCGTTTCATCGTCCCGGTGCATCTGGGGGCATTGGGGCTGGCCGGGGTGGGCCTGGCCTGGTTGTGGGAGCAGGCCGGGTCTTATTCCCGGATCTTGGCATCGCCTGAGAGGGGGAAAGCCGGTCGCCGGCTCCAAATCGGGCCGCTGGTCCTGGCCGGGGTGTTGACGGCCGGCCTGTTGGTCCCGGCTTATTACGAACGCGCCGGGTATCTGGCGCTCAACAGCCGCTGGCTGGCCGAAAATCTGGCCGCCTATCGGGCCGAACAGACGATCCTAGAAGGACTTCTGGAGAAATTGCGTTCCCTGCCGCCTGGCCGGGTCTATGCCGGCCGGGCGGCCAACTGGGGCAACGACTACCGCGTCGGCAGTGTCCCGCTCTACGCCTTCCTGGCCCAAAATAGGCTACCTAACCCCGGCTACCTCTACCACGCCCTTTCGCTCAATGCCGACATCGAGGGCTACTTGGACGAAGGCCGGCCGGCCACCTTCAACCTCTTCAATCTGCGCTACATCGTCGCCCCAGAGGATCGGCCTGCCCCCTCCTTCGCCCGCCCGATCGCTTCCTACGGCCGCCATGTCCTTTACCGGGTGGAAACAAGCGGCTACTTTGACCTGGTGAACAGCGACTTTCTCCTCTACGGCCCCCGTTCCGACTGGCTTCCTGCTACCCAGGCCTGGATATCGAGCCACTGGGTAGAAGCCCGACAGCATCCCCGTGTGGTCTTTGGGCCGGCCCCGGCCGGCGAAGGCCCTATCCTGCCCCTTTCCTCCTTCTCCCAGCAATTGCCCAACCTCCCCTTGCCCTCGTATGAGCAGTGTGGGCAAATCCTCAGGGAACAGGTGGAGGGGGGAACGTATTCCGTCGAGTTCACGGCCGGCCGTTCCTGCTGGCTCCTCTTGAAGGAGACCTTCCACCCCGGCTGGCAGGTCACGCTGGACGGGCGGGAGGTGGGGACGGCTATGCTGTTCCCCAGTTTTGTGGGAGTCGCCGTGGAGCCGGGGAACCACCGGGCCGTCTTTCGATATACCCCTTGGTCCTTGCGGAGGCCGTTGGGGATGGCCGCTTCGGTTGCGCTTCTCCTGGTGGCCGTGGCCGAATGGCAGGGCCGACGTCTCTACGACCTGTCCGGGCGTCTGCGGATACGCCGAGGCGAACGGAGGACACCTCGCTGGCCGGTCTGGGAACGCTGGGAAGAGACGCTCCGCCTGCGCTGGCAGCGGGACTGGAGGTGGCTATCCGTCCTCCTGCTCTTTGTTTTCCTGGCCGGATTGCCCACCTTTCAGATGAAACAGATGACCGGCCACGATGCCCTGGAGTACTTGCCCCGAACGGTTGAGTTTTACCGCAGCCTCCAGGAGGGGGAGATTCTTCCCCGCTGGGCCCCGGACCTGAGCCGGGGCTATGGCCAGCCCTTTTTCCTCTTCAATCCGCCGCTGGTCTACTACCTGGCTTCGGCCTTTCACGCCTTGGGGGCTTCCTTCGTGGCCTCCCTGAACCTGACCTGCCTTCTGCTCCTGGCCCTGGCCGGCCTGGGAATGTACCTGTTCGCCCGGGAGGTCTTCGGTCAGGAGGGCGGAGTGGTAGCCGGTGTGGGCTACGTCCTGGCCCCCTACACCCTGACCTGCCTCTATGTGCGCTATGC
Organism: Chloroflexia bacterium; assembly: GCA_036172265.1. Taxonomy (GTDB): domain Bacteria; phylum Chloroflexota; class Chloroflexia; order DTKN01; family DTKN01; genus JASFBA01. The sequence goes on from JASFBA010000105.1 coordinate 28,739, forward strand.
CCTGGCCGACTTTGCCGCGATGAGCCTGCTTCCCTGGGCCTTCTGGGGGCTGCGACGTTGGGCCTGGAGTTGGAGAAACGGTCCGGACGCGATGGGGGAAAAGAAGGGGCATCTGCTGGTAGCGGCCGGCGTTACGGCCTTGCTCCCTCTCAGCAGCAACCCGGTAGCCCTGATTGCCACTCCGGTTCTGGGGGTATATGTCCTTTTCCTGGCCCGTCGGAAGCGGCGCTGGCAGGTGCTGGGGAGAGGCCTCCTGGCCCTGGTCCTGGGGCTGGCCCTGAGCGCTTTCCTATGGCTGCCGGCCATCGTCGAACGGCACTGGGTCAAACTCGATAACCTCTTGAGTGGATACCTCAACTACCAGAACCACTTTGTCTACCTGCACCAGTTGATCTATTCCCCCTGGGGCTTTGGACTTTCGCTGCCGGGGCCGTACGATGAGATGAGTTTCGGGCTGGGGCTGATTCCCCTGGTGATGCTGGGAGTCAGCCTGGTCCTGGCGCGCTACCTACGGGCCCAATTGCGGGAGGCCGGGGAAGGGTGGCCCCACTTCTGGTTCTTTATCGGGGTACTGGGGTGGGCCGTCTTCCTGATGACCGATAACTCGCTCTGGCTGTGGAACCGACTGCCCCTCTTGCAATATCTGGAGTTTCCCTGGCGGGCGCTGGTGCTAGCCGCCCTGGCCACCGCCTTCATCTGTGCTTTCCCCTTCCTGGCCATACGGGAGGAACGGCGACGACGCTGGCTCCTTCTGGTGCTTTTGGGAGGCTTTTTCCTGGCCGCCTTGCCCTATGCCCATCCGGAAGACTTCCATGAGATCAGCGATGCCGATTATGCCCCCGAGGTTATCGCCAGCCGGGGAATCGAGGTGACCACCACCGGCGAATACGAACCGGTCTGGGCGATGGCTCGCCCGGAAAGCCCGGCCCCGGCCAGCCGACTTTTTGTCCTGGTCGGTCGGGTGCGCATCCTGGAACAGAGCATAACCGGCACCTCCTGCCGCTGGCTTCTGGAAGCCGATGGGCCGGCCTGGCTGCGGGCAGCCGTGCTCTATTACCCCGGCTGGCAACTTGTGGTGGACGGCCAAGCACAATCCCTGAGTGTGCAGAACCCCTACGGCCTGATGGATTTCGGCCTGAGCAAGGGCATCCATCGAGTAGAACTGACCTTTCGCCAGACGGCCTTACGGCAGTGGGCCACCGGTATCTCGGCTGCGGCCCTGCTGGTTACAGTCGGATGGATGGCCTGGGAGGCATGGCGCCGTCACCTCGCCAGGGGAAGATAACACCGGTAGCGGCGGGTTCGAAACTCGCCGCTGCCGGGGGATATAAGTATGCCCTACTCACGGGAAAGGCTGCCCATACCAGCGTCCGTCGCTCCCCAAGGGCAGGCCCAGGTGGCCCAAATAGAGGAGGGAAGGCCGGCCAGCCTCTCCTGAAACTGAAATGTGGATGAGCGGATACCGGGGGAAAAGTTCCCCCTGGTCAGCCAGGGCGACGCCCAGCCACAGGCGTTGGCCTTCCGGGAAGACGGGCATCGAGTTTTGAAGCCCCAACGTTACGCTGAACAGGCCGTTCCGGGCAGGAGCAATGTGAGTCTCGCTCCAGAGGGGCGTGGTGGCCGTGAGCGATTCGTAGAGAGAGAAGAGCAGCCGGTAGTCGCCATCGGGGAAAAGGTTGCCTTCCGCATCCAGGAGGAGCCCCTGGTAATGAAATCGCCCCGACCCGCCGCCAAGCACCTGTCGCACTGCCTGCCGTTCGCCGGTTTCGGCCCGAGACAGGCCGATGCTAAGGATCGCTACTGCCAGGAGGATGAGGAATGCCACCGTGACGGCCTTGCTGCGCAACATCCCACCCCTCCTGCCGACTATATTCCAAGGAGCCAAGGGGAGAGAAAGAGCAAAACCAGATTGAAAACGGCGTGGGCCAGGATGCTGCTCTCCACCCCCCATCTTTTGGACAGATAACCCAGGCCCAAGCCTATGGGAAAAATTTGAACCGGTTTGAACCAGGCCGGGGACAGCATCTCGCCGTGGGCCAAGGCCCAGAATACCGTACTGAGCACGATGGCTAGCCAGTAGCCGTGCTTGGGCAAGCGCAAGACCCGGGCCAGGTAGTTCTGAATACACATCCGGAAGGCGATTTCCTCCACCAAAGCGGCTTCGAGCATGGCAAGGATGTTTATTATGAGGGAAGGGGCCTGACCCCGGCGGACCGGTTCCAGGTCAGGGAAGTTGTAAAAAGGGTCGGCAACGCGGGGAGACACCAGAAGGAAAAGGATAATAGAAAAGACCACGCCACCGGCGGCTATGGCAAGGGTTGTAAGCAGAAGCGGCCGCCAGTTTATCGTCTCCTTTTCGGCCGGCCCTTCGCGGGGAGAAACAGGAACGGCCGACGGTTCAGGCATAAGCGGCTGGAAAAGTTCGGAAGGCTTCTCCGGAAGGGTCTTACTGCTCGAATCGGGAGAAACCTCGACCGCGGCTCCCGCCGGGGAAGGAAAAACTCCGGCCGGCGGAGAGGTCGAAAAAGACCGCCGAATCAGCCTTTCCCAGAAGGCAAACGAAGGAACTTGCAAAGCGGCGCAGTAGTACATTCCGACCGAGGTGTTGACCATTATGCGGAGGAAGGAAAGCACCAGTATGAGAACATAAATATAGCCGGCGGGGGACAAGAAAAGCGACGAAACGGCTACCTCCAAAAGTTCCAGGGTAAAGACGAGCAAGGCGGTAACTGCACCGACACCAAGGTAGCGACGTGCCTCGGAAAGATGAAGGAAAAAGGCGACAAGTATGATCAAGCCAAAGGACACTTGGATCACCAAGGCGATGGCCGAAAGGAATCCCATGTTCTGTCTCCAGCAAAGAACGCTCTTTGACGGGATATTTTAGCATAAGGTCGGAGAGCGATCAAAGGGTGTGTCCCAAATTTGTCGAGATGAGGTAAAATAGAGGCAAAAGAGAGGGGAAGGCACCGATGGAAAAAAGAACCGTTCAAGAAGCCCATTTGCCAAAAACGCCGTTTTGTGTTACCTGTGTGTCGCGGGGAAACGTACTCAACGCCTGTTCAAGAAGCCCATTTGCCAAAAATGCCGTTTTGTGGTATACTACAAGTAGCGCCGAGGTGGCGGAACTGGCAGACGCGCTACGTTCAGGGCGTAGTGGGCAGAGCGCTCGTGGGGGTTCGAATCCCCCCCTCGGCACAGAGAGCAGGGGTTGATGTCCATGCTCTCGATGTGCCAGGATATGCCGTCGAAGGAGGCGTACTTCGGCACACAAAAGAGCAGGGGTTTATGCCCCTGCTCTTTTGTGTTGCCGCTGCTTCCAGAAGGGCGCGCCCCTACTTCTCGCACAGGATAAAGCGGGCCTCGCTGCCGGTGTGGTAGTCGTACTGCCGGCCGGCGGCCTCCAGGAGGATCTGGTAGCCCGGGGTGATGACCTGGAGGTACATCTGCCCCGGTTGGGGACAGCCGAGGCTGGAATCGGGCCACATCTTCTCCTCGACCTGCACCACGCGGATCTGCTCCGGAGGGAGGTTCAACCGGCCGGCCAAGTCTGCCACCACCGCCTCCACCAGCGGCTGGGCCGGCCCCCAGTCGCCCACCTGCGTACTGGGCTGACAGAGCATGATCGTGTCCTCCTCATCGGTACGGTACTCGTACTCTTCCCCGGCGGCCTGCAGGATAATGCGGAAGCCGGGGACGACAACGGCGGTACACATCTGGCCGGGTCTGGCACATCCCAGGCAGCCGTCGGGCCAGGCCACCCGTTCCACCCGCACCACTTCCACCTGGGTTGGGGGCATTCCAAGCCGGCCGGCCAGGTCGGCGATAGCCCGGTTCAGGAGCGCCTGCGCCTCCGGTGGCCAGGCCGGTGTGGGGGTAGGAAGGGCACCCGGAGGAAGAGAAGGGGTGGGGGCACCCACCGGCGGAGGAGCGATTTCGCAGGAAACGAGCAAAAGGGCGGCGGCCCATCCCAAATACCGAACGAAGCGTTTCATCTCTACACCTCCTCACTTTGTTGTAGGCTATAGACGCGGCTTGCCCTTCCCTATTTCGCAGCCGCCCGTAGCCTTGGCTTCAGTCTAGGTGCTCAAGGTTATAGTCCGGTCTCAGGCCCGCCTTACAGGCGGTCGGATGACCTCCACCCCTCCCATATACGGCCGCAGCACCTCGGGGATGACCACGCTGCCATCGGCCTTCTGGTAGTTTTCCAAGACGGCAATGAAAGTGCGGGGCAGGCCCAGACCCGAACCGTTGAGGGTATGGACGAAACGCGGTCTTTCTCCTGCGGCCGGCCGGTAGCGGATGCCGGCCCGCCGGGCCTGAAAATCCCGGAAGTTGCTGCAGGAACTCACCTCCAGCCACTCCCCACATCCCGGCGCCCACATTTCGATGTCGTACTTGATGGCGGCGACGAAGGAGAGATCGCCAGCGCACATCTGGACGACGCGGTAGGGGATCTCCAGGAGTTGGCAGACCTCTTCGGCATCGTGGATCAGACGTTCCAGTTCTTCGTCCGAGGTCTCCGGTTCGACCACTTTGACCAACTCCACCTTGTCGAACTGGTGCACCCGCTTGATACCCCGCACGTCCCGGCCGGCGCTGAACTTTTCCCGCCGGAAACAGGCGCTGTAGGCGACGTAGTAAAGGGGCAATGTGCCTGGAGGCAGGATTTCTTCGCGGTGCAGGTTGGTCACCGGAACCTCAGCCGTGGGGATGAGCCAGAGGTCCTCCTCCGCGTCGCGGTAGAGGTTGTCGCCAAACTTGGGGAGGTTTCCGGTCCCGACCATACAGGCGCTGTGCACGAGGTATGGCGGGTAGACTTCGGTATAGCCGTGCTTCTGGACGTGCAGGTCGAGCATCCAGGTGATCAGGGCACGTTGCAGCCGCGCCCCCAGGCCCTTGAGGACGTAGAAACGTGAGCCGGAGATCTTGACTCCGCGTTCCAAGTCCAGGATGTCCAGGGCCGGCCCCAGTTCCCAATGCGGCCGAGGTTCAAAGTCAAAGGGGCGCGGCTCGCCCACCGTGCGCACGACCACGTTTTCGCTCTCATCACGGCCGTCGGGGACTTTTTCATGCGGAAGGTTGGGCACCTGGAGGAGGAGTTCTTCCAAAAGCCCCTCCGTGCGGCGGACCTCATTTTCCAGAAACGGGAGGCGTTCCTTCCAACCCCGTACCTGTTCCACCAGGGTCTGTCGCTCATCCGGGTCCCGGATGCGGCCAATTTCCCTCGAGGCGGCGTTGATCTGAGCCCGCAATCCCTCCAGTTCGGTCAAAAGTTCCCGCCGCCGGCGGTCTGCTTCCAGGATTTCGTCAATGGGAGCCTCGGTATGCAGACGGGCGATTTGCGCCTTGACGTAATCGGGCCGTTCGCGTATGAGTTGCAAATCCAGCATAGCCTTTCCTCCGGGCATTTCCCCCCACTAACGGGGAGAGAAGGCGATGAACGGTGTTGAAGACAGCATCCCTTGGACAGCCTCGGCCGCCGCATGGGGAAAGAGGGAAACGAGGATCGGCAGGGTAATCGCGCCGAAGAAGAAACTGGCGAAGAGGGCGTTGCTGGCGAACTCGACGTCCAGGCGATACTGGTTGGCGTAAGAGAGGGAGAGCATTAGAGGGGGCAATGCGGCCATCAGGATGGTGACGGAGCGCATCTGGCCGCTCAATCCCAGGAACAGGCAGAAGAGAAAAGCCAGGGCGGGGGATAGAAGCAGTTTGAGTGCGCTCACGGCTAGGATGGCCCGGGCCTGCCGGCCGAAGAAGTCGCCCCAGCGGACGGTGATGCCCAGGGAAAGCATAATGAGCGGGACCGTGACTTGGGAGAGCACGCCCAGGATGCCGGTGATAATGCCGGGGATCCCTTCGTTATAAAAGAGCAGCCCGATGAGAAAGGCGACAAAGGGCCCGGATTTGAGTACGGCCAGCAGGTTGCGCCAGGAGAAACGTTCCCCCTCACCGTAACGCGAGGCCACTACGACGGCAACGGTCAGCAGGGGGATCAAGGTGCCGAGTTCGCTATAGAAGACGGCAGTAGCGTTGGCCTCGTCGTAGATGGCGCATTCCTGGGGGTGTTTCTCCCGATAGGTCAAACAGATTTCCTCCTGTTCCGAGCAAGAAGAGCACTCGGCCGGCAAGGGCTCCTCTCCCCCGGGACGGTACAGGGCGTCCTTCATCGGGTAGCCCAGGAAGGCGGTGGAGCCCAGCATAGCCAGGAGGATAAAGACGCCGGCCCGACGGCGATCCAGACCCATTCGGCGCGAGAGGAAATAGGCCAGCAGGCCGCACAGAGCGGTCACCAGATAGGCCACCAGCGGCACCCGAAGCAGTTCCAGCCAACTCTTGCCCACGTGTCGCAGGCTCAGCACGGCCAGGAAGACGGTGGCCGGCAGGGTCAAATTCATTACCAGAATGTTGAGCAAGGCGGCGTGCTCGGCGCGCAGAATCTGCGCCCGCCGCAGCAGGGCTCCGATGAGGATCAGTCCACCAATGACCGCAATGCGGCTGAAGATATCGCCCGGCACCGATACCTCCTGCGTTCCGGGGAAGTTGAGCCTATTTTACCACAGGGAGAAAGAGTTGTAAAACGGTGGTTCGTTGGTCATTGGGAATTCCCAGCGTTCTCGGCGGCAGAGCAATACAAGGCGTTTGACAGCGGCTGTCCAGGGTGTTATGATGCGGCCAAAAGCAGAGGGGGTGGAAACCTGGTGGCCCAGGCCGATTTTCTGAACGAACTGAACCCACAGCAACGTCAGGCGGTAGAGGCCCTGGGGGGGCCGGTGCTCGTGCTGGCCGGCCCCGGTTCGGGCAAGACCCGCGTCCTCACCTACCGGGTGGCCTACCTGGTGCGCGTCTGCGGCGTGCGTCCCCAGGGCATCCTGGCCGTCACTTTCACCAACAAGGCCGCCCGGGAAATGCGCGAGCGCCTAGTCCGCCTTCTGGGAGAGGAGCAGGTCCGTCGTCTGACGGTGGGCACCTTTCACGCCATCTGCGTCCGTTTCCTGCGGGTGGAGGCCTCCCACCTGGGCCTCGATCCCCAGTTTATCATCTACGACGACGATGACCAACTCGGCTTGGTGCGTCAGGCGATGCGCGAACTCGGCCTGGACGAGAGGCAGTATGCCCCGGCTTCCATCCTCTACGAGATCGGCCGGGCCAAAGACGAACTTCTGGACCCCGAAGCCTATGCCGAGAGAGTTGCAAGTTACTGGCAGGAGATCGCCGCTCGTGTCTACCGGATCTACCAGCGCAAACTCCAGGAGAACCACGCCCTCGACTTCGACGACCTCCTGATGTGGACGGTGCGGCTCTTCGAGGGGTGTCCGAAGGTACTCCAGCGTTACCAGAGGCGCTTTCAGCACGTCCTGGTGGACGAATACCAGGACACCAATCATGCCCAGTACGTCCTGGTCCGCCACCTTTCGGGGGGCTATCGCAACCTCTTTGTTGTCGGGGATGAGGAACAGGCCATCTACGCCTGGCGGGGGGCCACCTTGCGGAACATCCTGGAGTTTGAGCGTGACTTTCCCGAAAGCCGGGTTTTTCTCCTGGAACAGAACTATCGCTCTACCCGGCGCATTCTCCAGGCGGCCGGGAACGTCATCGCCGGAAGCCAGAAGCGGCCCTACAAGAAGAACCTCTGGACCGAGAACCCGGAGGGGGCACCGATCGTCATCCGGGAGGCTTACGATGAGCGCGATGAGGCCCAGCAGGTGGCCGATGAGATCACCCGGTTGCTGGAGGAAGGCTACCGGCCCGGCGACATCGCCGTGATGTACCGGACGAACGCCCAGTCGCGGGCTTTTGAGGAGGCTTTCTTACGTTACGGCCTGCGTTACAGGCTCGTCGGCGGCACCCGGTTCTACCAGCGCCGCGAGGTACGCGACATCCTGGCTTACCTGCGCCTCCTGCTCAACCCCTACGACAGCGTGAGTCTCCTGCGCATCATCAATGTGCCGCCTCGGGAGATCGGCCCGCGCACGGTCGAGGCTTGGCGGGCCTGGGCGGTAGAAAAAGGCCGGCCGATGTACGACCTCTTGGAGGAACTGGGTGGCCCCGAGGATCCCCTGCCGGAGGATCTGCCGATAAATGTGCGGGCTGCCCGCTCCTTACGAGCCTTCCGTGACCTCCTGAACGGCCTCATCCGGCAAGCCAGCCGTCTCCCCCTGGTCGAACTGCTCGATGAACTTTTGCAACAGATCGAATACCGGACCTATCTCCTGGAGGACCGTGAACTGGGGCAGGAGCGCTGGGAGAATGTCCAGGAACTCCGCACCGTAGCCCAGGAATATTCCGCCCTTCCGCCAAGAGAAGGGTTGGCCGCCTTCCTGGAACAGACGGCTCTCATCGCCGACATCGATGAATACGACGAGCGCAACGACGCCGTCACCCTGATCACACTGCACCAGGCCAAGGGGCTGGAGTTCCCCGTGGTATTTATCGCCGGGATGGAGGAAGGGTTGCTTCCCCACGCCCGCTCGATGGGGGACCAGGAGGAACTGGAGGAAGAGCGTCGCCTCTGTTACGTAGGGATGACGCGGGCCAAGGAACGGCTTTACCTCTTTCGGGCGTTCAAGCGCACCCTTTTCGGCAATGCGGAAGTACGGGCCCCCTCGCGTTTCCTGGCCTCGCTGCTTGCGGAGGAGGCCGGACGGCGGGAGGAACCGAAGCGAACCCGCCCGGAGCGCGTCCGGGAACAGCCTGCCGCCCCGGCGATGCGGCTAGGAAAGGTTGCCGTCCCTGAAGCCCGATCAAGCAATGACACTTTCACCACGGGCCAGCGGGTGCGCCATCCCACCTTCGGCGAGGGGATCATCCTTTCGGTTGCGGCCCTGGGCAACGACTGGGAACTGACGGTAGCCTTTTTTTCCCACGGCATCAAGCGTCTCCTGGCCGGCTATGCCCGGTTGGAGAAGATATAGTTTTCCCGGCCGGGCCGTTCGGTGGAGGCCGTCCCACCGGATCCCCCCTGGGGGGATAGGCCGGCCTCGCTTTCGGCCGGCGGGCCGGGCCGCTCGGCCCAAGGCGTACCCCGAAACGCCGGCCGGCCTTTTCGCAGGGGGCTCCGCCCCCTGCACCCCCTTCGGGGGGTATGGCATACCCCCCGAAGCCCCCCGCAGAAAGGCGCTGCCGCCGGCGTCAAAGTGTCCCCGTGGCCCGGCCGAACCCGGTGGTCACCCGTCCTCATCCCCCATCCGGCGGGGCGGGCCGCTCGGCGGAGGCCACCCCGCCAAATCTCCCCTGGGGGGGGATAGGCCGGCCTCGTTTTCGGCCGGCGGGCCGGGCCGCTCGGCCCAAGGCGTGTCCCGAAGCGCCGGCCGGCCCCTTTGTCGGGGGCTCTGCCCCCTGCACCCCCGTCGGGGGGCATGGCATGCCCCCCGAAACCCCCGCAGAAAGGCGCTACCGCCGGCGTCAAAGTGTCCCCGTGCCCTGGCCTAACCCGGTGGGCACCCGTCCTCATCCCCCATCCGGCGGGGCGGGCCGCTCGGCGGAGGCCACCCCGCCAAATCTCCCCTGGGGGGGGATAGGCCGGCCTCGTTTTCGGCCGGCGGGCCGGGCCGCTCGGCCCAAGGCGTGT
>JASFBA010000106.1:0-6287 GCA_036172265.1 Chloroflexia bacterium
GAGGCGTACTTCAGGTCGTAGTTGGTTGCGTCGAAGTACGCCTCCTTCGACGGCTCGACCTGGCACATCGAGACGGTGGATAGCGAAGGATACGTGGGCAAGTACACCTCCCTGGCCCTGGATTCGGCCGGCCGGCCGCACATCAGTTACTACGACCGGACCAACGGCGACCTGAAGTACGCCTATTTTGACGGCGCCTCCTGGCACATCGAGACGGTGGATAGCGCAGGAGACGTGGGCAAGGACACCTCCCTGGCCCTGGATTCGAACGGCCGGCCGCACATCAGTTACTACGACGAGACCAACCGCGACCTGAAGTACGCCTGGGGAGAGTGCATCCCGGTTTCCGGGGTGGCCATCTCCGGGCCGGGGGCGCTCCTGGCAGGGCAAGAAGGCACTTACCGGGCCTCCCCGCTTCCGATCACGGCCTCGCTCCCCATCACCTTCACCTGGGATAACGGCACGGTCGGCCCGACCGCCGTCTACTCCTGGGCCATGACCGGGACGTACACGGTCACGGTGACGGGGACGAACCTCTGCGGCGGGGAGGCGGTGGGGCATCTGCCGGTGCGGGTGCTTGAGTGGCCGTACCGCATCTACCTGCCGCTGGTCGGGCGTTCGTGGTAATGGGCAGGGGCAACCCTCGTAGTTGCCCTGAGCGGGCGACCACGAGGGTTGTCCCTATCGCAGATGCGTTAGCGGCGGGCGGAAATGCTGCCTAACGCCACAGGCTCAGGAGCAGGGTGAGCGTGGCCATGCTTCCGAGGGTCGTCCAGAGCACCACTCGAGAGACCAGGCATGGTTGAGCGTCGAACTCGGTAGCCAAGATAACCGTGATCACGGCGCTGGGCATGGCCGCCTCCAGGATGGAGGCACGGGCCGCCATCCCCTCCAACCCCAGGAGGAAGGTCAATCCCCAGGCCAGGAGTGGGGAAAAGACCAGGCGGGTCAGGCCGGCCAGAAGGAGCGGAAGGTATAGACGGCGGGGCAAGGGGTCGGCATCCTCGATGCCGAGTTGCATCCCCAGGACCAGCATAAAGACCGGGATGGCCGCCTGGGAAAGGAGTTTCACCGCCTGGTAGAGGCTGGGGAGGAGCGGAATCTCGATGCCCCAGAGGAAAAAGGTGCCGCTGAAAGAGAAGCCGGCCAACCGCAAAAGGACCGCCAGCGCCACCGCATAGAGCATAGGGATGCGCGCCACTTGCAAGAGTGCCTCCCGAACGCTCCCGGTTCGCCCCCGGGCAGCGATGTAGGCGCCGGCCGTGTTGACCAGAAAGGCGTGCCCTACGGCAAAGACCGCCGCCCGCTCCAGCCCCTCCGGCCCCAGCGCCAGCAGCGTGGCCGGGAAGCCATAGTTCACCGAGTTGATAAAGACGGCCGAGAGGAGAAAGGCACTGCCTTCATCGGGAGAAAGGCGCAGGAAATAGAGTTGCAACCGGCCCAAAAGCCCCAATGAACAGGCCAGCAGCAGGACAAGAAGCAGAATACGCCCGCTCTCCTGGAGGGTGATCTCGGCCTCCATCAGCGTGGTAAAGATCACCGCCGGCGTCAAGAGGTAGAGGCCGGCCCGGGAAAACGGCCGGGGGTCCAGATGGAGCAGACGGCGCCCCAGAAAGCCCGCACCCCAGACCAGCGACAGCGGAAGAATCACCTGGACAAAGATGGGAAGAAGGTTCTTCATCGCCAATCCACCAGGCGGGCCCCCTCGGCCGGCACACAGACCCAGGCCCGACCCTCACGCCCGCTCCGCCTTCGATATTCCTTCAGGACGGCCTCGGCGGCCGGCCCTGCCTGCTCCGCACAGACCAGGGCGATGGCGCAGCCGCCGAAGCCGGCCCCGGTGAGCCGCGCCCCCAGGACGCCCGGCTGCCGACGGGCGATTCCCACCAGGAGGTCCAGTTCCGGTCCGCTCACTTCAAAGTCGTCGCGCAAACTCTCGTGCGAGGCATCCATCAGCCGGCCGAAGGCCTCCAGGTCGCCGGCGCGCAGGGCGGATACGCTTTCCAGCACCCGCCGGTTCTCACCCACCACATGCCGCGCCCGCCGCCGGAGCACCTCCGGAAGTTCCCGCGCTTCGAGCAACATCTCCGGAGCAACATCGCGTAGGGCGCGTACCTGGGGATAGGCCCTCCGCAATAGCCGCACCGCCTCCTCGCACTCGGCCCGACGCTCTCGATAGGCCGAGGCGGCCAGGGAACGGGGCACCCCGCTATCCAGGATGAGGAGGCGCACCTCCGGCGGGATCGGTACAGGCTCGACCTCCAGCGTGCGACAGTCCAGGAGTAGGGCGTATCCGGCCTTTCCCAGCGCCACCGCCACCTGGTCCATCACCCCGCACGGCACGCCAGCAAACTCGTTTTCGGCCTGCCGGCAAAGGAGGGCCAGCGCCCGGCGTTCAAGGGAGCAGCCGGCCAGTGCCGCCAGAGCCAGCGCCGCCCCCAGTTCCAGCGAGGCCGAGGAGGAAAGGCCGGCCTCCAGCGGCAAATCGCCGTCCACCAGGAGGTCGGCACCGGGGAAAACACACCCCGCCTCCAGGAGAAGCGCCGCCACGCCCCGGAGGTAACGGGCCCAGCGCGGGCCGCTCGGAGGGCGCAGTTCCGCCAATGCCACCTCGTCGGCCGCCCCCAGGCGCAGCGCCACCATCCGCAGCCGGCCGTTCGGGCGCCTCCGGGCAGCAACCAACGTCCCCAGGTCTAGCGCGGCCGGCAGGACCCAGCCCTCGTTGTAATCGGTATGCTCGCCGATCAGGTTGACCCGGCCGGGGGCAAAGGCCACGACCTCCGGCGGAGCATCAAAATGCTGCTGGAAGGCCTCCCTCACCCCTCTCCTTTCTTCCGATGGGAGAGGGGCAAGGGGACGGGGAGGGAAGGTCGAGGGAGCACGCAGTCGTTCGGCCGCCTCCTCCGGCGTCAGGTCGCGCTGGGGCTCCGCCAGCATCTCGTAGCCCACCAGGAACTTTTTCACCGTGGCCGAGCGCAGAAGCGGTGGATAGAAATGGGCGTGAAGTTGCCAGTGGGAAACATCCCCTCGACCGCTTGGTGCGCCGTGCCATCCCATCGAGTAGGGGAAAGAGGTCTGGAAGAGGCTATCGTAGCGGACGAGCAGGCACTTGAGAATCGAGGCCAGCGCCTCCCGTTCGTCCTCTTCCAGGTCGGGAAGGTGCCGGACATGGCGACGGGGGAGGAGGAGCGTCTCAAAGGGCCAGACTGCCCAGAAGGGAACCAGAACCAGCCAGTGCTCGTTCTCCAGGACCAGGCGTTCCCCGGCCTGTTCCTCCGCTTCGGCATAGTCCAGGAGGAGCGGCCGGCCGTGCTTTCGCCAATAGGCCCGTTGCCGGCGATCCTCACGGGCCGGTTCGGTGGGCAGGGTGCGCGTGGCCCAGACCTGGCCGTGCGGGTGGGGGTTGGAACACCCCATCAGGGCACCTTTGTTCTCAAAGACCTGCACCCAGCGGAAACGTCGCCTTAACTCCTCCACCTGCTCTGCCCAGACCTCCACCACGCGACGGACTTCCTCCAGGGGCATCTCGGCCAGGGTGAGGTCGTGTCGCGGGGAAAAGCAGATCACCCGACAGAGGCCCGGTTCCCCCATAGCCCGGAGGAGGGGATGGGGCGCGTAATGTCCCGAAGGTGCCCCGGGTTGGAGGGCGGGAAAGTCGTTGTCAAAAACAAAGGTGTGCTCATAGGAAGGGTTGCGCCGGCCGCCGGCCCGCTCGTTGCCCGGACAGAGATAGCAGGTGGGATCGTAGGGCGGACGGGCCTCCTGCGGAGGCGGTTCTTCCAACCCCAGCCAGGGCCGCTGCAGCCGCTCCGGGGAAACCAATACCCACTCCCCACACAGCGGGTTGTAGCGGCGATGGGGAAAATCCATCTTCCCCAGCAGGTTATCTTCCGACATCCTCCACGTCCAGCCCCTCCAGGCGCAACAGACGGAAGGGGCCTGCCTCCACCTCCCTCCGGACGGAGCCGTACTCGCGCCCGTCAATCCGAAGGTTTCCGGCCCGAACACCGTGGAAGGCAAGGCGCAGGCCCGGCCAGGGGAAGGGATAGTCCCCCTCCGCCTCCCAATCCATCTCCAAAGCATCCTCAGAGCGGCGCAGGCGGAAGCGCTCCAGCCGCCAGGGGCCGTAGCCGTCGCCGGCATCGCTGTAGAGGAAGCCGCCGCCTTCGTCTTCCGCCGGCAGGTAAAGGTGCAGGACCAGCCGGCCCTCCTCCTCCATCGGCAGGACACTCCCAGCCCGCACCAGGAGTGGGATGCGCTCCAAAGGGGCGGCGAGGGAAATCGTCCCCGGCCCTTTATACACCCCGTCCTCCCAGAAGTCGTACCACCGCCCCTCGGGCAGAGTCACCTGACGCGAGCGGGCATCCTCTTCCAAAATAGGGGCTACCAAGAGCGCATCTCCCAGGAAAAAGGCGTCCTGTACGTCCCAGAGGGCGGGGTCCCGGCCGTCGGGCCAGAAGAGAGGGCGGACGAGCGGATAGCCGGTCTGGGAAGCCTCCCAGGCCAGGGTATAGAGGTACGGCATAAGGCGATAGCGCAGGCGTAAAAAATGGCGAATGATGCTCAGGGCCGGTTCGCCCCAGGTCCAGGGCTCGCGGGGCGGCATATCCCAGGCGGAATGGGTGCGGAAGAAGGGAAGGAAAGTTGCCATTTGGAACCAGCGGATGAAGAGTTCGGCCGAGGGGTGGCCGCTGAAACCGCCGATGTCGGGGCCGGTATAGGGGATGCCCGAAAGGCCCAGCCCCAGGACGGTGGGAATCGTCTGCCGCAGGGCCTCCCAGGTGCTTTCGGTATCGCCGGTCCAGTTCCAAGCGTAGCGCTGCAGGCCGGCCCAGCCAGAGCGAGAAAGGAGGAAGGGACGCATATCCGACCGGTGCTGACGCAGACCCTCGTAGGCGGCCCGGTTCATCAGGAGGCCGTAGAGGTTGTGGGCCTCCCGGTGGTCTCCCCCGCGGCCTTCCAGGACATGGCGGGTGGGAAGGGGAAAGGTCGAATCGCCCCAGTCGGTATGGACGGAAGGCTCGTTCATATCGTGCCAGAAGCCGGCGATGCCCCATTCGAGGAAGCGCGAGTACTGCTTCCCCCACCAGGCCCGGACGACGGGGTCGGTAAAATCGGGGAAGGCGCACCATCCCGGCCAGACCAGGGCATAGAGCACCTCCCCGTTGGGCAAGGTGCAAAAATAGCCGGATTCCAGGCCTTCGCAGAAAAGGTCGTAATTCAGGTCGCGCTTGACACCGGGGTCCAGGATGGCTACCAGACGGACGCCGTGTTCAGCCAGTTCTCGGGCCAGGGCAGGCAGGTCGGGGAAACGGCTGCGGTCCACAGTAAAGACCCGGAAGCCATCCATATAGTCGATATCCAGATGGATGACACTCAGCGGAAGGTCGTGGTCGAGAAAGTTTTTCAAGAGGGCACGCACCTCTTCCTGTTCGCGGTAGCCCCAGCGAGACTGGTGGTAGCCGAGGGCCCAGCGGGGCGGGAGAGGCGGCCGGCCGGTGAGTTCGCCGTAACGTCGGAGGGCCCGTTCCGGCGGGCCGGGGATGAAGTAGTAGCGCAGGCTGCCGCCGGGGAAGTAGGCCCGGGCCAGGTCCTTGAAGCGGAAGCCGGCGCGGTAGGAGTTTTCATAAAAAAGCAAATAACTTCCCTCCTGATGCAACCCCAAGTAGACCGGAATGCCCAGGTAGAGGGGGTCCACGCCCGGGCCGTACCCGCCCAGGGGGTCGCCGTTCCACATACAATACGTTCCTCCGCGCAGGTTGAGGGGAGCGGCACGCTCTCCCAGGCCGTAGAGGTGCTCCTCCGGGCGGAGATCGGCCCAGTGCACCCATTCCCGGCGCCGACGGCGGGGAGGAAAGTCCCGGCGCAGGGCACGGCCGGCCGGGTCCCGGAAAACCAGCCCCCCATCCGCCTCCACAACGACCTCCAGTTCACCGCTGGAAAGCGCATAATCCTTGCCGGCCTGACGCCAGGAAATTTCAACCGGGAGCCAATCATCGCGGGCAATGGCGTAAGGGATGGGCAAAAGCCCTCTCCCCCAGGTGACGCGGACCAGGTCGGGGGCCAGGAAACGGACCTCCAGTTCGGCGCGGGCGAAGCGGAAACAACCTCCGCCGGAGGCAGGCGTGGCCTCCCGAAGGTTTCCCGGGGGAAGGAAGGGGCCGGCCGAAGGGAGGCGAAAGTCCAGCCGGTCGCGGAGGAGGGTATAGCCGACGGCTCGCAAGGCCGCTCGCGGCCCGATGAGGCGCAGGGCGCGAAGCATGGCTCGGAGGCGCATTATCCCCTCC
>JASFBA010000107.1:0-4107 GCA_036172265.1 Chloroflexia bacterium
GAAATGCCAGTACGACCGCCCCTTTGTGGCCGTCGGGCTGAACGTGCCGACGGCGGCCTTCTTCGCCGAGGTCACCATCCGCGTCGAGGTGGAAGATGCCGTGGAGGTGCAGCCGTGATGAGTTCGGAGTTCAAGGTTCGACGTTCCGCACCCTGGGCGCGTCTTCGCTGTGCCGGAGGCCAGGCCCTCGTGGAGTTTGCCCTGGTGATCCTCCCGGTGATGCTCCTTGTGCTGGGGATCGTCCACGGCTACTTTGTCTTCCGGGCCTATACCGCCCTGGGGGAGGCGGCCGAAGTAGGGGCGGAAACGGCGGCCGTCCTCGGGCGGGACGGCCCGGAGGTAAAAAAAGCCATCGAGATGAGCCTCCGGGGCGACATGGTCGGCCTCTCCTACACCTACCAGGTTCATATCGCCGGCGGAAACTCCTCCTGCGCCCATGTGGGCGACCCGATCGTGGTGGAAGTATCTTACACCGAGCCGCTGCGCTTTGTCTTCCTCGACATTACCCCGAAGCCGCAGCGGGCGCTGCGTTTTGCGGAGCGGGATTGCGGAGAGTGGTAAAGGGAGGAGAAGAAAATGGCGGAAAAGTACTGCCTAGCCCACGGTCTCTTCACCCTGCACCTGCAGACGGAGGAAGGGCGAAGGACTCTTCCGGCCGCTTTTTTCGAGCAATCCCTTGGCCGGGAAGCCCTGGAGCGGGCCGGCCCCCGGGTGCAACGGGTGGCTCGTTGGGATGCGGAAGGCTGGACGATATGGTGGGAACTCCTGGCCCGTCTGGCCAAAGGCCGGCCGGCCCTGGTCGCCCTACCGCCGCTGGAGGAGGCCCCGGAACTTCCGTCCTCCCTCCCCTCGGCCTACCTCATCCCGCCCGTCGTCGCCGTATGCGCCGGGAGCCCCGTCCCCGAAGGCGTGGCCCTCTACCTGGGCGCTTTTGCCTGGGAGGTAGCCTCCTTCGGTCCGGAGGGGATGGCCGAACCGCGCCCTGTTCCGCCGGGGCTGGAATTGCTCTATCGCCTGGTCGTCGCCGAAGCCCTTCGCCGAGAACGCCGGGTGCTCCTGCCAGTACAAGTGCCAGACCTGCTGACGGAAAACTGGACGGCCGATGTAACCCCTCTCTTGGGGGGCATCACGCTACACCTGGAAGGGCCGGCCGTGCTGGGCGGAGAGGATGAGGCCGTGGTGGCTGCAGTGGCCGAAGCGTTGCGCCGAGAGGGACATGAGGTGGCCGTGGTGGATCCGCTCCTCGGCCTGGAACGGCTGCTTTGGGCGAGAGGAGGGAAGATATGAAGGCGCTGACCCATCTGGCGGCCGGCGGCGCGGCCGGAGCCGGGATGGCCCTGGTAGTGGGGTTGCCGCTCGGTTGGGAGACAGCCCTCTCCGCCGGGGCGATCGGTGCTGCCATCCCCGAACTGGAGTACGGCTTTATCCGCCTGGCCCGGGAAATGCGGGCCCGAGGGTATGATGGCACCTTCCTGGCCGGCGCCTCTGCCCTGGCCCAGGAACGCGGCCCCTGGCACGGGCTGGAGGTTCTCTTCGTCCTGGGCAGCCTGGTGGGCCTGGTGGGATGGGTAGGAGGCATCGGCGCTTTTCCTTTGCTCTACGTCTCCTTCCTGGGAGGATGGCTTTCCCACCTCCTCCTGGACCTTTGTAACGGTGGCATCCGTCCCCTGGCCATCCTGCGTCCCTACTACTGGGCCTATTTCCCACCTTGGGGGCCCCGCCGCGTCGTTCGGGGTGGCCTCTTCGAGGGGCTGGTTCTCCTGGGGACCGGCTGGGTCTGGGTGTGGCGGCTGGTAGAACACTTGCTGCCGCTAGTGGAAGGCTGGCTATGGAAATGAAGAGAGACCTCCTTGGCTCGACCCTGCTCCTGTGGGTTGGGGCGGCCCTGCTAGCCCTCTACCTGCTCTGTAACCCGACGGCGGCTACGCTGCGGGAACCCCTTGATCCGATACGACTATGGGGAGTCGTCCTGGGATTGGTCCTTTTGGGAGCGGCGCTGCTGGCCCGGAGTCTCCCTCCCTGGCTCCCCTTCCTCGGCACCTTGCCGCTCCTCCTTCTCCCGACGCCACTGAACCGACGCCTCGGCCCGGCCGTCTTCTTGAGCACCTCGGCTCTGGGCATGCTTCTCCTGGCCAGCCGCCTCCGGCGCAGGCGAAAAAGGGCCCATCCCGCCGATCAGGTGAAAAGGGCAAAGCAAACAGCCCGGTGGAAGAGGAAAGGAGAGGCCAGGAGGCCGATTCGCCGGCCGGGACGCTTTCGCCCACGTCCCAGGACGAAACCCGGCCCCGCCTTGGAAGTACCTCAGGAAGAGGTGAAGAAAGGCGAATGAGGGCTCGCCCCCCGACCGATGGCAGGAATGTTTTTATTATGCAAGGAGGAAACAATGCGCAAAGGACGAAAAAACGGCAGATATGGGAGCAAATGGGTAAGGGCATTCGGCTCCATCGGGCTTCTCTTCCTGCTTCTTTTCGCCCTCCTGCCGGCCGGAGCAAAAGACCACGCCTTCTACGCCGGGACGCAGTGGGACTGGGCCGTCGAAACGATTGACCCATCTACAGAGGTCGGGCGCTATGCCTCCCTCCGCCTCTTCCCCTCCGACCGCCAGGCGGCCGTGGCCTACTACGATGCCACATCCGGCGACCTCAGGTACGCCTACCACGACGGGGAAAAGTGGTCCGTCGAGACGGTGGATGCCACCGGCGATGTGGGAGAGTACGCGTCGCTTTCGCTGGATTCCTGGGGACGCCCAAAAATCGCTTACTACGACGCCACATCTGGCGATCTCAAGTACGCCTCCTGGACGGGGACCTCCTGGGCTGTCACCACGGTGGACTCTGTGGGCGATGTGGGAAAGTACGCGTCGCTTTCCCTGGACACGCTCGGCTGGCCACACGTGGCCTACTACGACGCCACCGGGGGAACCCTCAAATACGCCTGGTCCGACGGGATGGTGTGGTATAAGGAAGTGGTGGAGGAGATTCCGTCCGGCAACGTGGGACAGTATGCGTCACTCTCCCTCGACACGTCCGGCCGGCCACACGTGGCCTACTACGATGCCACATCCGGCGACCTCAAGCACGCTTGGAAAGACGCGGGAGGGTGGCACACCGAGGTGGTAGATACGGCGGGAGACGTAGGAAGTTATGCGTCGCTTTCCCTGGATTCCTCCGGGCACCCGCACATCGCCTATTACGATGCCTCGAACTCTGACCTGAAGTACGCCCGCTACGACGGCAGTACCTGGCACATCGAGGTCGTGGATGACCAGGGGAATGTCGGCCAGTACGCTTCCCTCGCCCTGGATGCTTCCGACCTTCCTCACATCGCCTACTATGATGTTGCAGAGGGCGACCTCCGGTATGCCCATTACGACGGGAGCGCCTGGCACTTCCAAACGGTCTATGCTTCCGGCATCGTCGGGCTGCACGCGTCGCTTTCCCTGGACACGTCTGGCCGGCCGTATGTCGCCTTCTACGACGGTACGGAGGCCAACCTGAAGTGGGCCTATATCTGCTATCCGCCGGAAGCCTCCTTCGAGGTCTCTCCCGCCCCGTACTGTGTGGGCAGCACCGTCGTTCTAACCAACACTACGGTGAGCACCTGGACCGTCTCCTACCTCTGGACGTTCGGCGACGGCTATACTTCCACCCTGAAGAACCCCACCCATGCCTACACCGAAGCGGGGCTCTACGACGTTGTCCTCACGGCCACGACCGGCTGCGGGACGGACACCTTCTCCCGGACGCTTCCGGTATGGGACGTCCCCTCTGCCTCCTTTGAACACTCTGTCCCGGCCTGCGTAAACCTTCCCATCTTCTTCACCGACACCTCCCAGGTGAGCGGGACGGCTTTCTACACCTGGGAGTTCGGCGACAAGACCGGGAGCGTGACCGGGACGACCCACCCCACCCACGTCTATACCGCTACCGGCACCTATCCGGTTACACTGATGGTGCAGAACGAGTGCGGGTTTGACGCCTCCCAGGAAGATCTCACCGTATACGATGTCCCCGTCGCTTCTTTCGACTCCGGTCCCAATCCCTCCTGTGGGACGGTTACCTTCACCAACACCACTTCCGGGGCGGTATCCTTCCTCTGGGATTTCGG
>JASFBA010000108.1:0-27025 GCA_036172265.1 Chloroflexia bacterium
GCTCGATACAGCTGGCGCGCTTTTGGGCTCTGCCGCAGTTGCGCTCGTGATGCTCTACATTAAAGTTGACTACTGGCTCATAATAGTGGTTGCGGGCGCGATAGCACTCCTTTCCCTTATCCCACTCTTCTTTGTGAGGGAGCCGCAGTTCAGGCCACGTCAGAATGGCTTTGAATGGAGAGAGGTTGTGCACGCCTTCCCAAAAGACCTGCTCATATTCACAGCAATCGCCTCACTATTCGCGCTTGCGAACTTCAGCTACATGTTCTTCATAATGAAGGTCCAGCTTGCCGAGGGCCTCATCATCCCCATACTGCTCTACATACTCTTCAATCTGTTCTACACCATCTACCTGCCGCTGGTGCTCAAGGGGTATACCTTCCCATAGGGAACGATGCCTGGGGGGCGGGCCGGACCCTGCCTCCCAGGGCGGAGAATAGCACCGGGGCGAGGCCTGGCCGGCCTCGCCCCGATTTTTGATGGTAGGGGCGACCCTCGTGGTCGCCCGTGGGGTTACTCAAGGGCAACCACACGGCTTGCCCGTGGGGGTAACCTGCCTGGGTTGCCCCTACTTCTTTTTGCTCACCAGGAAAACGATGAACCCCAGGAGGAGGATGCTCCAGTAGTTGATGGTGCGGTCGAGCATACCCAGGGCGAAGCCGATGGGGCGGGCCTGCTCAGGGCCCATCGCCAGGAAAAGCGGGACGACCCAGCCGAACATCGCCTCCACGGCCCCCAGGCCGGCCGGGGAGATGGGCAGCGTGGTCAGGAGCGAACTGGCCAGGGCGATAAAGACCACCACCGGCAGCCCCAGGGGGATGGCCTCCGGGAAAGCCAGGAGGACACAGTAGAAGCGCAGGCTCTCCAGTACCCAGACCAGGGCAGTTTGCCCCAGGAGAAGGGGGAGGTGCCGCCGGCGGAAAGAGAGGAGGGTGCCCTCAAGGAAGCGGTCGTAGATGCCGTGGAAGCGGGTCGGCAGAAGCCTTCGCAGGGCCGGCCCGAAGAAGCGCAATCCCAGGAGGACACCTATGGCGACCACCGATAGGGTCACTCCGACCCCGTAGACCATAGCGGCCGTCGCTCCGGACGGGATGTGGGGGCCAAAGGTGGCCAGGCCGGCGGCAAGCATGAGAAGGAACAAAAAGACCATATCCAGCACCCGTTCGGCAAAGATCGTTCCGATAGTGCGGGAAAAGGAGGCCCCGCTGGTCTGCTTCAGGAGGTAACCCCGGTAGAGGTCGCCGAGTTTGGCCGGGATGAGGCAATTGGCGAACCAGGAGAGAAAGATGATCTCCGTGAGATCGGGAAGGCGGGGAGGGGGAGCATCCTCTTCCGCCGAAGCGTTCTGGAGGAGCAGCCGCCAGCGCCAAGCACGCAAGGGGAAGGTAATGTAAAAGCCCAAGAAACCCAGAAGGTAAAACCAGGGGTCGGCTTGCTGGACATAGCCCCATACTTGGCCCAGGTCGATCTTGCCCAGCCAGATGGTCAAGGCGATCAAGGTGGCGGCTAGGACGAAGGAAAGCAGGGTACGCCAGTTGAGAAAGCGGCGCTTCAGGTCCGGCGTCGGAGGGGATATTTCCTGATGGGTCAAGATGGCTCCTTTCGGCGGGCAGGCCGGTGGCTGGAACGCCAAACGCTCAACGATTAACGCATAACCGTCGCCAGCCGTTCGGCCTGGTCCTGGAGCGTCAGGGCCTCGATGATCTCGTCCAGATGGCCGTCCAGGATGGCCGGCAGGTTGCTGAAGTTGCGTCCCAGGCGGTGGTCGGTCACCCGGTCCTGAGGAAAGTTATAGGTACGGATCTTCTCTGCCCGTTCCCCGCTCCCGATCTGGGCCAGGCGCTTTTCGCCCAGTTCCCGCCGGCGCTTTTCCTCCTCCATCGCGTAGAGGCGGGCGCGCAGCACGGCCAGGGCCCGGGCCCGGTTCTGCAACTGGGAGCGCTCGTCCTGGCAGGTGACCACGATGCCGGTGGGCAGGTGGGTGATGCGCACGGCGCTATCGGTGGTGTTGACGCTCTGTCCCCCATGGCCGGCCGAACGGAAGACGTCGATGCGCAGTTCCTCGGGGGCGATTTCCACCTCCACCTCATCCATCTCCGGAAGCACGGCCACCGTAGCCGTGGAGGTGTGGATGCGCCCACTGGCCTCGGTAACCGGAACACGCTGGACCCGATGCACACCGCTTTCGTACTTGAGGCGGCTATAGGCACCCCGCCCTTTGACCTCGAAGATGACTTCCTTGAAGCCTCCCCGGTCATTGGGATGGGTGTTCAGAAGGTCTACCTTCCAGCCTTGGGACTCGGCGTAGCGGGTGTACATCCGGAAGAGGTCGCCGGCAAAAAGGGCGGCCTCCTCCCCACCGGCACCGGCACGGATTTCCACGATGACATCGCGTTCGTCGTTCGGGTCTCGGGGCACCAGAAGTTGCCTGAGCCGGCCCTCCAGTTCCTCTAGCCGGGCCTGAAGCGTCTCGCGCTCCTCCCGGGCCAACGTCTCCAGTTCCTCGTCGCCGCTTTCCAGTATCTCCTCAGCCTCCTGGTACTGGCGCTTCGTTTCCCGGTAGGCCCGGTAAGTGCTCGCCAGTTCCTCCAGTTCGGCCAGTTCCCGGCCGTACTCCTGCAAACGGCGCGGGTCGGTGGCCACCTCCGGCTGGGCCAGCAACCGCTGCAACTCCTCGTACCGTTCCAGCACCCGTTCCAAACTCTCGAACATCTTTCTCTTGTCCTGGGGCGGGCAAAATAAAAGCCGAAATGTCTCGGCCCCGAAAGTGTCGATCCGGCTAGAAATCGGCCAGAAGCAGCCGACGCAGTTCCCGCAACCGCTTCCGCTGTTCGGGCGTAAGCGAACCGCCGGCCGCCTGGTCGGCCTGGAGGCTCAGGAACTCATCTTGCAACTGGAAAAACTCCTCCTCGCTGAGCCGGGGAAGGCCCTCCCCGACCCACTCATAGCGGTCCAGGTAGCGTTCATAGTCTTGCGGTTCCCAGAAGAGACGAGCCCTGCACATCGGTTTTCTCCAGACCAACTTGCATTCTTATTGTACGATGGCATCCTTGCCTTGTCAAGAAAGACCGACGGGTGTCCCGAATTTGTCGGAACTCTTTCCCCCACCCCAAGTGGATGTCAAGCCCGAATTGTGGTATAATTTCTTCAAAATAAGGAGACCGACGTATGTTGAGACGATCCATCTTACTCCTCCTGCTGATTTCGGCCGGCTGTACCCTGTATGGGCAAAACTTTGCTTCGCCCCTGCCGGAGGTTGCCCTTTCCGGAAAAGTGTCCCCTCCTGCCCCGACCCGCCCTACCGAACCGGAGCCGACGCCGGATCCCCTGACTGTGGCCATCGGACCCGGTTCCGAGCCGCAACGATTGGGGGAGGAATTGCTCCAGCACCTTGTGGAAAAGGGATACCACCTTCAGGAAGCCCAGGAGCGGCCGGCCGACCTCTATATCGGCTATGCCCCTCCACCCGACTTCCAGACCTGGCCTCTGACCCCCACCCTCTTTGTGCCGGCTATGTCCTTCTGGTCGCCGGTGAGCGAGGTTTCCTACACCGACCTGAGACGCCTCTTTCGTCGGGAGGTCGAAAATTGGGCCGAACTGGGGTGGCCGCTCTCGGCGACGGTGGTGCCTTTTGCCCTGGGCGACCCGCCCTTTCCCTTGGAAATCTCCGGCACGTCGAGGCTCACCGACACCGCCGCCCTCCTTTCCGCCTTAAAAGCGCATCCCGGCGGCATCGCCCTGCTCCCTTTGGAGGAGGTGGATATAGGCTTGCGGGTCCTTCGGGTGGACGGCCACGACCTGTTCCTGGAGGGGGTCGCCGGCCCCGGATCCCCCCTGGTGCGGACCCTCTTCCTGGCCTGGAGGCCCACCTTGCCCGAAGAAGTAGTGGAGCACCTACGGACCTTGGGGAAAGAGCGGTCCGCCCCTTCCCTACCGCTGCTTACGGTGGTGACTGTGGGAGACATTTTCACCGGCCGGGCCGTCCGGCGACGCATCGGCGACGATTATACTCGCCCCTTCACCCCGACCCGCACCCTCCTGGAGAGAGCCGACCTAACGGTGGCCAACCTGGAGGGGGTGCTATCGAACGAAATCGTGCCGCCGTCGGACCCCTACACCTTCTTCTTCGTCGGCAGCGGCCACTTTACCTCCGGGTTGCGTTACGCCGGCATTGACGCGGTCTCCCTGGCGAACAACCACAGCATGAACTTTGGCCCCAAGGGGATGAGCGAGACCCTGGGCCTGCTGCGGCAGGCCGGGATCGCCTCGTTCGGAGCCGGGATGAACCTGGCAGAGGCCCGCCGGCCGGCCCTCTTCACGGTCAAAGGGGTCACCCTGGCCTTCCTGGGCTACGACGCCATCAGCGACGACTACCTGGCCGGCGAGGAACGGGCCGGAAGTGCACCGGCCGATCCCGCCCTGATCGCCGAGGACATCGCCGCCGCCCGAGAACGGGCTGATGTGGTCATCGTCTACTTCCACTGGGGTTGGGAATATACCCACAACCCTTCTCCGTGGCAACAGATGCTGGCCCATCAGGCCGTCGAGGCCGGAGCCGACCTCGTCATCGGCTCCCACCCCCACTGGGTGCAGGGGCTGGAGCGCTACCGGGGGGTGCCCATCCTCTATTCCCTGGGCAACTTTATCGCCGACCAGATGTGGTCTATCGAAACCCGTCAGGGCCTCATCGCCCAATGGGTCTTTTATGGAAAACGACCGGTGGGGCTGCGATTGCACGCCGTCCAAATCGAAGATTACCATCAGCCTCGGCCTCTGCCTGCGGCCGAGGCCGAGGCGGTCTATCGAGCGGTACAAGAGGCCAGCATCTGCTGGCCGGAATCGTGCCCGTAGGGGCGCCATGGAATTACATCCCACAAAAAGGAGAAGCCTATGGAAATGAAAGTCGTTCATCGAGGCGAACTGGTACAGCGAGTTATCGAACGCACTCGTTTGCCCGAGACCACCGTCTGGCGGGTCTTTGATGCTGTCTTCGAGGAGATCGGCCGGGCCCTGGCCCAAGGAGAAGTGGTGCACATCATCCGCTTCGGCACCTTTGACATCCGCTACTATCCGGGGCGGATGGGGGTACATCCTCGAACGCTGGAGCAACTCCCCTACCCCAGTCGTATTGCCCCCAGTTTTCGCTCCAGTACGGCCCTGAAGCGGGCCATCCGGCGATGGGTGGAGGAAGCAGGCATTCAGCCCGGGGATTTGGCTGCCTTCCACCCCAAGAAGCGCAGACGGAGGACCACTCCTTCCCCAACCTCGTAGGAGCGAGGTTGTCGGTGTGGCCCTTGCCCTGCCCCCTTTCCCCTCCCCCGTTGGGAGAGGGGTGAGGGCAGAGGACACCCCTCTACTTACTATCCGAAAGACCCCGCCGGGCAGGCGAAGGCGATGTCTTCGCCCACCCACGAACGCCTCACAGGAGAGTTTGCGAATACTAAGGCGACGAAAAAAGGAACCGGACCGGCCGGCCGGGATTGGCCTCGAGGAGCGCATCCAGCCATCTTCCTTCCGCTTCGTCCGGAAGGAGGAGACCGGGGTAGCGCGAAGGCAACTGCCGGCGATACCAGGACCACTCCAGGAGGCGCACGTCCACGATGACGACGTCCGGGCGGCGATCCTCTATCACCTGGGCATACCAGAGAGGAAAGGTCTGCTCGTCCCGCCCGGTCAGGAGAAGGGTGTCGGGGGGCAGGCGTTCCAGGATGGAATACACCTCAGGGAGCGGTCCGGGATCGTCCCGAAGGGCCCAACGCCCCCAGCCTGGCACGATAAGGAGAAGGCAGAGCAGGGGCAGGAGGAGGGCGGCCCATGCGGCCCGAAGGCCGAAACGTCCCTGGAGCAAGGCAGCCAGCACCCCGGCCGTCGTTCCGCAGCCGAGGGCCCAGGTCAGGTAGAGTGGGAGGAGGTGCACCTCGCTTCCGGCTCCGCCGTAGGTAAGGGCCAGGAGAAGGCCGGATATGGCCGGGAAAAGGAGTAAAAGAAGCGCCTGGCCTTCCCGCCGCCCCAGGAGGAAGAGGCCGGCCAGGCCCAGCACCAGGCCGCGTGGGGCGAAATCGCGCAGGAGGAAACCGGCAGCGGCGCTTGCGTTACCGACCACTTCTGCCCAAGGACGCTGGAAGAGAAACCCCCGGTAGGCCGCCGCACTTACGTGGGCCCAGAAGGCCCCCCAGTCCCTGGGGTCGCCCCAGTTGAGCCAGGGGTCGGCGGCGGCGCGCAGCGGGAGGTAGAAGTACACGGCCAGGCCGGCCAGGAAAAGGGCGCCTCCCCCAAACCCCTCCAACCGGGTGAAACGACGCCCGGAAAGTAGGAGGAAAAGGAGCGCTCCCGGCAGGAGAAAGAGGAACGTCAGGTGGTTGCCCAACCCCAGGCCAAGGGCTAGCCCGGCCAGCGGAAGGCAGGCCCCTCCGTGCCGTCGCCAGCGCAGGAACATCCAGAAGGCAAAGGCCAGAAAGAGGGTGTGCAGGGTATAGACTTCGGCGATGACGGTCTGGGACCAGAAGAGGCCGGATGTGGCCAGAGAGAGGCCGGCGGTCAGGCCGGCGACCAGGGCAGGAAACGCTTCCTCCTGGAAAAACTCGCCGGCGATGAGGGCAACCAGTCCGACGGTGAGGGCTCCGGCCAGGGCCGAAAAGAGGTTTAGCCGGCCGGCCGGCGTTCCCCAGGGGAAAAGCCGAACGACCTGAGCCAGGAGAACGTAGGTTGGATAGCCGGTCGGATGGGGGATGCCCAGGGTGTATACGGCCACGGCCAGTTCTCCCCCGTCGCTGCCGCCGTGTTGCAGAGTCAGGGTGGGAGCCGCTCCGGCCACATACAGGGCACCCGAGGCCAACGTCGTCAGGAGTGCCCCCGTAAGAAGTAAAAGTCGCCGGGCCATCATCCTACCGGACACCGGCAAAATCACCTCATGTTGCCCTCGATAAGTGGATAGGCAAAGGCGCTGCTTTCGCCTACCCGGCAGCCGGGGGCGCGACCGTCCATCCTCATTATCATTGTGGGTGGGCAAAGGCGCTGCCTTCGCCCACCCGGCGAGGGTTCTCGGACAATTTTGTGCTTTCGTGGTAGAAAGTTACAAATCCGGGATAATTTTTCACCCCGTTAGGCAAAATTTGCCGGAATCCGGTTTCCTGGTTGCCCATGCCTTACTCTAGGGAACGGCCCGGAGGACCACCGGGAGGTAAATGAGCATCGCGTTGACCCGGATCAGGCGATAATAACCGGCTATGCCGGTATGATCGCAGTTCAAGGCCATCAGAATCACCTCATAGGGGCCGGGATGGGCATAGGTGTGGATAACGACCCGTCCAGAGGCGTTCCCCCCATCGCCAAAGGACCACAAGTAGACTATCGGCTCGGAACCTTCGGCATAGGCGGTCAGCGTCATCGGTTCCCCGGCCAGGGGGTAAACCGGTTCGTAGGTGAAATAGGTTGTGGTGACCGGGAAGCAGGGGGCAGTAACGACCGCGCTGCGCTGCAGATGTTCATAGCCCCAGAAGATGTCCGCCGTGTTTGTCAAGCGTGTGCCCGGTTCCAAGTCTGGATCGAGCCCGGTAGCAAAGGTGAGGCTCACGGGCAGGCCGGTGGTGATGCTGCCGGTCCAGGTGATGACCCCGTTTTGGATGCCGTAGGTGCCGGCCGTGGCTTCCAAAGTGCCGCTGATATAGTTCAGACCGGAGGGCAGGACATCCCGGACCCGTACCCCTTCTGCCGGGGCACGGCCCGTGTTACTCAGGACCAGAGTAAAGGTGACAGCCTCTCTGGGTGCCGGCTCCGAGGGATGAACCGTTTTATAGGAAGCCGACAGTTCCGGCAGGGCCGGCCCTGCCCCTAGGGTGAGGGGGATGACCAGGACGCTGAGCGACTGATCGGCGACCAGATAAAGGGAAAAGAGGCCGTCCGCGATCTCCGTAAGCGCCTCACTCCAAAGGAAATAACGGCCTCCTGGAGGCAGGGAAATCGTATTGGAAAGGGGAAAGGCTGTACCGGTTTCATCGAAGAAGGTCCCCTGGACAGTAGCGGTGACCGCCCCCCGATTCCGGATCTCGACCATCGTCGCCCAGGTGGGGGAGATTCCTACACCTTTATAAAACAGGGGAACCAGAGCCGTTTCTGTGGGGCTGATCTCAGAAAGGCCCGGGAGAGAGGGGAAAGCATAACTCCAGTCCGGGTTGTCCACCGGTATCTCCCCGGTTCCGGTTAGGAGGACGGCGGCCGCGATCGGCGAGGTGAATGCGTGCAGGAAGGCAAAGCCCAGGGTTCCCGTTGGCAGAGGTTCCGCATCTTGATCCAGGATGCTCTGGGCATACGGCCCCAGGGTTCGGCTGGAAGTCAGGCCCAAACTATAGGTAATGGCAACGTTGGTGGTCAGAGGAGAGGTATTGAGCAAAGCGAAAAGGCTGCTGTGATTGTAGGTTTCCTTGGCGATCGTATGGAGTTCCAAGTTCAGATAGCCCTGCTTCAAAAGTTCTATCGCCACGCTATTTTCCTGCGGGCCGAACAGGAGGGAAACTCCGGCTAAGGAGTCCGTGGTAGAGGTAATGAGTGCGCCCAATGTGCCCCAATGGTGGGGCTCCATATCCTGACAAAGAAGAGTGCCGGCGTACGCAGACAAAGGGAAGGAGGTAGTAAAACCGTCGGAGTAGGAAACGAACACGTTAGATGGGGTACTGGAAGCATTTTGTATCGCCAGACAGGAGTTCCAGCCGTAGTAATTCCGCGCCAAAAGGGGGGCGTAGAGCCTTTCGCCAGCGGGGAAAGCAGCATATGCCATATTGCCGGGGCCAACCTGATGGTCTACGGCTACCACGGGTTGGTTAGAAGTTACATAGGCAGAACCGCGGAAGTTTTCGCCCAATTCGGGGATGTCTTCCAGGTCGAGATACCAGGTAGAACGGGGAGGAACTGGATGAGGAGGGGTACTATAGAATGGCGGTGCTCCTCCGGCATAGAACTGAACGGTAACAAGGGCCTGGGTACTTGCAACGTTCATGATAGCCAGGTGACTGTTCCATCCCCCAAAGTGGCGTACCGCAATGGGAAATAGGACGGCATTTGCCTCGGCCCTGCTGAAAGCCAGGTAAGCACTTTCAGAAGCTATCCCAATTTGCTGGGGTGTCCTTTGAGCGGCAACCGGTGAAAAGGGAATGGTCGTCGAGGAAACAAGGGCCAACACGGAAGCGATAACTAGCCAGGAAACTAGAGGGCGCCGGGCGTTCATGATTTCCTCCTCTCCAGGAAGCCTTTCCGTAAGCCTCGTTTTGCCTGGAACACAAGACTTTGGGGATAAGTTCTTCGGTATTTATTATAACACGAATCCTCCGCCGGATCAAGTATTCTGGGCATAACCCCCCACGGTGAACCGCTGCTCTGGGCGAGTTGACAACCCCTTTACCGTACGCTACACTTGTCGTGAACTTGTAAAACCGGGACGCACCTGCATGTGCGCGAATAGCGACGGGCCCCTAGGACGGGAAAACCCATGTCTTTGGATATGGAACAAGGCGACGTATATCCATACCCCCCTCGGGCGGTGATCCTCTGCGCCGGCGAAGGCCGCCGGTTGCTACCGCTCACCGCGACTTGCCCAAAGCCGCTCCTCCCGGTGGGCGGCCGGCCGGCACTGGACTATACCTTGGAATTGTGCCGCTACCACGGCCTTGCGGAAGTCGCCATCAACCTGCACCACTGCCCCCAGGCCATCCCCGAACATCTGGGCGACGGCGCAGCCTTCGGCCTGCGTCTCCGCTACTCCTACGAGGAGGTTCTCCTGGGTTCGGCCGGCGCCCTGGAGCCGTTGCGCGATTTTCTGGACCGCCCCTTCTTCGTCCTCTACGGCGATGTCTTGACGAATATGGACCTGACGGCGATGCTGAAATACCACCGTTGGCATGGTGGGATAGGCACGGTGGCCCTTTACCGTGTCCCCGACCCGGAGCGTTGCGGCCTGGTGGAACTCGACGCCGACGGCCGGCTCCAGTGCTTCGAGGAGAAGCCGGCCCAACCCTTTGGCAACTTGGCCAACGCCGGCATCTACGTCTTCGAACCGGAGGTGCTGGACAATCTCCCGGAGAAACGTCCATGCGACTTTGGGCAGGACTTTTTCCCATACCTCCTTCGCTCCGGCGCCGTCCTCTATGGCTACCCGTTGTCGCCCGAAGAATACCTCATCGACATCGGCACGCCCGAAAACCTGCACCGGGCCCGGACGGAATGGCCGGCCGTTTGGGCCGCCGGTCCAGTCCGCCGCTCAGGCATCTTGAAGATATTATGTAAATAGTAACCGGAAGGTGATGCCCCCCTGGATAGAGTTTTCGGTCAGACTCTGACGATCAGCGATGAACGGTCAACGTCAAGATTGACAGGAAGGCCGGCCATCCGCTATAATGCGGTCGATTCAAGGCCGGATCGCCGACCCGGTTGTACAAATTTTCAAGACGATCTGCTTTCCGGACGTGCGAATGTGACAACGCGTAAAGGTGGTAACGGCGTTCTCGCCTGCTCGAGTGCCTTCCTGGCCCTTTTGGGCGGACTTTTGCTGACCCTCTCCATCCAGGCCTCTTCGGCCCTTTCCGCCCTGAATCTGCCCCGGACGCTCTCCTTTGCCCTGGCTGCGGTGCTCTTCGGCCTGCTGGCCGACGAACTGGGCCGGGGAAGGGTCCTGGCCGGCGGGGCGGTGCTTTCCGCCCTGGCCCTTGCCATAGCCGGCCGGGCCGGGCCGGGACTGGGCGAGGAAATCTCCTTGCTCCTCCTTTCTCTAGGACTGGCCATGCTGCTGGCTCCGCTCCTGGCCGTCTTGCTGGCCGGGGTACGCACGGAGCGCCTGCTGGCCACCGCTTCCGCCCTCTACCTGGCGATCGGGGGACTGGCTTCCCTGATCGCTCGCTCCTTTTTTCAGATCGGCACCTTGCAGGTGGGTCGGCTGGACCTGCAGGTAGGCACCTTTCAACTGCCCCTGGAGACGGGGGTCCTGGGCGCTTTGTTTGGGCCGCCGGGCACCTATCTGGGCCTCGCTGCCGGCCTGGGAATCCTTTTCCTGGGCCTGGCCTCTCTGGTTGGCCGGGGATGTCCGACCGAGGAGACAGTGCCTCCAGGAGAAAAAAGCCGGATCCCCTGGCTCCTACTGGCCTCCTGGCTGGCCGGTGCATCTCTCGCCCTCCTGCTGGCCTTTTTTTCCCCCTTCGCCCTGGAGAAAAGGATTTCCTCTGACGTCATCCGTCTTCTTCTAATGGCCCTGCCGATTCCCGTGGTTCTGGCCCAGTTCCTGGCCGGCCCCATCGCCGATCTGCTTGGTTGGGCAATATTGCGTATGACCGGCCGGCGGGGAGGACGGATGGTGGTTACGCTCCTGGGAGCGCTCCTCTTGGGGGCCGGATTTGTCCTGCTCCTGCTGGCCGCAGACATCTCCGCCCTGACCAACGCGGTGCCCATTGTCGGCGTGGGCTACGGCCTCCTCGGGCCGTCCCTTATCGCCTTGGTGGCCGAGACCCTTCCCCGGCGATGGTGGGGATTGGCGGCCGGCCTGTACCTGGCTGCGACCGCCCTGGCCGGCTCTCCCGTCCTGGCCTCCCTGGGGGGGATCTCCTCTTCCACTGCCCTCTACCTGGCCCTGGCACTGGTTCTCCTGATTCCCGCCCTCATGGTCATCCTGCTCGTGTGGCCACGCAAGGAGGCTGCCCCCGATGCCGGCTGAAGCGCGGACGCGCCTTCCCCCCAACCAGCGTCTGGTGACCCGGATGCCCGTCCTACACTATGGGCCGGTGCCACGGGTGGACCTCTCGCGCTGGAATTTCCGCCTCTTCGGGCTGGTGGAGGCGGAGGTGTGCTGGACGTACCCCGAGTTCCGCGCCCTTCCGGCCCGGGAAGTGATTTGCGACGTCCACTGTGTCACCGGGTGGAGCATGTTTGACACCCCCTGGGAAGGCGTTCCGGTGCAAGAAGTGATGCGTTACGTGCGTCTGAGGCCGGAGGCCCGCTACGTCCTCGTCCATGCCGAAGGCGGCTTCACAGCCAATTTGCCTCTTGAGGTCTTTCTAGCCGAAGGAAACCTCTTTGCCTGGGGCTATGAGGGGAAGGAACTTGCTCCGGAACATGGCTGGCCGCTCCGGCTGGTGGTGCCCTCACGTTACTTCTGGAAGAGTGCCAAGTGGGTACGGGGGGTGGAGTTTCTCGACCACGATGTACCGGGCTTCTGGGAGCGGGCCGGCTACCATAATAACGGCGATCCCTGGAAAGAGGAACGTTATGGATAACTCCGGAGGTACAAAATGGCCGAAACCAGACCCATACAGGTTGGCGAAGTGGCCCCAGATTTTTCCCTGAAGGGCAGCCTGAACAGCCAGGTGCGGCTGAGCGACTACCGGGGCAGGAAAACCGTCGTCCTCTCCTTCCATCCGCTGGCCTTTACGTTCGGCGCAGATGCTCCTCCTGGAACTGGAGCATAGGCGCTTCGAGGAGTTAGGGGTCCAGGTGCTGGGGATAAGTGTGGACAGCGTGCCGGCCAAGGATGCCTGGGCCGGCACGCTGGGGGTTCGCTCCTTCCCCATGCTGGCCGACTTCCCCGGCGGCGAGGTGGCCCGCCGCTACGGCCTCCTGCGCCCGGAGGGTTTCTCTGAACGGGCAGTCGTGGTGGTGGACCGCGAAGGCATCGTCCGCTTTGTCAAGCTTTACCCGCTGCGGGAAGTGCCCCGACCGGAAGAACTCTGGCCGATACTGGAGGCGTTGAAATAGGTTGGATCGCCAATCCGACCTACCTCGCCTCCAGAATGTGCAGGACGATGTTCTGTCCGTCACAGCCGGCCTCGTCGAAAGTAAAGAGCACCTCCCATTCCCCTGGCTCTAGAGCCTGATCGGTCTCGACCAGGAAATTGCCGGAAAAGGCCCAGCCGCCGCGCACCTGAAGGGTGGTAAGAAAGCGCGGAGGAGACAGGCGGTGGCCAAAGGGGCCGATAGCCCGGCCCAGGAGATAGGCAAGGGCCGGGTCGAGGTGCTCCAGGCGCTCCGGCGGACGGGATGGGGAAGAGGCAGGTGAAACCGGGGCAGGGTGCTTTTCCTTCCAGCGCTGAACGGCCTCCAGGAAACGCCGGCGATTTTCGGGGAGAAGCGAACCGCCGATGGCCTGGCGATGCCCGCCCATCGAGATGGTGAGGGCCAGAATCTCCGGATCGCTCAGAAACGTTTCGAAAGAAAAGTCGCCCCGGGCCCGGCCGGAGAAGTTGATCTGGGTGCCGGCCGGCCGCAGCACCAGTGCCGGTCGGCCGGTCACCTCCACCAGCCGAGCGGTCAGGGGGCCTTCCACTTCGGAGAGCGTTTCGTCAGAAACCTGCACCTCGTAGACCAGCAGGCCTTCGCCCTCCTCCTCACGGATGTCCTTCAGCGCCTGGGCTAGGAGCGCCTCGCCGGCCCGATGGGCACGGGCTCGCTCCTGGAGAAGGAGACGAAAGGTCTGGCGGCGCTTCTCGTCCGGCGTCTCCGGCAAGAGCGCCTCCACCACGACCGCCGGATCCACCAGATGGGAACGCTTCCCCATATTCAGCACGCTGGATAGAGAGCGCATCTCGCTGGTAATGTACCGTTCTCCCAGCATCTCCCGCAACACCTGCAACTCGCGGGGACAGTCGGCCGAGTTGATGATCGCCTGAGCCCGGGCCACCCAGGCCCGGCTCTCCGGTTCGTCCACCGGCACCCAGTCCATCTGTGCTCCCAGCGCGGAAAGGGCCAGCCCCCGGGAATCGTGCCCTGTCTCCCCTTCCAGGCGCTCGTGCAGGGCCAGGAAAAGGAGATAGGCCAGTTGGGCCCCCGAAAGGAGGTGGTCCGGCGGATCCACCCAGAGGGTCGGCGGCGGACCGAGGTCTTCACGCAGGAGGTGGTGGTCTGTAACGAGCACTTCCAAGCCGAGTTGTCGGGCCCGCTCGATCGCCTCGTGGGAGGAGATGCCCGAATCCACGGTCAGGATCACACCGATGCCTTGGCGGGCAAAGCGCTCCACCTGCTCGACGTGCAATCCGTAGCCCTCCCGGTAGGAAGGGTTGTAGCGGTGGATGTGCCGGCTGTAACTCGCTAGAAAGGGAAAGAGGATGGCGCAGCCGGTCACACCGTCGGTATCAAAGTCGCCGAAGAGGAGCAACCGTTCCCCTTTTCTCAAGGCTCGAACCAGGCGTTCGACCAGCGCTTCCATGCCCGGCACCGACCAGGGCGAGCGAATCTGCTCCAGGCCGGCCGTGGCCAGGGCCCGAGCTTTGTCCGGAGGAAAGCCGCAGAAACGTTCCAGAGCGCGAGCGATTTCGGCAGGCGTAGGCAAACGGTCCATCTTCCTACTCCTCTCTTGCCCCTTCTCCCGGAAAAGGGACATCGGCCTGGCTCAGAAGGGCCATAAAGACATCCTCCATGGTCGGGGCGATGGGACGCAACCGAAGGAGAGCCAAGCCGGCCTCCTGCAGGGCAGAACGCACGGCCTCCCGGGTCGCCCGGGCCTCCTCCACAACCAGATGTAACGCCTCTCCAAAGGTCTGCACGTCGAGCACGCCAGGCACCTCGCGGGACCGAGCGGCGGCTTCCTCCAGCGGCCGGGCGTGGACCTCCAGAAGTTCGTAGGGATAGGCAGCCTTGAGTTCCGCCGGCGTGCCCACCCGAAGCAACCGACCCCGCGAGAGAAAGGCCACCCGGCTGCAGCGCTCGGCCTCGTCCATGTAGGGCGTGCTCACCAGAATCGTCCGGCCCTGGGAAAGGAGGTGATAGAGGATGCTCCAGAACTCCCGGCGGGCCACCGGATCGACCCCGGTGGTCGGTTCATCCAGGAGGAGCAGTTCGGGACGGTGAATCAGCGTGCAGGCCAGGGCCAGTTTCTGCTTCATCCCGCCGGAAAGGTATCCGGCCCGGCGCTTCCGAAAGGCGCTCAGCCGGGCAAATTGCAGGAGTTCCTCCATCCGCCGGGTCCGTTCCAGGCGGGGCACCCGATAAATTTCGGCAAAGAAGGAAAGGTTTTCCTCCACCGTCAGATCGGCGTAGAGGCTGAAGCGCTGGGGCATATAGCCGATATGGGCCTTGACCCGCTCGGCCTGACCCGGCAGGACAAAGCCCAGCACCCGAGCCCGCCCCGAGGTTGGAGGCAGGACGCCGGCCAGCATGCGCAGGGTAGTCGTCTTTCCAGCCCCATCCGGCCCGACCAATCCCAGAATCTCCGGCCGGCGCACCGCAAAGGTCAAACGGTCCACCGCTACGAGGTCGCCGAAGACGCGGGTAAGTTCCTCCGTCTCCACGGCATAATCCACCGCTAGGCCTCCAGGGCAATGTACCGAACCTGTAACCACCTAGCCTCATAACCACCAAGACATCGAATCCTTTGCGCCTTCGAGTCTTTGGGGTAGGTAGTTACCAGCATTTGCCCAAACCGGGCCTTTGCCAACGTGCAAACGGGATTGTCACGTCGTTTTGACGATAATATCGCCGACGATATTGGCCGCCTCATCACCTCGATCAGCCGCATTGCTCAGATGGCGATAGATCTCGCGCAGTTTGAGCATGTGCACCACCTCGTCCAGGTCTTTAGGACTGGCGAAGAGTTCGGCCAGCGCTTCGCGGTAGACGTTCTCCACCCGGTTCTCAAAGGCCTTGGCCCGGGAGACGTGTTCGCCGGCCAGGGCCGGGCGCTGCCGCATATGCTGGACGGCCAGGTAGATTTCCTCCCCGGCCTCGTGGAGGAGCGAGGCCATCCGCCGGAGAAAGTCGTTCGGTTCAACCCGCAGGATGTCCATCTCGCTGACGGTCGTGTGGGCATAATCCAGCACATCGTCTATTGCCCGTGAAAGGGCAAAGATGTCCTCCCGGTCAAAGGGGGTGACAAAGGTACGGTTGAGTTCATCTATGAGGATACGGCGCAGTTCATCGCCTTCTTTTTCCAACTGGCGCACCCGGCGGGCCTGGGCTTCGGTGGGAGAACGCAGGTAATCCTCCAGCCCCTCCAACCCCTC
Source organism: Chloroflexia bacterium (assembly GCA_036172265.1). GTDB lineage: Bacteria > Chloroflexota > Chloroflexia > DTKN01 > DTKN01 > JASFBA01. Next base: position 15,969 of record JASFBA010000108.1, read on the forward strand.
CAGCGCCTTGCCGGCCTGGTCCAAAAGCATCTGATAGAAGTCGGGCCGCCTGCGGCGGCGAAAAATTTTCCAGCGCATCTTTGACCTCCCCGCCGAGCCCTGGAGCAGGGCGCGGCCAAGTCCTCACCACCAGCCGAACATCCCAAGGACCAGCCGGAAAACGGCCGCCAGCAGGGCCGCCGCCGGAATCGTCAGCACCCAGGTGAGGAGAAAATTGCCAAAGACGATCCAGCGGACCTTGGAAAGCCGCTCGGCCGCTCCGACCCCGATAATGGAAGAGCCGACCACCTGGGTCGTGCTGACCGGCCCCCCCAGCAACGACGCTCCCAGAATCACGGCCGCAGAGACGGTCTGGGCGGAAAAGCCGTGGAGGGGACGGATGCGGTAGATGCGCGTTCCCAGGGTACGCACGATGCGCAATCCCCCGCTCAGGGTGCCCAGCGCCAGTGTCCCGGCGCAGAAGGCGATAACCCAGAGCGGCACGGCGAACTTCGAAAGCCGGCCGGTCGCCACCAGTCCCATGGTGATAATGCCCATCGTCTTCTGGCCGTCGTTCGTGCCATGGCTCAGGGCCAGGGCCAGCGAGGCCGGGACCTGGGCCAAGCGGAAGAAGCGGTTGATGCGTGGAGTGGCCCCCGTCGCCAGAAAGCGCACCCCCCGCAGGAAAAGGTAGCCGACGATCAGCCCTAGGAAGGGGGCCAGGAGCAGGGCCAGGAAGACCTTGCCCAGGCCGGCCGGATGGATGCTCTCCAAACCGGACGTGCTCGATATAGCCCCCACCAGTCCCCCGATCAGGGCATGGGAGGAACTGGAAGGCAGGCGCAGAAGCCAGGTGAACAGGTTCCAGAGAATCGCCCCCAGGAGAGCGGCGATGAGGGCAGGAACGGTGACCTCCTGGACGGCAACAACTTCCGCCCCGATCGTTTTGGCCACGGCTACGCCGAAGAGAAAGGGGCCGGAGAACTCGCCCAGGGCGGCCAGCCAGAGGGCCGGTCCCGGTTCCATCGCCCCCGAAATGACCATGGTGGAGACCACGTTGCTGCTATCGTGAAAGCCGTTGAGGAAGTCAAAAAGCAACGCAGCCAAAATCAGAAGAATGAGTTCGCTCTGCACCTTGGTACTTTCTAACCCCGGTTTCAAAAAGTGTAGGAAATTTTACCATGGAAAACCGCCAAGAGCAAACGCCATCGGACGAGGATGTTCCAAGTCTGTCGGAACTCGGTTTTCCCCTCCCCCCGCTCCCGGAGGCAGGGGGTGAGGACATTGTCCAACGAGTTCGGGATACACCCCTATCGGATGCGGTTTTGCCCCGAGCGGCGGAAGATGGTACAATAGGCCCAACCTGAAAGGACAGGCCGGAAGATGGCCCATAAACGGATGACGGAACGTAGCCCCGGCGGAGAAATCGCCGCCGTGACCGAAGTGGCCCGTGCTGCCGGATTGCTTCCGGGAGACCGGATCCTCGCGGTCAATGGCCATCCTCTGCGCGACATCATCGACTTCCGCTTCTACGCCGACGGCCCCAAAGCCACTTTCCTGGTTCGACGGGGCGAAGAGGAGCGGACGGTAACGCTGCGCCGGCCGCCGGGAGAGGGCGGCCTTCCAGTCCAACCCTGGGGCATCGAGTTCGTCCAACCCATCTTCGACCGGATTCGCCTATGCACCAACCGCTGCCCCTTCTGCTTCCTGGATCAGTTGCCGGCCGGCCTCCGCCCCAGCCTCTATCTGCGCGACGACGACTACCGTCTTTCCTTCCTCTACGGCAACTTTGTCACCCTGACCAATCTACACCCCGAGGACTGGGAACGTCTGACCGAACAGCGCTTGAGCCCGCTTTACGTTTCGGTACACGCCACCGAGCCGGAGTTGCGTCGCCTCCTCCTGGGCCGACGCGAAATCCCCGACGTCCGGGAGCAACTGGTTCGCCTGGGCCGGCTGGGCATCGTCGTGCACACCCAGGTGGTGCTCTGCCCCGGTGTGAACGACGGGGCTCACCTGGAACGCACCTTGGAGGACCTGGCCGGCCTTTTTCCCACAGTGCGTTCGGTGGCTCTGGTGCCGGTCGGGCTGACACGCTTTCGGCGGCCGGCACAGGCCGATCTGGAGGGAACGGCCTTCCCGCTTCGCCCGTACACCTCCGCCGAGGCCTACGCCCTCCTGCGCTGGGCCGCGCCCCGGCAACACGCCCTCCGGAAGCGATGGGGATGCACCTTCCTCTACCCGGCGGACGAATTCTACCTCCTGGCCGGCCAGCCCGTCCCTGCGGCCCACCGCTACGACGGCTTTCCCCAGGCGGAAAACGGCGTCGGCCTGGTGCGCCTCCTCCTGGACGACTGGGCTCGGCTGCGCCGGCGGCTCCCCCAGGAACGTTTCCGTCCGCGTCGCCTGTCCCTGCTCTGCGGCATCTTGATCGCCCCGCTCCTCTCACGCCTGGCCGGGGAGTTCTCCGCCCTTCAGGAGGGCCTGTCCATCGAGGTCGTTCCGGTGGAGAACACCACCTTTGGCTCCACCGTTACCGTCTCGGGCCTCCTGACCGGAGAGGCGCTGCGGGCCGGCCTGCAGAGGGCGCGGGGGGAAATCCTCTTCCTGCCCCGGGTCGCTTTTGACGAGCGTGGGAAAACGCTGGACGAGGTCTCGGTCGAAGAACTGGAGCAAGAGGTGGGCCGGCCGATCTTCCTGGCCGAACGGATGAGTCAGGTCGTGCGCGCTCTGGGCCGTCTGGAGGCTGGGTGACCTGCGCTGGGCATAAAAATACTCCCTCCCCCGACCTCGCGGGGGAGGGAGTATTTCCTGGACCTAGGGCAGTTCGTAGATCACCACCACGCTCACGCTGACGGAGAAGGAACCGGCCGGCAACGGCACCGCCGCCGCCTCATATCCCTCGCCTCCTACGGCTCGGTAGACGGGGCCGGGTACCCACCCGCCCGACTCGCTCACCGAAACAACCTTGCCCAGGCTGAGGTCCAAGGCGGTGGCCATCTCCTGGGCTTTCTTCCGTGCATCGGCGATGGCCTTTTGTCGGGCCTGGGCGACCAGGGCCTCCGGGTCGGCCACGCTGTAGGTCACCTCGCTGATGGTATTGGCCCCGGCTTCCACAGCGGTGGCCAGAAGGGTACCTACTTTCCCCAGGTCGCGAACGGTGAGGCGCACGGTGTGGACAACGTGGTACCCGATCACCCCGGTCGGCTGGCCGGTCTGGGGATCATAGCGCTGCTCGACCCAGAGGTTGTAGCCGGCGGTGCGGATGTCCTTCTCCTCCACGCCGGCTGCCTTCACCGCTTCCAGGACGGCATCCATCCGGCTGCTCGCCTCGTTCACCACCTTTCCGGGGTGATCCCCCTTCAAGTCCACGCCCAGGGTAACATAGGCGAGTTCCGGTTCGGCCTCCACCGTCCCCGTGCCGACCACCGTCAGCCCGGGGGTGTAGGTGGTGCTGATGGGGATGGGAGGGTAGGCGAGGCCCTCTCCGCTACCACCGGCGCTGACTACCGGCGTGGAGGGAGTACAACCTACCAGAATCGGGAGCACCAGGAGCAGGATAAACCAGAGTTTGTTACGCATGGGAAAACCTCCTTTTACGCTTTTCTAGCGGCGCGTCGTCGGCGCCAGCGAATCCACAGAAAGATGACCAGGCCGGCTACAACCCAGAAAGGTAGGGCGACCACTGCCACCCAGATCAGGGCATTGACCAACCCCTGGAGAATTTGCACCAGGACGCGGGCAGCCTCGCGCAACGTACGTAGGGGATCAAAACCCTCCTCTATCACCGGCCTTTCTACTTCCGGCTCTCGGGGAAGGAGTTCCAAGGTGATGGTGGCCATAGCCGACATCTTCTCCAGATACTGCATCTGGCCCTGAAGTTGCTCGATCTGGGTGCGCACCTCGGTCAGACGCTGGTAGATGCTCAAGATAGCCTCGGCCTTTTCCTGCGCGTTGCCCTCGCTCTGGCGCACCTCCCGAAGCAGGGCCAGAAGTTCCTCTTCTGTCGCCTTCTGGGCCTTCAGGCGGGCCTCCAGGTCCACATACTGGTCGGTGACGTCCTCGCCGGAAGTGCTTTCCTGCTGCACCTTCCAGGCCAGTTTGCGGAGTTCGCTCAGCGCCTCGCCGAAGCGCGCCGCGGGCACCCGGATGGTTACGGTGGCGGCCAGGTTATCGGTGGCGGTGCGGTAGGAATTGGTCTGGACGGTATAGCCCTGGAAACGCTCGACCAATCCCCATACCTGCTCCAGGGCGGTAGCAACGTCGTTCACAATGAGGGTCAACCGGGCGGTGCTGATGATCATGCGGTTTTCCTGATCCACCTTGGAGTAGCGGATGTAATCAGCGCTTTCCGAGGCCAGGGATGAAGGGGACGGAACAGTCTCCGGCAACAGAGGTGCTTTTTGGACCTCGGGCGAGGGGGTCGGTTGCACTTCCGGCGCGCAGGCGGCCAGCAGCCCGAAGAAGGCCGAAGCAATGACCAGCCAGTACCATCGTCTCATCGTTTTTTCCTCCTTTTGGTAGCCATCTTACCAGAACGCCTTTTTCCGGTCAAGGCCGAAAAGCCTGGTTGTACAGACGGTCCCGGCCGGAAAATTTTACAGGGCCGGGCCCAAAAACAGTACTTCTCTCCTATTGACAGGGGGGAGGGGGGCAAGTATGATATATACAAAGAGGTAAATCCGGTGATCCTAGGAGTGGTCCTATGGGTACATACACATCGAGAAAGAGCCGGCTGCGTGGCCAGAGCGTAGTGGAAATGGCCCTGGTTCTGCCGATCGTGCTTCTCATCCTCATCGGGTTGATCGAGTTCGGGCGGGCCTTTTTCATCTACGCCGTGGTCTCCAATGCCGCCCGCGAGGGCGTCCGGGCCGGCATCGTCGAGCCGCTGGATTTTGACTATGTTCGACATGCGGTCACCCGGACGCTCGTCCTGGTGCCATCAGGCGATGTGACCATCGACATCTACTACGACGATGGCACGGACGAAGGGACGTTCACCGACCCGAGCCTGATCGTAGAAGGGCGGAGCCGCATCGTGGTCAAGGTCAGTTATCCCTTCTCCATGCTCACGCCCCTGATTTCGAGCATCTTTCCTCCGACGACCATCGAATTCACCTCGGCGCGGACGATCGTGGCCGGGACGCGGGCGCACAAGCCTACGCAGCCGGCCGGGCCGACGAGCACGCCGATCCCGCCACCCACGCCAACCTACACCCCGTCGCCGACTCATACCCCTCCTGTCTCCCCGCAACTCCATGTATATTACATTGGTGGTTACCCGTGCCGGGGGCAGGAGTTTAACCCGAACAAGGGGCGCATCCGGGTCAAGGTGCGAGTGACCGATTTCAGCGGTAACCCGGTAGAGGGCGCGACCGTCACCCTGGACTTGGAGGGGGCGACGCTTACCGACCTGGGGAACGGCTATTACGGCGGCCCCGGCGGCGACTGCTGGGAATCGGCGGCCAATGACTACACCGACCGGGACGTGACCGTGACGGCCAGCAAGGCCGGCTACACTCCCGGCAGCGCTACGGCCAACACGGGAAGCAACCCCGTCTGTAGCGGCTGTCTGGTGCCGCCTACATCCACGCCCACGCCCAGCAACACACCCACACCCACCCATACGCCCGCGCCCACCAACACGCCTACGCCCGGCATGCCCACACCCACCAGCACGCCCACGCCCAGCAACACACCTACCCCTGCGCCTACACCCAGCAATACGCCCACTCCTACGCCGCAGGCGTTGACCATCGTGTTTGATGCCGGTTACCCCTGCCGGGGCATTGGAACTGCCAAGTACATCCGGGTCAAGGCTTATGTGACCGATGCGGGGGGCAACCCGGTAAGCGATGCCACGGTGACGGTACAGATCGAGGGCGGGGAAGGTCCGGTCCCCCTGACCTCGCATGGCAACGGGCACTATGGCGGGCCGGGTGGCATCTGCTGGAGTTCGAGCAGTACCTATAGCAGCGATAGGAACGTAACGGTAACGGCTACCAAGGCCGGCTATGCCGGCGATAGCAAGACGGCCAACACGGGAAGCAACCCGAACTGCTCCAGTTGTCCGTAGGGGGGAGAGAAGCGATGTTCGGAAAGCATCGGTCAAATCGGCGATCGAGGGCGAAAGGGCAGGCCGTCGTCGAGTTTGCTCTGGTGCTGGCCCTGTTCCTCGTGTTTCTCATGGCCGTCCTGGACCTGGGGCGGGCTTACTTCACCGTGGTCACGCTAGAGAACGCCGCCGCCGAAGGTTCGCTCTTCGGCATGGCTAATCCGAACTGCAAAACAGAAAGCGATGGCCAGGCCTACTGCGGCGGTGCTCAGAACTCGATCGAGTACCGGGTCAAGCACGAATCCACGGGAATCTGGATCGATCCCGATGACCTAGTGTATACCGTAACGCTGGACCCGGCGCATCCGGCGGAGCCGGGGACGATGATCACCGTCACGGTGGTCTATCCGTTCAGGCCGATTCTGCCCCTCCTTAGCGCCTTTGGGGCGGATACAATCTGGATTCGCCGGGATACGCAGCAGTTGATCCCCTAAGGGGGCAACGGAGGTGAGAAATGTACGAATTTACCTCGTTTCGCAGTCGCGGTCAAACCGTCGTTCTGGTCGCCCTGGCGGCGGTGGCCCTTCTGGCTTTTGTGGCGTTGGCGGTGGACGGCGGCAACGCCTATTATACCCGGCGGCAGGCCCAGAGTGCAGCCGACGGGGCGGCCATTGCCGGCACCTGGGTAATGGTGGAGTACCAGGGCGGATCGCCGGTAGCCGACATCCTGCGTAAGGTGAACCAATACGCCGAGCGCAACGGTGTGCCCGACACCAATGGCATCTCCGGCGACCCGATCAACGATAACGTGCTGGCCTATTACGTGGATGCTGACGGCAATCGGCTGAGTTACGGCGGCGGGGACTGGGAACTCCATGCCGGCCCGGACGTCATCCCCGGCGGTGCCCGGGGGATCGAAGCGGTGGTCACCATTTCCCGCACGACCTTCTTCGCCCAGATCGTGGGGTGGAGAGCCATTGTTGCCACCGCTTCGGCCACGGCCCGCTATGAGCCGGACGGCGGCATCCTCCCGATCGCGGTGAACGAGTACTGGGAAGGAAGTGAAGGCCACTGCCCTTACGACCACTGCGGCGTTCCCTACAGTTTTGTCCGCGATCCCGGGCAGTTACCGCCTTTTTCCAGCACCGATGGTGGCGTGACCTGGTTCCGCAACCCCTGCCCCGACCCCTATAACAATAATACCTGCCAGGGACCCTACGAGGGATACTTTGAAAACTTTGGCAAAGCCTTTGCCATCCTGGGCGGCGATGCCAAGCCCGTGCCCAGCCCCTCTAACCCACGCAGCGGGGTCGAACTGGACTATCGCTATGACGCCCTGGTGGACGGTGGTCGGTGGCACTACCTGGTGGACAACGACCAGTGGATCCATAATGTAAACCCACCGCCGCAGGGGGATGTCAAGCAGCATATGGAAGAGATCATCCGTCAGGGTGGCTACCGCAAGACACCGCTTCCCAAGGCCCTTTTCGAGCCGCCGCCGGCGTATATTGACGAATGGGGCTATTGCTGGGCCCTCCCGGCCAGTGAGGATAACTGCTTCAACTATCCGGAGACGAACCACCCTTCGCCCTACAGCGGTTTGATGTTCCTTTACGGTACGGTCTCCAGCCGAATGGCCCAAGCGATGTATGATGACGGCAAATATGTGGAGGGCCGTTATGCCCCCGGGGAGCGCATCGTCATCCTGGTCTACAACGGTTACTACGGCAACGGCTGGCCGGGGAACGACGTGGCCCCGGTGGTGGGCTACTTCGGCGCCTATGTCGTCGGCTACGGCAACAACTTTGACAACAACTGCGGGAACCGCGAACCGGGGAACTGGCAAAGTTATGTCGATTGCGTCCAAGGGCAGCCCAACACGGCCTATGCCATCGCCGCGCCCACGGCTCCGCTAACGCTGGACCCCACCAAGTTGATCAACGAGTTCCTGCCGAAGAAGATCACCTTGATTAAGTAGGCTGAGGCAGGTTACCGGTCCGGCAGGACTTGCCTGCCGGACCGGTTTTTTGCATCAAAATCCGAACCCATCCCTACCCCGCCGGGAAAAATCGCCCGCCAAGGGCGGTTTAGAACCTGCCTTTACCCACCTTACAATTGCAGGTCGGGTTGGCAATCCGACCTGCCGCATAGGGGAGGGAAAGGCCCCCGCTTTTACAAGGCAACGTCGGGCGCTGCCAAGACGGTGCCGCTGCGCGGCGGGAGGGAGACGGCTTCCAGCCGGCCGTTGCGCACCGGGTAGCCTTCCCCGCTCAGGAGGTCCACCAGGACCGTCCCGGCCGGCACCTCCATCCCCCCCAGGGGGATGTCGAAGATGCGCGGGGAGTCGCAGGCGTTCAGCACCGCCACCACGGCCTCGGCCCCCTTCCCCCGACCGTGGGCATAGATGTTCTGCCGGGGATGGGCCAGCAGGATGCGCGTCTCCCCCCGGCGCAGGGCCGGCAACGCCTTCCGCCAGGCAATCAGCCGCCGGATATAGTCCCGCAGGTCATGGTTCCACCCCCGCTCGTCCCAGGGGAAACAACGCCGGCAGTCGGGATCGGAGCCGCCGGCCATGCCGATTTCGTCTCCATAGTAGATGCAGGGAGCCCCGGGCCAGGTCATCACAAAGAGCCACAGGAGTTTCACCGTCGCCAGGTCACCCCGGACCACCGTCAGCAGGCGGGGAGTGTCGTGGCTACCCAGCACGTTCAACTGGGAATGAACAACCTCCGGGCGGTATTTCGAAAGGAGCGCCTGCAAGCGGTGGGCAAAAGCCAGGGCCCGGTAGCGGTCCTCGACCAGCCACTCCAGGAGGACGGTCCGCAGTTCGTAGTTGGTGATGCCGTCGAACTGATCTCCCTGCAACCAGCGCCGGCCATCGGCCCAGATTTCCCCGACGATGTAGGCCTCGGGATGGGCCCGCTTGACCACCCGGCGGAATTCCCGCCAGAAGACATCATCGTCAATTTCGTTCGGCACGTCGAGCCGCCAGCCGTCGGCGCCCTGCTTAAGCCAGTAGCGGGCTACAGAGAAGATCAAACGCCGCACCTGGGGGTTGGACACGTTCAGTTTGGGCAGGGCGCGAAAGTTCCACCAGCAGGCGTAGTTGGGCGGGAAACCTTCCTCATAGGCATGGAGAGGAAAGCCCCGGACATAGAACCAGTCCAGGTAGGGGGAATCCGGCCCGTTCTCCAGGAGGTCCTGAAAGGGGAAAAAGCCCCGCCCGCAGTGGTTGAAGACGCCGTCCAGGATGATGCGTACCCCATGGCGATGGGCAAGGCGCAGAAGCCGGCGAAAGGTCCGCAGGTCGCCCAGACGGGGGTCAATGCGGAAGTAGTCGTAGGTATTGTAACGGTGGGTGGACGAGGATTGAAAGATCGGGTTGAAGTAGAGGGCGTTCACTCCCAGGTCCAGGAGGTAGTCGAACTTTTCGATGACGCCGGCTAGGTCGCCGCCGAAGAAGGTCTTGGGGGTAGGCGGTTCGCCCCAAGGCCGGACGTTCGGGGGGTCGTTCCGGGGATCGCCGTTGCGGAAGCGATCGGGGAAAATCTGGTAGAAGACGGCATCCTGAACCCAAGAGGGAGGAAAGGAGGGGATACCCATGGGGCCTCCTGTCGTTCTGCAGGGGCACGGCCATGCCGTGCTACGGGCTGGTCGGGAAGAGGGGCACCGTCCGGGTGGCGGGCAGACGTTCCATCACCCGACCGGCCAGGGCTTCCACCAGGTCGCTCCGGTACATCTCCACCTGGCCGGCATCGCAGCGCCGGGCCAGTTCGGGATCCAGCGGCAACTGGGCCAGCACCGGGACACCCAGCACGGCTGCCGTATGATGTGCCTGGCTGGGTCCGAAAACCTCAATACGCTCCCCACAACGGGGACAGACGACATAGGCCATGTTTTCCACCAGACCGACGATAGGGACATGAAGGTGCAAGGCCATCTGGGCCGCCTTGCGCACCACCATCCCCGCCAGGTCCTGGGGCGAGGTCACCAGGAGGATACCGTTCAGTGGGATGGACTGCACGACCGTCAGAGAGGCGTCGGAGGTGCCCGGCGGAAGGTCCACCACCAGGATGTCCAGGTCGCCCCAGAGCACATCCCCCCAGAACTGCCGGATGGCCCCGCTGATGAGCGGGCCCCGCCAGATGACCGCCTCATCCTCGTGGGGCAGCAAGAGGTTGATGGACATCGCCCGGATGCCCGTCGGGGTCTCGGCCGGCAGGATGCCCACCGGGCCGGGCGGCGGGGGACCGTGCAGGCCAAACATACGGGGGATGCTGGGGCCGGTGATGTCGGCGTCCAGGATGCCGACGCGCCGGCCCTGCCGGCGCAGGGCCACTGCCAGGAGCGCCGCTACCGAAGATTTGCCCACACCCCCCTTGCCGCTCATCACTGCCAGAACGCGCTCGATCTGGTTCAGGTGGGCAGCCAGGCCGGCCTCCGGCCGGGCCGGCTGTTCCCGCAACCCCAGGCGGGCCTTTTCCTCGCGGGTCATCTCCTGCAGGCCGATCTGTACGTCGCGGACGCCGTCCAGTGCAAGGATGGCCCGACGGGCCTCTTCGGCGATCTTTTCCCGAAGCGGGCAAGCCAGGGTGGTCAGGGCCAGGGTGAGGTGCACGATACCGTTTTCGACCTCGATATCGCGCACCATGCCCAGGTCCACCAGGCTTCGGCGAAGTTCGGGGTCCTCTACGCCGCGCAGAGCCTCCAGAATCTGGGTGGGTTCGATCATTTCTTCCTCCAGAGAGATGCATCCTAGAACTCATCTCCGATACGCCTCTAGGGCGTGTCACCGACACGCCCCTACCGTGTCACCGACACGCCCCTAGGGCGTGTCACCGACACGCCCCTACCGTGTCACCGACACGCCCCTACCGTGTCACCGACACGCCCCAAGGGCGTGTCACCGACACGCCCCTACCGTGTCACCGACACGCCCCTACCGTATCACCGACACGCCCCTACCGTATCACCGACACGCCCCTACCGTATCACCGACACGCCCCTAGGGCGTGTCACCGAC
>JASFBA010000109.1:0-5409 GCA_036172265.1 Chloroflexia bacterium
TACCTCTTGCTTTTGCGGTTGTGAAAAGGGCAGAGGTATAATAACACAAAATAGGGACTTTGCCAATGTGGGTGGCATCCGCTTACCCATCCCGTCGGCTCCCTCGGTGCGGAATTCGCCAAAGGATGGAACAGGGTACGGGCGTGGTCGGCCACGCCCGTACCCTGCTTTGCTCCGGAACCTATACCTGCTGTGCCCCCCAGCGGTAGGGCAGGAACTCGGACCCCAGAATCTCGCGGGCGATGATGAGGCGCATGATGTTCTGGGTGCCTTCGGCCCCGATGGAGTAGGAGCGGACGCCGCGGATGCCCATCTCGATGGGGAACTCTTTGGAGTAGCCGGCCGCCCCGAACCAGTCGGCCACCTCGTTCATGGCCTGCCAGGCATAGACGGGGGCGCGGAGTTTGGCCATGGCGGCCAGGCGGGCCACGTCCTTGGCCGAGACCGAGCCGTCCTGCCACATCTTGTCCATCATCCAGGCGGCCTTGTAGGTGAGGAGCCGGGCCTCCTCGATGTTGGCGGCGTGCTCGGCCAGCGGGAACTGCACTCCCTCGAAGGCGGCGATGGGCCGGCCGAAGGCCTGGCGCTGCTTGATATAGTCCACCCCCAGTTCCAGCACGGCCTCGGCCGCGCCGACGCAGGTGGCCCCGATGAGCACGCGGGCCGCGGAAAAGCCCTCCATCGCATAGTAGAAGCCGCGCCCTTCCTCGCCGATGCGGTGGGTGTCGGGCAGGTAGACATCCTCCAGGGTGAAGCCGCCGGTGGAAATGCCGGCCCGTCCCATATCCTCGATGAGGGTGGTGGAGACGCCCGGCATGTCCTTGAGCGGAACGGCGAAGAAGGTAAAGCCCCGGTGGCCGGCCTGGGGGTCGGTCCGGCAGAGCGTCATATGGATGCCGCCCATGGAGCGCGATTCGGCCACGCCGCTGATGTACATCTTCTCCCCGTTCAGCACCCAGCCATCTCCGCGCCGCTCGGCCTTGGTGCGGGTGGCTCCCAGGATGTCGGAGCCCCCGCTGGGCTCGGTGGTAGCGATGCCCAGGAAGGCCTCGCCTTTGCAGGCTTTGGGCAGGATCATCCCCTTGAGTTCGGGGTTGGCATAGTGGTCAAAGACCGAGCCCCAGGCAGCCATCACCAGGTACAGCACCGGGACGGCCACGCTGATGTCGGCCCGCCCCAGTTCCTCGGCGGCGATGGCCGCCTCCATCCAGGAGGCCCCCATGCCGCCGTACTCCTCGGAGACGGTGCAGCAGAGAAGCCCCAGGTTGGCCATGCCCTTGATGACCTCTGGGGGAATGCGGCCTTCCTCATCCATCCGGCGCACGATCGGCTTGATGACGCTCTGGGCAAAATCCCGCACCGAGGCGCGCCACATCTCTTGTTCCTTGGTCCATCCGAAATCCATCGTTTCCTCCTTTTTGCAAAAACGTTCAACGCTTCTCCGGCCCACCCGGAGGTTCGTCCTCCCAAGAACGATCAACGCAGCATCCCCCGGGCTGCCTCGATGGCCGCCAGGTTCTCCTGCGCGATCTCCGGGCGCTGGCCTATTGAGACGGCTTCCCGGAGTGCTTCCAGGGGAAGAAGCCCGGTATCCTCCAACATGGCGGCCACGGCCATCATCGCCATATCCTTCTTTCCGGCCCGAGTCCGTTCAAAGTCGAGCGGAATGACCTGCGCCCCCGTTTCCAGTGGGAGGAGGTCGGCGCGGACGTAGAGGCGCGTCCCTTTCCCCAGGCCGGGCAAGACCTTGCGCACCACGTTTAGCCCCTCGGGGGCCAAGAGGAGGACGATGTCGGGGGCAGGGATACCGGTGTAGAGGATCTCTTCCAGGCTGAGGATGACTTCGGAGATCGAGTGTCCGGTCTGCACCGTGACCGGGTAATCGTCGCGCTGGGTGACCCAGAGGCCGGCCAGCATCCCGGCCCGGCCCAGGCCGGCCGCGGTGGAACGAATCTTCTGGCCGGCGGCGCCGGCGATGACGATAGAGGTTTTGCGCTCCACCCGACCGGCGTAGCGGATAGGAATAGGCTGCGGTGAAAGGATCGGCTGACCCGTCTGGGCCGCGGCGGCTTCCCGGTAAGCCCGGCTATATTCCGGTCGCTCTTCCCGGTGGACAAGGCCCTGAGGACGCTCCGCCAGGGCCGTCTCCAACGCCCGGCGGCTGAAGCGGTTGCCGGGAACAAAGTAGGCTGTGCACAGTTCCCAGATGTCGAAAAAAGCAAAGCCTTCCCTGGCGATGCCCTGGGCCAGGAGGTCTGGGAGGTTCGGGTCAAAGGCGGTGGTCCGGACCACGAAACTTCCCCCGCTGGCGACGATGAGGCCGCAAAGGTCCAATGGATACTCCAGGTTGCCCTGACGGGTAGTCGAAGTGATGGCTCCGTGGGGGGTGGTAACCGAGTGCTGGCCGCCGGTCATACCGAAGTTGAAGTTGTTGAGGACCAGCACGGTGACGCCGATATTACGACGGGCGGCGTTGATGAGGTGGTGGCCGCCGATGCCGGCCCCCCCATCGCCCATAATCACGATGACCTTGAGTTCAGGGTTGGCCAGTTTTACGCCGCAGGCGTAAGTGACCGAACGGCCGTGCAGTCCGTGGAAGGCATGGGTAGCAAAGTACTGGTCCGAAAGGCCCGAGCAACCGATGTCAGAGACCAGGACGACCTTCCTAGGGTCCATTTGAAGCCGCACCAGGGCGGCGTTGAGGTGGTCGAGCACCAAGCCATGGCTGCAGCCCGGGCAGAAGGGATAGGGCAACCGGGCCGGATCGAGATAGGTTTCCCAACGGGCCTCTGCGGTCATTCCCTCCTCCCCCTCACCGCACCGCCTCCAGAATCTCCTGAGGCGTGATCAGTTCGCCGTCCACGCGGTGGACACCGACCACCTCGATACCCCGCCGGCAGGCCAGCCGCTCCACCTCCAGCCGATACTGCCCCAAATTGAGTTCGGCCACTACCACCTGTTCTATTCCCTCCAGAGCAGAAAAGATAGCCCTCTCCGGCACCGGCCAGAGCGAAAGCACCGTCAGGGCAGAGACCTTTTTCCCGGCAGCGCGGGCCAGGGCCACCGCTTCCGCCATCGAGCGGGCTGTAATGCCGTAGGAAAGAAGAAGGGTGCGGGCTCCGGGCTGTAAGTCGGCTTTGACCAGGGAGATCTCGTCCCGGTGGGCTTCTACTTTGGCCGCCAGATGCCGGTTGAGTCGGTCCACCTGAGGCGGATCCTTGGTCAGGTAGCCACGTTCATCGTGGGTGGAGGCGGTGAGGCGCAGGATGTGCGGGCCGCCAAGAGGGGAAAAGAGCGGCACCTCCCCGGGGTCGGACACCCGGTAGGGGACGAACTCCCCTTCATCTGGAGCGTAATGACGAGAAACGGCCTCCACGGCTTCGTACTCTTCGATCTCCACCGTGGCGCGGGTTTGCACCATCTCCTTATCGGTGGCGAGGAAAACCGGCAGGCGAAAGCGCTCGGCCAGGTTGAAGGCGCGGATGGTGAGGGAGTAGCATTCGGGGATAGTGCTGGGAGAGAGGGCGATGATGGGATAGCCGCCGGAGGTGCCCCAGCGGAGGAACTGGATGTCGCCCTGGGCGACGGTGGTGGCTCCGCCGGTGGCCGGCCCCAGGCGCTGGCAATCCACGATGACCATCGGCACCTCGGCCATGATGGCCAGGCCGATGTTTTCGCTGTAGAGGCTGATGCCAGGGCCGGAGGTGGCGGTCATCACCTTGCGGCCGGCCATGGCTGCGCCGATGCACAGTCCCATCGAGGCGATCTCGTCCTCGGCCTGGATGCCGATACCTCCCGCCTTGGGCAGTTCGCGGAGCATATGCACCAGGATGCCCGAGGCCGGGGTAATGGGATAGCCGGCGAAAAAGTCGCAGCCGGCAGAGAGCGCCCCCCGGACAATGGCCTCGCTGCCGTCTATGAACTCGCGCACCGATCCTCCTGGGAAGCCAAGTTTCCCCGGTTGTTCCCGCACCGAAGACGGGCGAAGGTGGAAATGGCTTTACCTCCGCCGGAAACGCGGTTCGCGCTTTTCCAGGAAGGCGGAGGTGCCCTCGGCCTTGTCCTCGGTGGCGCAGATCAAGCCGAACTGGGCGGCCTCAAAGGCCAGAGCCTGGTCCAGCGGAGCATCGGCTCCGATTCGCAGGCAACGCTTGGCCGTCTCCACAGCCAGGGGGCCGTTCTTGAGGATGCGGCCGGCCAGGTCCCGGGCGGCACTGAGGGCGGTACTGGGGGCCTCTGGGTTGCAGGTGTGGCAATAGCCCCAGCGGTCCAGCGGGCCGTGGCACTGGGGACAAGTCTGCACCGCCTGGCCGCAGTTGGGGCAGTGAGCCTCGTGGCCACATCCCTCACGACAGGGGCTCCCCGGCATCTCCTGGCCACACTTCTGGCAGACGACCAGGTCCACCAAACCGATGGCCCTGGCCTCCAGCGCCGGGATGTGTTCACCGCTGAGCACCAGCCGCATGGCCTGGCCCATCCCCACTAGGCGGGGCAGGCGCTGGGTGCCGCCGTAGCCCGGGATCAGGCCCAGTTTCACCTCCGGCTGGCCCAGGCGGGCATTGTCGGAGGCGATGCGGATGTCCCCGGCCATCGCCAGTTCGCACCCGCCGCCAAGGGCAAAGCCGTTGACGGCCATGAGGACAACCAGACGGGAATTTTCCATGCGCCGGAAGAGTTGTTTGGCCCGAAGGCACATCTGCTCGCCTTCGGATGGGGTGAGGACGCGGAGTTCGCCGATGTCGGCACCGGCGACGAACGACTTGGGGCCGGCCCCGGTGATGATGAGAGCGCGGACCTGAGGGTTGGCCTCGACCTCGTGGAAGGCGGCGGCCATTTCGGCGACGGTGGCGTGGCTGAGGGCGTTCAGGACTTTCGGGCGGTTCACGGTGAGGACGGCGATTTCACCGTCCACTTGAAGGAGGATGTTTTCATACGTCATCCTGACTTCTCCTTTGGGCTGATAAGGGACGGGACGGCCCCGCCCCTACGGTCTGTGCAGCGGTTCACATTATACCGCAACTTCCTCGTTTGGCAAGTGCTGTTGGTGCCGGAAGATCCCATCGCCCCTCCGTGAAAGGTGATTGTCCGGTAAACGGTGGGGAGTAACCACCGATTGAAATCGTCCCTGAGGGGACTTCGGCCGGGCGGCCGCCTACGCGGCCGCAGTCCGCGGAATCGGGTATCATCCTCTGGGGCCACCTGAGTTGGCCGGAGAGGAAAAGCCATGCGCTTGCGCGTACAGATTCCGCGGGTCGAACCGACGCAGTAATGCAGCAGATATACCGGCAAGTCCACTTCCAACTATAACCGTATCTGCGTATATGCTCTCTATATCTTTTGTGTTAAAACAGGTAAAGTATCTTTTAAACTGCATAGGAAATTTTATGCTCTTTTATTATCTCAAGTAAA
>JASFBA010000110.1:0-1825 GCA_036172265.1 Chloroflexia bacterium
GGGCGAAGGGGTAGGGGTGGGCGTATCGGTCGGTGGGGGGATGGGGGTGGGGGTGGGCGAGGGCAAGGGCGAAGGTGTGGGTGTGACGGTTGGGGTGATGGTGGGCGTGACGGTCGGGACGATGGTGGGTGTGGCGGTCGGAGTGATGGTGGGCGTGGGCGTTAGGGTAGGGGTAGGGGTGACCGTCGTCGTTGGGGAGACGGAGGGCGTACGCCGCAACGTCGGCGGTGTGACCGGGCGGATGCCGGTCGGTGAGGGGGTAGGCGAGAGAGCGGGCGTGGGCGACGGCTGCGGCGAGGGCGGTGATGTAGGCAAGGGTGGCGTAGTCGGGACCGGGGTGGACGGCGAGGTCGGCTGAAGGGTGGGTGGAACGGATTGGGAGAGGACCAGGAACAGGATGTTGAGTCCCACGATCAGGATAAGCGCGGCAAAGAGCAAGCCGTAGATCAACCCACGCTGGCGGAACGAGCCATTATTTCGCCTCATTGTCTTCTCCTCTCGTCGTATCGAAATGTTCTTCCCAGAAGCGGACGATCGGTTCCAGGGCACGCCAGAGCGGCCCATCCTGGAACTGGCCGGCCGTGCCCAGTTCGCTGCCGCAGAGGACGACGCCTTCGCTACAGCGGTTACAGAGGCCGCGGAGAATTTGGGCCAGGACCGCCTGGCGGGAGGCATAGTCGGCAGCGTCGTCCCAGGATCGGTCCAGGGGCCAGCGCCGCGAGAGGACGTAAGGGTTGGTGAGCGGCTGCTGCGGCGGCGTCCACCAGTCCATCGAGGGGACGTCAAGCCAGAATTGCCGACGCACCCGCCGGCCGGCCAGAAGGTAAGTATGGGCCGGGGCCAGGAGGACGGCGGGGAACTCTTTCTCCTGAACCAGGTACTGGGCGGTGACCAGGCCGCGGCGCAGCATCTCCAGATAACGCCGGCCGACCCTCTTTTCCTCCTCGCCGGGGTACAGGATAGGGAAGATCTGGCGGAAGCGGCGGGCCGATTCCAGAAGTTCGGCGCAGGCAGTGGCGGCGGCCGGATTTCGGGCGGTTTCGGTCAGGAAGGTGCTCAGGAGGTAGGCCAGGAGGTGTTCCCAGGGGAGGGACGTATCTGGGATACGCCCGTGCGGGGGATGGGCAACCTCCTGCCAGCGTTGCCAGAAGGCACGGTAACGTTCGAGCGGGGAGGTGTCCGGCGATGGCCCGGTCAGGTGCAGGCGGGCGCTTGGGGGAAGGCTTTCCGGATCGCGCCAGGCCGGCCCGGCCGGGTCATAGACCCATTCGGCCAACCGGGCGGCGCGTACCGGATCGCATCCGTCCAGCACCTGACCCAGGGCCTCGGCCACGTCGTAAGGGGCTGGGGGGAGTTCCCACTCGGGGTGGAGGATAGCCGCCAGGGTGAGGAGGGCCCGGACGGCCGGTTCCTCCACCGGTCGGCGGTAGCGTCGCAGGACATAGAGAGGCACGTCCAGGCGGGCACATTCTTGGGTCAGGGCAAAACGCAGCACGCCGTCCAGGTAAGGGGGCAGGACGGCGATCCCGGCCGGGGGAACTCCTTCCTGGTGGATCATCCGGGACAGCATCCGGGCCACTTCCCGAACCATCTCGCTGCGGTAGCGCGTCCGGATGACTCCCAGGATCGGCCGAGCGGCATTCTCCAGAGGCACCGTTTCGCCCTGGCCCAGACGGGCAGAAAGAGCGGCGGCCAGGTGGATGGGAGGGCCGGCCGGGCCTTCCAGACGTCGGTGGAGGGTACAGGACCTGCGCAAGGACAACGCTCCCTCCGCATCGGCGCCCAGCAGGCGGCGGTAACCTCCTCCTTCGTCGTAGACGAGCAG
>JASFBA010000111.1:0-10780 GCA_036172265.1 Chloroflexia bacterium
AAGCATCTGCTCCAGTTGGGGGGTATGGGCGGCATCCAGGCGGCCCTGGGGGAAAAGGATGGGAGCGGCCGGAGTTGGGCAAACGGCCGGCGTACGGCGACGGACCATCGTGAGGATGTTTTCCTTTCCCTGGCGGGAGAACTCGACGCGGTTCATCATGCGGCGCATCAGGAAGAGGCCCAGCCCCCCCTCACGTCGCTTTTCCAGGGGAGCGTGCAGGTCCGGCTCCGGAACGCGGGAGGGGTCAAAGGGCCGGCCATAGTCCCGCATTTCCACCACAAAGTCATCCCCTTCCTGCCAGCAGGCGATGTGGATGGGGCCCTCCCCCTCCCGGCTGTAGCCGTGCAGGATGATGTTGGTAGCCGCCTCGTCCACGGCCGTCTGGACGGCGTAGAGGGCACGTTCGTCCAGTTCCATCTGCCGGCCGGCTTCGACCACCAGTTCGCCGATGGCCTGAAGTTGGTCCAGGCGAGCAGGAAAAGTTCCCTCGGCCAGCGGCCGGCGTTCTACGAGGGACATCTTTTTCTCCATCGCGTCCGATCCCCCCGGTCGGCAACTACCTACGCCGAAGGCTAAGGGCTCAAATGCAAACTCCCGGAGGGGCTTCCAGAAAGCCCGATAGGACTTCGCCACCGAGCAAAACCACCGCCAGGCAGGTAGTTACTCGGTCAAAGGTTTCGGTCGGAGGTATCATAGCATATCCAACGGAGGGGAGCAAGTGGGCCGGCGCCATTCTCGTCGCGGACCTGCGGAGAAGACGGTTGACAAAGGGCACTTTTGGCGGTAAACTGTAGCCAGGTGGGGCAACTATGATTCGCCAGGAGAGGCAAAAGCCATGGAAGGCCTAGAAGTCCCCGAAGAAGAAAAGGTTCGTGTGCCCAGAGGTAGGAGAGGGTTTCAGTTGCTCTTGCGGCTGGGCTGGATCGGGTTGTTGCTGGGTGTGGGGGGATACCTGGTCTGGCGGGGAGGCTGGCTGGGCGTCCTTTTCTGGCTGTTGATGATCATTTTCCTGATCGAGCACTCCGTCGGCATCCTTTTTGCCCTCTATGACGAACCCGGGTCCAGGTGGTACGGGTTCCGTTTCTGGATCTCCAGCGTTTTTCTGGGTTCTCTGGCCATTCAGATGGTGCGCCAGAAGGACCTGCAGGTCAAGACGGTGCGGCCGGCTGGCCCGCTGGCCTCCCTTTTTGCCCGACTGGGAGCGCCGGCCATCGTGGTCATCGAAAACGGCCTGGCCGCCGTCTTTGAGCGGAGCGGGAAATTCACCCGGGTGCACGGCCCCGGCATCGTCTTTACCAGACGCTTCGAGCGTGTGGCTCACGTGATTGACCTGCGGCCACAACTGCGTCAGGCGGAGATCAAGGACATCCAGACCCGGGACGGCCTGAAATTTGACATCAAGCCGCTCTGGGTCCTCTTCCGGGTCGCCACCGAATATCCCCAGCGGGCCGACTACGGCTATTCCGAACTGGCTGTGCTCGACCTGGTTTATCGGGGAGGAATACTGTACAACGAAAAAGGAGAGCCGGTCGAATGGGGCCGGCGGGTGCTGGGGATGGTCGAATACCACCTGCGCCAGGTGGCCGCCCAGTACGAGCTTCTGGACCTGGTTCGGGGGGACAAAGATCGGAATGCCCGGCAGAGTTTTCTCCAGGAGATGACGGAGAGGGCGCGTTCTGATCTGCAGCAACGCGGCGTGTACCTGATTGGGATTGATATGGGGGATGTGGAGGTGCCGGGTGAAATCCGGGCCTTGCTGGCCCTGCCCATCCGTCAGAAGGTGGACTTGGGCTGGGCGCGGACCCAAAGGGAAGCCGTTATCGGCATTTCCGAAGGGCTGCGGAAGGCAATGGCCCAAATCGGGAAGGCTATCCCCGAGGATACCGGGCAGAAATCGTACCTTCTTCTCAATTTGATGGCTACCTTAGGGTCGGTTCTGGAGAAATTTTTGCAACTGGCCCGGCCTTATTATCGCGAGGAGCACGAGCGGCTGGGGAAACCGGCGGAAGAAGGCCGGCCGACCTTGGGGCCGGGGGTAGGGGGTTCAGGAGCCGAGGCGGCCGGGGAAAAGGAGGGAGGGTAGGGAGAGGGTCAGTCCCCTGTTTTTCCGCCGATGAGCCGGGGTGGTCTGGCCGGTTCCTGCCAGAAGCGGTCTGCCGAAATCTGTTTTAGCCAGCGTTGGGGGTCCTGGCGACTGCCGAGTGCCTGAAGGAGGGCCGAGATGACCTCACCGATGCCTTGGCAATAGCGATCGATCTGTGGAGAGGGTTCCTGGCAGGCCCGAGCCGAAATCGCCGAGCGGTAAACGGCGGCGGCGACGTTTTCGATATCCTCGAGCCACCAGTGCTCGGTACTCGAGGTATTCCTTGACCTCTTCCGCGGGGAGGCCGGCTGGCGGGTGATCTGGTCGAGTTGTTCCAGAGGTAAACCAAAGGCCAGCATGAGCGCTTGCGTAGCCACCCGGCATCCCCAGAGGTAGAAACGTTCCTCGGCAGGCATCGGGCTGCCCTCGGTATCCGGTTCGGGCAGAGTTTTGGCGGCATAAATCGCCAGAAGGATGTTTCGGATGTCCTCACAACTCCAGATTTCTGACCCCATCGGCCGGCCTCTTCTGGGATACTCTGGAAAATAGTGTAGCACATCTTTTCGGCAACGTCAAGGAGGGGAAAATGGCACGCTTCGGTTTGCTAGAATGCTTCCCAGAGCAAATCCTCCCTTTGGAGGCAGTGCAGGCCATCTTCCGAGAGGTGATTCAAGCCTTTGCCTGGGCCTGGCCGAGCCCGCGGGCCGAGCAGGAATGGCATCAATTGGCTGAACTGACCCGCAAGGCGCTGGAGGAGGTCTTTATCTGGGGAGAGGCAGCCAAGGACAAATGGGTGTCCCGAATTCAGGAACGCTTGCCGGCCTTGGAAAGTGGGGAGGAGGATTCGGCACAACGGGCCGTTCGGGCCGCTTATATCACCTTCCTGGATCGCATCTACGGGGCAATTTTCCGCCATGTGCTCTCGCATATGCCAACGGCTCTCTTCACCGAGGTGGGACACTTCCACCTCAGCCAGGTAGTCGTCTACCGTTACGCCCGATTGCGCGATACGGAAAAATCGGCCCTAGAGCAACTTCTGGAGTTGATCTATCGGGGCGGACCGCGTTTCGAGATGGTGTTTTCCTGGAAGCCGCTGGAAGGAGGGGGAGAAGAAGTTCCCCTCCGCCACTGGTGAGGCTGTTGAGCGTTCGGGGAGGACGAACTTCCTGGTGAACCGAAGGGGCCTCCGTGCTCCATCAGGTTTGACAGCACGAGGGTGGAGTGCTAGAATGGCCCTCGTTGCCGAACGGGTGGTTGTTTTCACCGTTTTTTCAGCCATTCAGGCGATGAATGTGGCTGTGGAGGTGGATAGATGAAGCCGGTATATATCATTGGGGGCATCGTCATCCTGGCAGCGGTCGTGCTGGGGGCGCTGGCCTTTGTCAACACCCTTACGCCCTATGTTTCCATCGCCGAAGCGCGGACCTCCGGCCGTTCCGTGCAGGTACACGGTTTCCTCAAGGAGACGCTGGGCTATGATGCGGAAGGCCGCTTCCGTTTCATCCTGGTGGATAAAAAGGGCGACGAAATGACCGTCGTTTACGGACAAGCCAAGCCGGCCAACTTCGAACAGGCCACCGGCTTTGTCGTCATCGGCCGCTACGATGCAGCCGCCGGCCTTTTCCGCGCCGAGCAAATCCTGGTCAAGTGCCCCGCCAAATACCAGGAGCAGGGGGGAGCCACCCCATGACGGTGGGATCGCTTTTCCTGGTCGGTGCCCTTCTCGCGGCCCTGGGAGGGATGGGGGCTTCCTGGAGGGTGATCCGGGGCGACGCCCGCAGCCTGCCTTGGGCCCGTGCCCTGGCCACCCTTGCGCTGGTTCTGGTAAGCGGCGCCGCGGCCTTCCTGCTGGGGCTGATCCTAGCCCAACGCTACGATGTGGCCTATGTCTACCTGAATACCTCCCGGTCCCTGGCCTTTTTCTACCGTCTTTCCGCCTTCTGGGCTGGCCAGGAGGGCAGCCTTCTCCTCTGGCTCCTCTTCACGGCCCTCCTGACCGTCCTCCAGATCCGTCGGGCCCGCCTGTTGGAACCGTATGTGCTCTTTTTCCTGCTCCTCATCCAGGCCGGCCTGACCGTCTTCCTTCTGGTGAACAGCCCCTTTGCCCCGACGAGTGCGATCCTCCCACCAGGAATAGCGATTTCGGACGGCCAGGGGATGAAGCCGATTCTACAAAACCCCTGGATGGTGGCCCATCCGCCGGTGCTTTTCCTGGGCTATGCCGGGTTGGCCGTCCCCTTTGCTTATGCCCTGGCCGGCCTCTGGCGGCGCGATTACGAGGGATGGGTGCCGTCGGCCCTTTCCTGGGGGCTTCTGGGCTGGTTCTTCCTGGGATCGGGCATCCTCCTGGGGGCATTCTGGGCCTATGAAACGCTGGGCTGGGGCGGCTACTGGGGCTGGGACCCGGTGGAAAACAGTTCCCTCCTGCCCTGGCTCACCGGAACGGCTCTCCTTCACGGCCTCCTCATCCAGCGTTACCGCCGGCGGCTCCGCCACGGCAACTTTATCCTGGCCCTGCTGACCTACCTCCTGGTGCTTCTGGCCACCTTCCTGACCCGCAGCGGCGTCCTGGGCGAGGCCTCGGTCCATTCCTTCGCTCCCAGTACCCTGACCCCTTGGATGCTGGGGTTGATGGCGGTGGCGGCGGCGGTCGGCTCTGCTCTCCTGGCTTCGCGCTGGGGCGACCTCCCGCCCGGCCCCGTCTTCGCCGAACAACGGAAGAAGGGGAACCCGCAGTTTCCTGGGGAAGAAGCCGCCGGCACGGTCGGAACGGGCCTGACTTCCTGGTTCTCCCGCGATTTTACCTTTCTCCTGACCCTTTTTCTTCTGCTCCTCGTGGCTGTTCCCATCCTGGCCGGCACTTTGCTCCCGGTATTTTCCCAACTGGGGGGACGGCTGGTCCAGGTGGATACGGCGTTCTACCCGCAGACAATTGGGCCGGTCCTGGGCGGGCTGCTCTTGGTGCTTGGGCTATGCCCGCTCCTGGGCTGGCGGGAAAGTGCCCTGGGGCGGCTTTCCCGGCTGCTCCTGATCCCGGTTGTCCTGGCCGGGGTATCGGTAATCGCGGCCTATCTCCTGGGAGTCGGCCGGCCCGATTCCCTCCTTCTTATCTTTCTTGCGGCCCTGGTCCTGGGCTCGAACGGGGTCATGGTGGTGCGCACCGTCCGCCGGGGACCGTTGCATCTGGGCGGGTATCTGGCCCATATCGGACTGGGCCTGGCGATGGTGGGCATCGTGGCTTCCTCGGTCTATAGCATAGACTACCGGGATGCCCAGGGGCGTTCCTCCCTCTTCCTGCCGGCGAACCAGACCCAGGAGGCACTGGGGTATCGCCTCACCTTTGTCCAACGGCAGGAAAGCGGGGATGTTCTCTCTCAAGAAAGTCCGGCCCGTCCGGTCTACTATATCCAGATAGAACGCGGTTCGGAGCAGTTCCTGGCCACTCTGGAGGAACTGGAGTGGAACCCCCAGGACGGCAGCCTGGGGACGTGGCCGTATGTAGGGCGTTACCTCACCCACGACCTCTACATCGCTGCCCATGCCTACTTCCCCGGCAGCGGAGAGGAGACCGTCCTGGAGCCGGGACAGGAGGCCACGCTGGCCGGCTATACCTTTGTCCTTCGGGAAGCGCGGACCATACCTCCCTACGTCCAGGCAGTGCTTGGGGTGCAGGGAGAGGACCTCAGCCGGACCATCACTCCCACCTATGCCCTGGCGGGCACATCGGCGCACGGCCGGCCGGCCTCCCTTCCCGACGGTACGGTGGTCTCGGTCGAAGAGGCCGGCTTCAGCCTGGACCTCTTCGAGGGACAACCGCTGGCGATGGGCACCTACACGGTGACCCTCCTGGACTTGGTGTTGCTCCGGCATGACCTGGTGACCCAGACGGTAGCCGGAGCGGTGATCGAACTGGCCGCGCCGGAGGGCGTTATGGTCGTCACCCCGACCTGGGTGGTAGGTGCCGAGGGAGCGAAGGGACCGCCAGTCGGACTTCCATCCGGCATCACGGTGCGTATTGACAGGATGGATGTGTCGAGCCACTTCGTCCGGTTGCTGCTTTCCCGTCCGGGCCTTATCTGGCTGACGGTACAGCGCCCCGAGGATCTGATCGGCACTCTGGTGGTGCAACTCAGCATCAAGCCCGGCATCAATCTGCTCTGGCTGGGCGGACCTTTTCTCCTGGTCGGGACGGCCGTGGCGACCGTCCGGCGGTGGCAGGAATTCAAACAAAAATAACTGCCTCCTGGAGAGGCAAAGGAATGGAAGGAGGGCAAAATGCAGCGGGCGCAGACCTGGTGGCTGGTGATGGTGCTGGTGGCCCTGGGCGGTCTGGTCCTGGGGCTGTTGTTCGGCGCGCTGCTGGGCGGGGCGGCCGGCTATATCCTCGGGCGCGGTGTATCTCCGCTGGTGGAAACCCCGGAGGAAGGAACCCCGGTTCCAACGCCGTTCCCCAGATGGCATCCCTGGAGATGGCCCTTCTGTCCTCCGTGTCCGGAGGTTACGCCGGAACCTCTACCGGAAGGTATCCCCACGCCGCTCCTAGGAACGTTTGGGGCTCGGGTGGATCGGGTGATACCGGACACGCCCGCCGAAAAGGCCGGCCTCCGGCCCGGGGATGTCATCGTGGCGGTGAACGATGACCCCGTCACACCGGGACGTTCCCTGGCCGACCTAATCGCCCGGTACCGGCCGGGGGACGAAGTGACCCTCACTGTGCGACGGGGGAACGAAACGCTCGAACTTCGGGTACGCCTGGGAGAGCACCCCAAGCGCCCCGGTCAGGCCTATCTGGGCATTTACTTCTCGCCATCCTGGCCCTGATCTTCACAGCCGGCCCAGGGCTTCGCGCATCCGTTCCAGCGCCTTCTGGATGTTAGGGATGGAGTTGGCGTAGGAGAGGCGCAGGTAGCCCTCGCCGTAGTCCCCAAAGGCCGTCCCCGAAAGGACGGCCACGCCGGCCTCCTGCAGGAGGTAATCGGCGATCTCTTTGGAGGGCCGGCCAAAGGCCTTCACATTGGGGAAAGCGTAAAAGGCTCCGGCCGGCGTCCGGCAGCGCACCCCAGGTATGGCGTTTAGTCCGGCCACAATGATGTCGCGCCGCCGGCGGAACTCGGCGACCATCTGCTCCACCGAATCCTGCGGCCCGGTCAGGCCGGCGATGCCGGCCCGCTGGGTAAAGGCGGCCGTGCAGGAGACGCTGTTGGTGACCAGTCGGGCAACCCCTGCCGCCAGCGCTTCCGGCATTACCCCATAGCCCATCCGCCAGCCGGTCATGGCGTAGGTCTTGGAGAATCCGTCCAGGATGATCGTCCGCTCCTGCATCCCGGGCAGGGAGGCGATGCTTGTAAATTCGCCCTCGTAGAGGATACGGGAATAGATTTCGTCGGAGAGGACATAACAATCATTCTCCTGGACCAGTTCGGCGATGGCCTCCAGGTCGGCCCGGCAGAGGACGCCGCCGGTGGGGTTCTGGGGGGAGTTGATGATGACCAGTTTGGTGCGCCGGTTGATGGCTTTCCGGAAGACGTCCAGGTCGAAGCAGAAGTCGTTTTCCTCCAGGAGGGGGACCGGCACCGCCTTGGCTCCGACAAAGTGGATCATCGATTCGTAGATCGGGAAGCCGGGGTCGGGGTAGATGACCTCGTCGCCCGAGTCCACCAGGGCCAGGATGGTGAAGAAGATGATCGGCTTGCCTCCGGGGACAATGACCACGTTTTCCGGCCGGACCGGAATACGGCGGGTGCGGGCGACTTCCTCGGCCACGGCCTCTCGCAGTTCGGGGATGCCGGGCGAGGGAGTGTAGTGGGTGTGGCCGGCCTTCAAGGCCTGGATGGCGGCTTCGATGATGTTGGCGGGGGTATCAAAGTCGGGTTCGCCGATTTCCAGGTGGACGACGTCACGTCCCTGGGCCTCGAGGGCTTTGGCCCGGACCAGGACCTCGAAGGCCGTTTCTGTTCCCAGGCGGCTCATCCGTTCGGCAAAGCGCATGTCTTCCTCCTCGTTGAGACAAGGACAGGGCCGCATCGTCCTGCCCAAGTACCGTTTACACGTCTAAGATGGGTTCATCCTCCTCCCAGAAGGGGAATAAGGCGTACCTCGTCGTCCTCCTGAAGGAGGTGATCCTTTTGCACCAGGGAACCGTTGACCAGCACGGCACCCACCAGGGCGGAGGGAATGCCCAGATGGTCCAGCATTTCGTGCACCGGCCGGCCAGCCCAGCCTTCGAGGGAAATGGGCTCCTGGCCTCCGGCATATTGCCGCAAAATGCCCACGGCGATGACGCGAACCACAGCCAATCCTTTCGTCTCGGTCGGGCAGGTACAAGTTACATTGTACCACAGGTCTCCATCCCTGTCCAAATCGGCCTTGGATTTGACAGAGAAACGGTGAAAGCATATAATTTAAAATGTGCGGGAGTAGCTCAGTTGGCCAGAGCGTCTGCCTTCCAAGCAGAGGGTCGCGGGTTCGAATCCCGTCTCCCGCCTCGCCGGGCCGGCCCCTGTATACCGATAGCCTGCCCTTGGGTTGCCGGCATGAAAATCGCCCTGATCGCACCCTTTGCGACCTATCCCAAAGGCACCACCCGTGCCCGTGTTCTGCCGCTGGCCCGTGCCCTGGCCGCCCGCGGCCACCAAGTCGCCGTGCTTATTCCCCCCTGGGACCATCCCCAGGAAGCCGGCCGTGAGGAAACCGTCGAATCCCTCCATATCCGCTGGCTTCCCCTGCCCCGCCGTGCCCTTGTCCCCCGCCTTTCCTTGCACCTGGCCTGCAAAGCCCTTCGCGCCCGGCCGGAAGTCATCCACGTCTTCAAGCCCAAGGCCCACGCCGGGCTGGCCCTCTTCTGGCTGTGGTTGTGCCGTTCCCCGATTCCCCGTGTCCTCGATAGCGACGATTGGGAGGGCCGTGGTGGCTGGAATGAGGTCAACCCCTATACCCGGATGCAAAAGGCCTTTTTCCAGTGGCAGGAAACTTTTCTCCCCCGCCACTGCGCCGATGCGGTCACGGTGGTCAGCCGTACCTTGCAGACCCAGATGTGGGGGTTGGGCCTGCCGCCCCAGCGGGTCATCTACTTGCCCAACGGTGTGGACCGCCGGCGATACGCCGCCTGGGAACAGGCCGATCCACTTCCCCTCCGGAAACGCCTGGGCCTGGATGAGCATCCGGTCGTGTTGCTCTATACCCGCTTCGACCGCTTTGCTCTAGGGCGGGTCGTCGAGGTACTATCCCAGGTGGCTCGAGAGGTTCCTGAAGTGCGCTTCCTGGTCGTCGGCCGGGGCTTTTTCGGCGAGGAAAAGGCCTTGCAACGGGAGATGGCCGGCCGGGGACTGGGAAAGCATCTGCTCTACGCCGGCTGGGTGCCCGAGGAGGAACTCCCGCTCTACCTATCTGCCGGCGACGTAGCCTATTACCCAATGGATGACAACCTCATCAACCGCGCCAGTTGCTCCATGAAGTTGCTGGAACTCCTGGTGGCCGGCCGGGCCGTCGTCACTGACGCCGTGGGAGAAACCCGCGAGGTTCTGGAGGACCGCCGGAGCGGCTGGCTGACCCCGCCCGGCGACATCCCGGCCCAGGCCGAAGCCCTCGCCACCTTGCTACAGTCTCCGGAAATGCGCCGTTCCCTGGGGGAAACGGCCCGCCGGCGTGTCTGGCAGGAATATGACTGGGACCGTCTGGTAGAGCGGGCGGAGGAGGCTTACCACCTGGCAAGAGGCGTTGACGGTTCGCCGGTCGAGTCGCGGATGTAAAGGGATGACGATGTTGCCGGACAACTTCTCCCCGGAACAGGAGGCTCTGGTACAGGCCCCGCTGGATGAAGGATGGGCCTGTTTTCTGAGCGGGCCGGCCGGTTCGGGCAAGAGCACCCTCCTGGCCACTCGTTTGATTTACCTCCTCCGGCAAGGCGTTCCGGCCTATTCCATCCTGCTTCTTCTCCCCGACCGGGCCGCCCGCCAGCGGCTGCGTCAGGCCCTCCAGGAAGTCCCCTTGGGGCCGTACGGCGAACTCTCCCTCCACACCTACTACAGCCTGGCCCAGCGCATGGTGGCCCTCTTCTGGCCGCTGGTCGCCCGGCCGGCCGGCTTTGCCCACCCGGAACGCCCCCCGGTCTTCCTGACCTACGAATTGGCCCAGCACCATATGTTCCGCCTTATCGCTCCCCTCCTGGAACAGGGCTACTTCGAGGGACTCCACCTTCATCCGCAACGTCTGGTCTCCCAACTCCTGGACAACCTCAATAAGGCTGCCCTGAACGGCTATCCCATCGCCGAGGTAGTCCTGCGCCTGGCCGGCACATGGAACGGTCCGCCGGAGCAGCGCCTCTTTTTCCAACAGGCCCAGGAATGCATCGTCCGTTTCCGCGAGGATTGCCTGCAACAGGGGCTGCTGGACCTCTCCCTTACTCTGGAGACTTTCCAACGCCACCTTCTGGAACAACCCCCTTTCTGGGGCTATTTCAGCGAGCGTTACCGCCATCTCCTGGTGGACAACCTGGAGGAAAACGTCCCCGTCGCCCACGACTTTATCGCCCGCCTTCTTCCTCACTGTGCCTCCGCCCTGCTCGTCTACGACGAAGGAGGAGGTTACCGCCGCCTGCTGGGCGCCGATGCGGAGGGAGCGTTGTCCTTGCGCAGGTCCTGTACCCTCCACCGACGTCTGGAAGGCCCGGCCGGCCCTCCCATCCACCTGGCCGCCGCT
>JASFBA010000112.1:0-9581 GCA_036172265.1 Chloroflexia bacterium
TCGCCGGAAGTAGGCCAGGCCCAGACCTATAACGCCTTCATCGCCGGTGGGGCCAAGTTCGGCCTTCCGCTGACCATGAAGGGCTACTACGGCTGGAACACCTCCTTCACCGTTCAGAACATCGGCTCGGCTGACGTCAATGTCCAGATCACCTATGCGCCGGACCCCTCCGTGGGCTTCACGGGCAAGACCTATACGGCCGGCCCGATCCAGCCTGGCAAGAACCTGGAAGTCTATCAGCCAATCGATCCCGACCTGCCTTCCGGCTACCACGGCGCAGTGACGGTTGAGGTGGTGGGCTCCGGCTCGATTATCGCCATCGTCAACCAGGTCTGCGATGGGAACCTCGGCATAAAGCCGGGCGACTGGGCCATGTCGTACAACGGCCTCCGGGGCCAGTAGTTTGCCCTCGTTCCAAACAGGGGGTGCCGGCTTAGCCGGCGCCCCCTGTTCCATTTAGAGAAGGCGGCGAGAAGAATCTACCAGAAGGGGTATGGACAAGATGAAGTGGCCCGGTGTTTTCCGCTCCCGGCCCCTTTACCCAGCCTTGGCAGGTCTGGGAATTCTGCTTTTCCTCCTGGAACCGGTTGTTGTGGGCCGTTGGTCCGCCCCTCTGAACCTTTCCCAGACGGCCGGTCGAACCTCCCGGCCCGTCCTCCAGGAAGAGGTGATTTCCGGCGACCTCTTTGTCGCCTGGACCGATTACACCACCGATGCCCAAGGCGACATCCTACTGCGGCGGCGGATCGGCGCGACCAGGGTATGGAGCACCACTCTAAACCTTTCGGATTCGCCTCGGCGGGATGAGGGCCCGGCCCTCTTTGCCGACCCCCTGGGCCGGGTTCACCTGGCCTGGACCCAACGGGAAACTTCCAGCGGTACAAGCCTCCTTTATCGAGGCTGGGAAGGGAAAGGGTGGTCGGACCTCCAGGTACTGGACCACACCTCCACTTACTACCCTTCTCCCTACGGCCTGAACTTTATCCAAGATGCCTCCGGCCACACCTGCCTCTTTGTTACCCTGGGGTCGGGAGTACGCCATACGTGCCTGGGCGAAGGAGGATGGGAACCTCTTTCCCCTTGGGTCTATGTGTTCGGCATGCGTAGCCTGGGAGCACTTGTCCTGGGGCCTGATGGCCTTTTTCATGCAGCAATCTTTGGCGCAAATCCGGGCAACTCTGGCTGCGACCCCTGGCTGGATGATGTCTATTATGCCACAACGGCCGACGGTGTAAACTGGACTATTGGGCCAAACCTCTCCGGACAGGGAAGCATCGCTTACGATACTGCCCTGGCTTTCGATGCTCAGGGCCGGCTACATCTCTTCTGGAGCGACATCAGTCCCATTTGCTCCTACGATTCGGAGCGATCCGCCGTTTACGAACGGGTGCTAGAAGAGGGCGCCTGGGGTCCCCGCCAGGAAGTTTCCATCCCCAACGAAGGACAGGCGGTCCAAGACTTGGCCCTAGTCCAGGACACGGCCGGCCGGTTTCACCTGGCCTGGAGTGAAGGTCTGTTCAATGAACAGGGGGCAGCAGAAGGCCTGACCATTCATTACCGCTCTTGGGGCGGATTGGCCTGGGGAGAGGAAGAAATGGTTTATACCTCCTCGTTTCGCAGCATCCGAGTGGACCTGGTGGCAGGGCGAGACGGATCGGCCCGAGCCGTCTGGGAAGAGGGAGAAACCTGGCAGGAGGAGGTCTTTTTCTCCGAGCGGGCGGCAGAGCGGTGGACGGTGTTTCTTCCCCTTGTGGTGTCTTCTCCGGCCAGCCCCCGATTGCCCGAAAGATAAGGTCCGGCCGGGTCTATTTCATAGCCATCGGGCGAGATAGGAAAAGGAAAAGGAAAAGGAGAAGCAGGACCGCTCGCCGGGGCGTACCATCGCCGCGCTCTACTTGCCCCGCTTATCTTGATACGTATAGGGGCGGGGGTTACCCCGCCCCCACACGGAGGGTCTGATCGGACCGGACCGTGGCAGTATGCCTCTTGCCCGAGATATAAGGAAAAGACAGGGCTTCTAGCCTCCGGCGTAGGTAGTTACGGTAAAAGGCAGGGTTCTGAACCCGCCTTTACGTATCTGAGCCGGACCTCTAGCCTCCGGCGAGTCTGACATCCGCTCATCATTCGGTAGGTCGGATGGTCAATCCGACCTACGGCTATAAGCGGATGTCAGGCAAACCTGACATCCACGCATAAACGGCCTCGGCGCAGGAACAGTGGTGCGGTCTACCTATCAGCGAGGCCTGGAAGCAGGCATAGGTGGGAAAAAACACCCACTCCTGGCCACGTGACGCCCCCTTGCGCGCGGCAAGACGAATGATGCGTGGACGTCAGGCGAATCCTTTGACAAACGGCTTTCTCTCAGGTAAGATAGAGACAATTCCGGTACGGGCACATGGGAAATGCCGGCCGGAGTTGAGAGATTCGTATTCTGGAGAAATCCTTTGCGTATCTGTCTCATCGGCCCGACTTATCCGTATCGAGGAGGAATCGCCCATTATACCACCCGACTTGCCCGGCATTTGCGCCAGAAACACGAACTTTTCCTCTATTCCTATCGTCGGCAATACCCTCGCCTGTTCTTCCCGGGCAATACGGAACCGGACCCCAGCCTCCTGCGTTTGCAAGCCGATTGCGAATACCTCTTGGACCCCCTTTCCCCCCGTAGTTGGTGGCGCACCTTTACCCGTATCCGCCGCGCTCGACCGGACCTTTTGATCCTCCAGTGGTGGACTCCTTTTTGGACCCCGAGCCTCTTTGCTCTGACCTATTGGGTCCGGCGTTATACGGAGGTGCCCATCCTCTTTCTCTGCCACCATATCATTGCCCCGGACGGGGGCATCCTGGACTGGTTCCTGGCGCGTTTCGTCTTCCGCCGGGCCGATGGCTTCATCGTGATGTCGGAAGAAGACTACGCCTTGCTCCGCCGGGCCCTGCCGGAAGCCTATATTCGGGGGACAACCCTCCCGATTTACGATATGTTCAACACTGAACCACTCGACCCGCTGGAAGCGCGGGGGCGTCTGGGCCTGCCGACCGCTGGTCCTATTCTCCTCTTCTTCGGCTTTGTGCGTCGCTACAAGGGCCTGCGCTACCTCCTGCAGGCCCTGCCCTTGGTTCGGGAACGCTTTCCGGTGCACCTCCTGGTAGCCGGCGAATTCTGGGAAGATGAGGAGACTTATAGGCGACTGGTTGAGGAACGGGGGCTTCATGAATGTGTTACCCTGCTCAACCGTTACATCCCCAACGAGGAGGTCGGCCTATACTTTTCCGCAGCCGACGTGCTGGTACTGCCCTACCTTGAAGCCACCCAGAGCGCTGTCGTACAATTAGCCTTTGGTTTCGAGCGCCCGGTGATTGCCACTCAGGTCGGCGGGCTGGCCGAAACGATCGAGCACAACGGCACGGGGTTGATCGTGCCGCCTGGGGATGTCCAGGCGTTGGCCGAAGCCATCATCCGTTACTTTGAGGAAAATCTGGGCCCTCGGTTTCAAAGAGCGATCCGCGAGATCAAGGACCGCTTTGCCTGGGAGCATCTGGAGCACCTGATCGAGGAG
Source organism: Chloroflexia bacterium (assembly GCA_036172265.1). Classification (GTDB taxonomy): domain Bacteria; phylum Chloroflexota; class Chloroflexia; order DTKN01; family DTKN01; genus JASFBA01. The sequence goes on from JASFBA010000112.1 coordinate 3,558, forward strand.
ATGTACGCCGAAATCCTGAGGCGGCGGGGCGGAGGATGAGAGTAGCCTTCCTCTCCACATCCAGCCTGGATTATCCTTCTCCCCTGGGACGATGGCTTCCCCTGGCCAAAGAACTCGTTCGGCGGGGGCATATGGTCCATTTCCTCACCCTGCATCACGACTTCCGGCCGGAAATGCGTGCCCCTCGGCAGGAAGAGGGGGTCTGGGTACACGCGGTCGGCCAAATGCACGTGCGTGGCTGGGGGGATGCCCGCCGGCCGCTTGCCGGCCTGCCCCTGCTGCATGTGGCCCTGGCCGCGACCCTGGCCCTGCTTCGGCGGGCACTCCAGGTGGAGGTGGATGCCTACCACATCTGCAAGCCTCAGCCGATGAACGGCCTGGCCGGGCTCCTGGCGGCGCGATGGAAAGGCCGGCCTTGCTACCTGGACTGCGACGACTACGAGGCCGAGGCCAATCGTTTTTCCTCCCGCTGGCAACGAACCCTGTTGCGCCTCTTTGAGGATAAACTACCACCACGGATGAATGGGATTACCGTAAACAGCCGCTTCCTGGCCGAGCGGGTGGAGCGTCTGGGCGTCCCCCGGGAACGCATCGTCTACGTCCCCAACGGGGTAGAGCGGGCCCGTTTTGCCCGACGCGACTCCGAAGCCGGCCGGTTCCTGCGGGAACACTACGGCTTGGCCGACCGGCCGGTCGCCCTCTACCTGGGCACCCTGAATCTGACTGCCCATCCCCTGGACTTGCTCCTGGAGGCTTTCGTTCTGGTGCTTCAGAAGATGCCGGAGGCCCGCCTGGTCCTGGTCGGTGGGGGAGAGGATCGGCCCATCTTGGAATGCCAGGCGGAGGAACTAGGGCTGCGGGAACACGTGCTCTTCGTCGGTGCAGTTCCCCCCGCCCAGGTGCCCAACTATCTGGCCCTGGGCGACCTCGTGGTGGACCCGGTGCGGGACGATGCCGTGGCCCGGGCCCGCTCCCCGCTTAAGGTGTTCGAGAGCATGGCCTGCGGCCTTCCGGTAGTGACGGGCGATGTGGGCGACCGGCGGGAAATCCTGGGGGATGGACAGGCCGGCCTGCTCGTTGTCCCCGGAGACCCCCACGCCCTGGCCGAAGGAATGGTGGTTCTGCTGGGCGACCCCCTCCGCCGCCGGGAGATGGCGGCGGCTGGCCGGGAACAGGTGGAACGGTATATGTGGGACCGCCTGGTCGAGCGCTTCCTCCAGGTCTATAAGGAGGGGAGGGGATGACCGCGCTGGGGGAAAAGTTCTCCGGGACCGGACGCCGCCTCCTGGAGCGGCTATCCTCATACTTACGAGGGCGGACCGGACGGGCCCTGGGAACGGCCCTCCTGCTGCTACCGGCCGTCGGCTATATCGCCTACCGGATGGTCCAGAACTGGGAGCAGGTTCGGACCTCCCCCTGGTCGTTCCGGCCGATCTACTTGGTGTTGGCCCTCCTGGGCTATCTCCTGGCCCTTTGGGGCGTGCTGTGGGCCTGGAATCATATTGTCGGGCAACTGACCTCGTTCCGACGCTTTGCCCAGAATGCCCGCCTCTACTGCCTGTCCAACCTCTCCCGCCACATCCCCGGGGCCGTCTGGTACATGGCCGGCCGCACCTTCCTTTACGGCCAGGTGGGGGTTCCTCCTTCGCGTACGCTGGCCGCCATCGCCCTGGAGTTCCTGCTGACTACGGTGGCCGGCCTGCTGACCTACCTCCTCTCCCTCCCCCTGGCCCGCTCGCTGGGGGCGGCTCCGCTGCGCCTGGGGCTGACGCTGGGGCTCCTGGTTCTGGCCCTGGGTTTCCTCCAGCCGCCGCTTTTCAACCGTGTTCTGGCCTTTTTCCTGCGGCGTTCTGGCAGCCGGGAGGAGGTACGAATTACCTACCGCGCCCTTTTGCCACCGCTCCTGGCTTACCTGCTGGCCTGGACCTTGGGCGGGGCGACGCTTTACGCCGTGATTCGTTCCATCTACGACCCCCTGCTCTGGCAGGAAATTCCGGCAGTCATCGGTATCTGGGCCGCTGCCGGGACGATCGGCCTCCTGGCCTCGACCTTTCTCCTGGGCCTGGGGGTGCGCGAGGTGGCCCTGGGCACGCTCCTCCTGACCCTCCTTCCTGAGGAGCGAGCCATAGCCGTAGCCGTTTTATTCTGGTTCCTGCTTACCGGCGGGGACCTGGTCACGGCCGGCCTGGCCCTATTATTCTCGAGGCGAGGACGAGCAGAGCACAAAGGCTTCCCCAGTGCGGCGGCAGAGGTAAGTGCGAATCGGTCCTCTGCCCAGAGCCTCGGCCAGGCGAAAGTGGGGCCAGAGGAGGTAGCGCCAGGGACGCAGGGCGACCAAGCGCCGTAGGAGGCGCGCCTTTTCCCCGTAGTGTTCTACCAGGGCAAAGTCGAGGCTGAGGATAAAAGGGCCGTAGCCGCCGTAAAGGCAAAGGGTGGCCAGAATGGAGAACCCAGATGCAGCGAGTATCTCCCGCAGGATCGAATCGGGGAAAAGGTAGAGGTGACGGGGCGCATCCCAGCCGATCCAGGCCGGCCCGAAGAAGCGGGCATCCCACGATTCCAGGTTGGGCACTCCCAGGGCCAGCAGGCCGGCCGGATGGAGCCATCCGGCCAGCCGGCGCAGCGCCGCCGGCGGGTCATCCAGGTGCTCCAGAACATCCCAAAGGGTAATAAGGTCGAATGTGCCCGGAGGAAAAGAGGCTTCCTCCAGGGAGATCGCCTGGATGGCCTCTGCCCCCAGACGTGCCCGGGCCTGCTGGGCCGCCCGAAGATTCGGTTCGATCCCGGCCACATCCCAGCCCTGCCGCTGGAGAATTTCCAGAAATTCGCCCGTGCCGCAGCCGACATCCAGGGCGCGGCCGGGCCGGGGAAGGTAACGCCGGATGGCCTGCAGACGACGGTGCCAGAGTCGTCTGCGCCCCCAGCGGAACAGAGGATTTTCCCGACGTTCTTGGAAAACCTCGTATTCTTCTGGGTAATAGCGAGGCAGTTCGGCCAGGGAAGGTCGGGGTTCCAGCCGGATCAGCCCGCAGCCAGCGCAACGGAGGTAGGCGAAAGTTTCGCTGCCCAGGCGATCCCGTCGGGGGAAAAGAAAAGTGGCCTCTTTACAACCACACCAGATGCACACGGCCATCGGAGCCGCTCTTTCCACCTGCGGGCGTTCTGGGGAAATTATAGGGGGAAAGGGGACAAAACGCAACAAGGCGGTAGGTTTCAGTTTGTTAAGGCCTCAAAGAGAAGTCGCCTTCGGCGGTTGCAAGCCACCTTCCGCGTTCAGCGAGCAACAAGCGATGGGTCAACGCCTTCGCAGGAACGGATAGCCTGTGCTATAATGGCGGCGAGCCGACTGTGGAGGTATCTGTGACCGTATCTCGCGTTGCCGTGATTATCCTGAACTGGAAACGTCCTCAGGACACGCTGGCCTGCCTGCACTCCCTGGCGGCAAGCGACTACCCGGCCTGGGAAGCCCTTGTAGTAGACAATGCCTCCGGAGACGAGAGCATCCCCTGCATCCGAGCCGCCTTTCCCCAGGTCAAGATTCTGGAAACCGAGCGCAATCTGGGCTTTGCCGGCGGGTGCAATGTGGGCCTCCGTTATGCCCTGACCGGCAACTTCTCCTATATTTTTCTCCTCAACAACGACGTCGAGGTAGAACCCCTTGCCTTAAGTACCCTGGTGGCAACAGCCGAATCCTACCCCCGGGCCGGCATCCTCAGTCCGCTTATCCTCTACGCCGATGGAGGTCGCATCTGGTTCGCTGGAGCCTACCGGCGGCGCTTTCTGCCGGGCATCTCTATGCCGGGCTACCGTCGCCGGAAACGCCTCTCTCCCCACCCACGTCCGATCGACTATGCCACCGGGTGCGCCATGTTCCTGCGACGGGAGATGCTCCAGGAGGTCGGGGTACTCGATGAGAGTTATTTTATGTACTGGGAAGATTGGGACTTGAGCGAGCGTGCCCGGGGGGCCGGCTGGCAGGTGCTCCTGGTCCCGACGGCGGTAGTGCGGCATCATGTCTCGGCCAGCACCGGAGAAGATTCGCCGACCAAATGGTATTACCTGGGCCGTTATCTGCCCACTTTTTACCGGCGTTATTACCTCCGACCCCGCTTTTCGATCCTGACCTACGCCGCCTGGGTGGTGGTGCGAGAGGTGCTACGGGGAAACGGGCGGGTAGTGAAGCCGTTCTTGCAAGGATGTGGCGAGGGATGGCGAAACGAGATTTCTGGACGCTAGTCCGTTGGCATTTGCCCCTGGCCGGCATTTTGGCCGCGGCTCTGGCCGTCCGACTCTTTCGGCTTACTTGGCCCGGCATCTGGAGCGACGAAGGCTTTTCCATCTTCCTGGCCCGTTCCTCTCTGCCCGACCTAGTGCTGGGTACGGCCAACGACCTCCATCCTCCGCTCTTTTACCTCCTGCTCAAGGTCTGGCTTCTGCCCGGATTTGACGAGGTGTGGGTCCGCCTCTTTTCCCTCCTCTGGGGCATGGTGACGGTGGCTCTGGTATATCAAATCGGCCGGCACTTTTTCCGGCCGGCCGTGGGGATGTGGGCCGCCCTTTTCCTGGCCCTTTCGCCCCTGCACGTTGCCTACTCCCGCGAAATTCGTATGTATATCGTGCTTGTTTTCCTGAGCGCACTCTCGCTCTACCTGGCCTGGCGCTGGGCCACGGCCCCCTTCCGCGGGGCATGGGCCGGCTATATCGTGGCAACGCTCCTGGCCCTCTATACCCAGAACATGGCCCTTTTCCTTCTGCCGGTGGAAAACGTCCTGGTGGTGGTGACGCTGGTCGCACGGCGCCGTTGGGGAGCCATAGGACATTGGTTGATGGGCCAGTTGCTCCTGGTACTCGGCTATCTGCCCTGGCTTCCGATCGCGGTCTACCAGGCGCTTTTTCACAAGGCTGCCTGGGTAGCCCCGGCGCGTCTGGACCAGTTGCGCGATGTGTTTCCCCACCTCCTCTTCGGCGAACCGCGCCTGGGCCAGGAAACCTGGTGGTTGCTGGCCGCCTACCTCTGGATGGCCGTCGTGCTGCTGGGAATAGGCCTGGCTTCGGCGAAACATCGGGAACGGTGGGGAAACAGCCTCTGGAGTGTGGGCTGGTTTTTACTTCTGACCGGCCTCCTAGTCGGCATAACGACCCATTTCCCCATCTTCCAGGAAAAGCAGTTCCTCATGCTCACGGTGCCCATGGCCCTGCTGGCCGGATGGGGGGTCTCGGCCCTGCCCCGGGTCGGCCGGGTGGCCATCTTGCTCCCTTTCCTCGTCCTAGTCGCCCCTTCTTTCTTTAACCTATACAGCCGCCACGAAATCGCCGACCATCCCCCCCAGGAGGCCTGGAAGGAACTGGGAGCCTATATGGAATCCCACATCCAGCCGGGAGATGCCCTGGTCATCCATCCGGGTGCGGCCGCGCCGACCCTGGACCTTTACCTCAAGACGCCTATCAGCCGGACGGCCTATCCCCAGACCTATGACCCCCGGGTGGGCAATTTTGCCGGCCAGGTGGCTACCCCTCAACTCGTCGAGGCTGCCCTGCGGCCCTTGGCCGAAAACCATCGGCGCATCTGGTTGGTGGAATGCTGCCTCCCCACCTTTTGGGACCCGGAGCGGTATCTCCCCGCTTGGCTGGAAAAATGGGGCCAGCCAGTGGACCTCCCTACCTTCCCCGGTCTGGAAGTACGTCTGTACGAAAAAGTCCCGTAACTACACAGGCCCAACCAAGGGTGGCCGGCGAGGGCTAGTTAAGTAGCGGCAAAACTGCGTATCGAAACCGCATGAAGCGCGGCCCTGCCTGCTCGGTCCCCGATAGATCGACCGGTCCAGGCCGAGTCCTCTGACCTACCTCCAGACCCAGGGTCACCGTAGGGCAGGCATCGGGGTAACGACGAAGATGGCCCGATATTCCAAGGTCTGGGCCAGGGGGACATCCCCGTTCATCCCGCCGACGACGAAGAGTTCCGTTCCAATCCCGGCCAGGGCAGCCCCTGGGAAGAGAGGGGAAGGGGAAGGTTCGGTGACCTGC
>JASFBA010000113.1:0-2796 GCA_036172265.1 Chloroflexia bacterium
GGACGACTTTTATCTCTCAAAGCAGTTCGTTTTCCTTTACGCAACCGACGACCGGCACCTTGGTCTGGGACCTGGGCACGTTGTCTGCCACCGCCTCGGCCGAGATCGCGCTCCGCGTCCATGTCGAATCCTATGCCGCCGGCGTCCTCACCAACCGTATCACGGCCACGACCGTCGTTACCGAGGCCAACCCGGCCGATAACACCGCCTTCTGCACTACGACCGTCGTCTATCCGAGCGGGGCCCATCTCCTCATCGAAGCGGTCCTCTACGACGGCTATGTCCTGTACGACCATGACGAAGCCGTGCGCCTGGTCAACGTCGGCAGCGCCCCGGCAGACTTTTCCGGCTGGAAGGTCTGCGATGCCGCCACCGGCGGCTCCTGCGCCACCCTTCCGACGGGATCCACCCTCGCCCCCGGTCAGCGCATCTGGCTGACCTACTACGGCGATAAGTTCTTCTCCTCCTTCGGTTTCCTTCCCGACTATGAAAAGGAGGACACGCGGCCGGAGGTCCCCGACCTGGGAGGCTACTGGCCCGGTTTCTCCAACACGGGCGACGAAGCCGTGCTATGCAGCCCCGCCGATGAGGTGATGGATACGGTGGTCTTCGAGGGAGGAAACACCAGCACGCCGGGCTGGTCCGTCCCGGCCCTGTGGCCTTATGCCGGCTCCGGCAACTTTGGTTCCGAGGGGCAGATTCTCCAGCGCATCCTGGATGAAGGTACCGGCCTGCCCATCACCGACACGAACACCGCCGCCGACTGGTTCCAGTACCCCGGCGATACCCACTTCGGCCGGCGCGTCCTCTACCCCGGCTGGGACCTGGATGCTTTCTTCTGGCCGCTTTCGGTCACCCAGGAGGCCTCCATAACCGTGGCCATCGCCCCCGACAACGCCGGCGAGGTCTTCCTTTCGGCCATCGCCCTGGCCCAGGAGCGGATCGAGGCCGAGTTCTACGAACTGGAGAACTATGACATCATCCAGGCGCTGGTGGCCAAGGCCCAATCCGGCGTCAGCGTGACCATCCTCCTGGAGGGCGAGGTAGCCGGTGGCATTGCCGACCAGGAACTCTGGGCCTGTCAGCAGTTGGAGGCGGCCGGCGGGGCCTGTTGGTTTATGTTCAACGAATCGGACGTGCGTATCTACGACCGTTACACCAGCATGCACAGCAAACTCATGCTCCTCGACCGGCGCTGGGTGCTCATCTCCTCCCAGAACCCCACGGCCGGCGGCCTGCCCACCGACGACAAATCCGACGGCACCTGGGGCTCGCGGGGCGTCTTTCTCCTCACCGACGCCCCCGCCGTCGTGGAGCGCGCTCTGGCCATCTTCCAGGCCGATTTCGACCCGGCCTCCCACCTGGACCTCACCCGCTGGAGCCCTTCCAACCCCTACGGCTACGGCCCGCCGCCGCCCGGCTTCCAGCCGATCACCTCGAGCGGCGGCATCACCTCCTCCGTGGTCTTTACCGCCCCGCTCCGGCTCTCGGGCACTTTCGGCTTCGAACTCTTCTCCGCCCCCGAGGCCGCCCTGCGCCAGAGCGACGCCCTGCTGGGGCTGCTTTCCCGGGCCGGCCCGGGCGACCGCGTGGACGTGGAGCAGATGTACGAATACCCCAACTGGGGTGAGATGCCCGATCACACTCCGGCTCCTAACCTCCGTCTGGAGGCATACATCAACGCCGCCCGTCGGGGGGCCCAGGTGCGTATCCTCCTGAACTCGGGCTCCTTCGGCAATAGTTTTGACATCAAGGACAATTTGAAGACGGTCGAGAATGTGAACGATCTGGCCCGCCGCGAAGGATTGAACCTGCGCGCCCGCTTGGGGGATCCCACCCTCTACGGCATCCACAACAAGATGGTGCTGGTGCGGTTGGGCGAACAGGGCTATGCCCACATCGGCAGCATCAACGGCAGCGAGACCTCCAGCAAAATCAACCGCGAGGTGGCCGTTCAGATCGCCTCAAACGCCGTTTACGACTACCTGGAGGAGATGTTCGAGTGGGATTGGTATCATGCCACCCCCATTTACCTCCCGTTGGTCTTCAAACATTACCTCATGCCGGCCGACTACATCCTGGTGAGCGAAGTCCTTTACGACCCCGAGGGCCTCGATGCCGGCAAAGAGTGGGTGGAACTCTATAACCCCACCGGACGCGCCATAGACCTCTCCGGCTGGACGTTGGGCGATGCTGCTGTGCTGGGCGAGTACGGCAGCGGCCGCTACGCCTTCCCGACCGGCACGGTGATGCCGGCCAGGACCGTCTGGACGATCGCCGCCCAGGCTCAAGACGTCGGCTTCCATCCCACCTTCGAGTTCCTGATCGACCCGTTTCGCGACGACCCGACCGTGCCGAATATGATGCCGGTGGGGACCTGGGACGGATTTGGCTTCGCTCTGGGAAATGAGGGAGACGAGGTTATCCTTCTGGATGCGACGGGGAACCCGGTGGACGTGTTGGTCTACGGGGCCGGTGCTTACCCTGGCGTCATCCCCCATCCGGGCGTCTCGGCCTCCGGCCACTCCCTGGAACGCCGGCCGGCCGACCGCGACACCGACGACTGCAGCGCCGACTTCTTCGACCGCTATCCGCCGACGCCGGGGGTGGTGCCGTAGGCAGGGGCGAGGCGTCGCCTCGCCTCGCCCCTACGCCCCACCGTTCCCAGCGGCAAACAATACGAGGCGACGATGGGTGCCGTTCCGCTCTATGACGACCTGGGGGCCGACTACGACCGTTTTGTGGACTGGGAAAGCCGGCTGAGGTTTGAACTTCCGGCCATCGAACGGTTGTTGA
>JASFBA010000114.1:0-11036 GCA_036172265.1 Chloroflexia bacterium
TTGATTTTTCCCTTTGATCGTTTGGCACACCCCGCCGGCCACGGCCTCCCGCAATTCCGCCGGATCCGGCGCTTGCAACTTCTCAGTGCAGCAGGAGGTAGACGAGCAGGACGACCCCCTGGAAGAGGGTATAGCCAAGCAGGCTCAGGACATCTCCTACCCCCCGCCAGGAAAAGAGTTCGCGGCCGGCCAGAAGGAGGAGCACCATCCCCCATATCGTTCCCAGCGCCCACCAGAGGAGGAAGAGGGGCTGGACAAGGCCGGTGGTGGCCAGGGCGAGGAGAACGAGGGCTAAAATGACACGTGGGGACTGGATTCGGGGGTAAAGGGCGAAGGTTCGTCCAAAGGAGCCAGACTGTTCATAGGCCTCGGCCAGTGTGCTCAGGAGGAAGGAGGCAAAGGGCCATTCGGCCAGAGCCAGCAGGCCCACAACTACGGCGGTCAGGAGCACCATAGGCAGGCCGCGCTCGTAGAAGGTGGGGGAAAGTGCAAGGAGAGCAAGCGGCCTGGAAAGCGGTGGAAAGAGGCCCTCTTCGCCCAGGACCAAGAGGGCGGGAAAGAGGGCGAGGAGCAGGGCCGCATTCCGGGCCCGGCGTTGCTCTCGGCGCTGCTCAGTCTTTTGTTCCTCCTCGGCCTTCTTCTCAGCCGTTTCGCCGACACTTTCCCACGGCAGGTCGGACGGGATGGAGGGGACAAAGCCGGGCCGTTTGAAGAGGCCTTCGGCCGTTTCCTCCTCCTTCGGGCCGGCCCAACGGCGCAGGGTGGCCCGGGGCTCTCGGAGCATCAACAGGAACTCGGCCTCGCCATGTTCCTGGAGAATGGGTCGTTTCGGGGGAGACGGACTGCTTTCATGGGCCCGGACGACGCCCAGGTGGACTCTTTCTCGCAGTTCCTCAAAGCCGGGCAGGAGGGAGGAGAAGAGCACACCCCGGCGTAGTCCGGCCCCGTAGAAGAGGCTGTAGAGGGCGTGCCAGAAGGTCAGGCAGGGCCTTTGCACCTGCAAGAGGATGATGCCGCCCCGTCGGGAAAAAAGGGTCTCGCGGATGGTGTGGATAGCCGACCAAGGGATGGCCTTCCAGGCGCGGCGAGTGTACACCGAAGGGCCTTCGGCGCCGAGCAACCAGTCGGGGAAGAGGTCGCGGAGGAAGATGAGGACGAGCAGGAGCAGGATCATGCTCGCCTGGGCGGCGAGGAGGGCCAGGTAACCCCCGGAGAGGGAGGTAACTTCGTCCCGAGGGCCATAGGTGCTCAGGAAGGGGCCCAAGATGGGCCAATCGAGGGCATAGAGGGCATCGGCAAAACGGTTGGCAAAGAAACGCCACCAGACCCCCAGGTAACGCCACAGGCCCAGGAGGAGGAGCAGGATGGAGACCAGGCGGACGGCCGTCGAGAGCCATTTGGGATGGGCGTAGGCATCTTCCACCCTCGGGCGGGGAGCAAAGAGGGATTTCCACGTTTCCCCGGGGAGGAAGAGGAGGGCATAGAAGAGGGAATAGGCCGTGTCGTCCACGATGAAGGCCAGGCCCTGTTCTCCGTGGATGGCCTGCAGGTGGGCGACGAGGGCATCGGCCAGCACGTTGAAATCGGAAATGTGCCAGGTGACGAGGAAGCCCTTTCTCAGGCCGGCCCCCCAGAGCAAAGGGTAAAGGCGGAACCAGGGGCCCAGTTTCAGTTTTTGTCCCTGAATCAAGAGGACCAGGCGCTCCCCGGGCAACGTCATCGAGCGTATGTCCACGATCTGGTCCCAGGGCACGAGGGCCCAGCCCAACCCCCGGCGCACCCGCAGGCCCTGCTCGTGCACCTGCAGGGCAGGCAGGAAGTTGCGCCAGAAAGCGGCCAGGAAGAAGTAAAGAGCGGTCCAGATATGCAGGTTGAGCAACTGGTGGAGGACGTCTTCCCAGAGTTGGGGTGGGCCGGCCGGGATGGCCGAGAAGAGGAGAAGGAGTGGCCGGCCCAGGTAGGGAAAGGCCAGTACCCGATCCAGCAGTTCAGGCCACTGCTGGAAGACGGTTTGCCCGAGGGTATGCAGGTAATTCCAGCCGGACAGGAGGACGATGACCAGGGCGGCTAGTTCCAGAGGCCAGGCCAGGTAGAAAGGATAGCGGTGGCGAGGAGGATGTTCGCCCATTTCCCCACCTTACGGCAGTTCCTCTTTCTCCGCCGCTTCGAGCAGTTCGCGCAGGCGGGCCAGGCGACGGGGGCGTTCCCGGGCGAAGCGTTCGATGCCCTCCAGAATCCAGTGGGGCGAAAGGTGGGCCTCTTCCAGGACTTCGTCCACCGTGCCGCCGGTGCGCCAGCGGTTATCCCAATCGGCGGAAAGGGCATATTCCTCGGCCAGCGGGTTGAAGATCCAATCGTGCATGAGCCAGCGGGCCTGGGTGGTGATAAAGGTTGAGTCGAGCAGATCGGCCGGCGAGAGGACTTCCCGGCGGTATTCCTCCGGCTGTCGTTCGAAGAGTTGGGGACTGATGGCGGCCACGATCTTGACGTTGAGGCCGCGCCGGTCCAGTTCCGGCAGGATTTTGCAGATGGCGGACATGGCGCTGGTGCCTTGGACGATCACGGTGCCCATTCTGGGCCGGCCGGGGCGGTAGTTGCGGACGATATAGGCTCCCCGGGCGGCTTCAAAGTGCGAGGGTATCCCCAGGGCCTGCCGGTCGGGGATGGGGATGGGTGGGCGAGTTAGATGCAGGGCGATGAGGGGAGCGTCCAGGTGAAGCGCCGCGCCCAGGACGACGGGCACTTCGTTATACTCCCAGGGATGGAGGTTGATGATCTGCCCTTTAGGGAAAAGTTGCGTAACACCAGGAGCAAAAATGCCGAAGTGGGTGCGCGAGTCGTCGGCCGTTTCCGGGCCGGAATGTCCTGCTACCCAGATGATCTTGCCCACCTTCCATTGGCAATCCTGGGCCAGTTGGCTGAAGAGGCGGAAGGGGCCGTACTTGAGGTAGGCGAAGGAGCCGTAGGTGGAGCAGGCCCCGTAGAAGCCGTCGAACTCTTCCTCCGGGTTTTCGGCAAAGTTGACAGTGGCCACGCCGGTGAGGATGCCGGCGTTGGCGAACTCGGTGATCTCCTGGGGGAGCATGACGCCCTCGGGGCTGCCGTAACGTTCGTACCAGCCGTAGCCGGGGAAATCGCCCCAGCCGCGGGCGAAGCCGATGATGTTGGTAGATTCGGCCAGATCTGCCGAGCAGGCCAGGAAGAGGGGCCGGCCATAGTGCTCATGCCCGAAGGCGTTGACCCAGGCTCCCCAGCGGTAGAGGGCCTGGCGGTTGGGCACCTCGGTGCCCGGGGCCACGTATATCTCCGCCGGGTAGTTGCGGTAGTCGTAGAGGCGCTCGTCCCGGAAGGGATTGCCCCGCTTCCCCAGTCGGAAGGTGGGGATTTCCTCGGGTACGCTCTCGCCCAATTCCACCAGGCGCTCCGCCAAATAGTCCACCAGGGCCTGATCGCGTCGGAGGACCTGGACGACGACCTCCAGATTGGCCCGAAATTGGGCGCGGAGCGCCTCCGGGTCTTTGGGGGCTGGTTCGCCCATGCCCTGGAAGGTCACCCCGTACTTTTCGGCAAAGCGGCGTTTCGTCTCCCAGAATTCGGGGCTATTGAGTTTGTGAGGAGCGCCGTGGGAGACGTTATCGTATTTGAGGTAATCGCGCCCCTTGCGCGTCTTCAGCCAGGCCACGCTGGGTCGCCGGTCCGGGTTTTCCGAGAGAACCATGGTGAGGATGGCCTGGGCAACCGGGCCCCAGTCGTTGCCCAGTTCGGCCGAAAAGACGCGCCAGCCGTGGGAGGCGAACCATTCGGTGGGTGTGCCGTAGACGGTGGTGCTAAGGGGATGGTCGTCGATGCCGTAGTCGTTCCAGTCAATCACATAAAACAGGTTATCCAAGGCCATGGCCCAGGCCGAATTCATGGCCTCGTGGTTGGCGCCGGGGGTCAGGCCGGCGTCGCCTTCCAGGGCGAAGACCTTGACCCCGTAGGCGCCGGCCCGCTTCAGGGCCAGGGCCTCGCCTACGGCGGCCGGCGTGCCGTGGCCCGAGGGGCCGGTGTTGTACTTGAGGAACAGGGTCTTGCCCTCCATTTCGGCATGTCCGGAGAGGCCCTTGTTCCGGCGAAAGTTCAGGAGGTCTTCCCAGAAGAGGGTCCGTTCCGGCGGGGCCGGCCGGAAGCGCTCGTCCCCGGTCTGCTCGTACTTGCAGCGCAGAGCCTCGTTGAGAACGGCCAGGGTGCAGTAGATTAGAGGGACGTTGTGGCCGGCTACCAGGATGAAACGGTCGGCGAAGCGTTTTTCGGGATGGCGGATGTCCCAGCGCATAACCCCGCTCAGGAGGAGGGTAACCAGGGCATGCACTTTGGAACGTGAGCCGCCCGGATGGCCGCTCTGGCGGTAGTTGAGGATGATGTCGATGAACTGGTCAATGAGGTCTTTGGTCTTTTCCCAGTACGCAAAGTGCGGCAGCAATTCGCGGTAGCGAAAGGCGATCTTTTCTTCCTCGGCGCGAAGCATCCGGAACTCCTTTCTGGCAAGCCTCCTTGCCTGGAGGCAGATGGGGCTTCGTTGCCCCATAGTCCGATGGCCGACACCTCGGCCCACATCGCTGAGGGCTTGGGTCGGCCAAATTCTACTACACTTTGCTGTGATGTGCAAATCCGACATCCGCTCATAATTCGGCAGGTCGGATTATCGGTCCGACCTATGGCCGGTTATAAGCGGGTGTCAGGTACAAATCGTTTGCGCTCCCGGCAGGGACATGGTAAAATATTTTTCTAATGAGGCCGTATTGGAATATCGTTGGTAAATTTCAACACTCGAATTCAAGGAGAAGGCAATGGCTCGTCGCGTCGTAGTAACCGGGATGGGGGCGATCACCCCTTTGGGGTTGGATGTCCCTACCCTCTGGCGGAACCTGCTCGAAGGCCGTTCCGGAGCGGCTCCGATCACGCTCTTTGACGCCGGCCCCTATGACACACGCTTTGCCTGCGAGGTCAAGGGGTTTGACCCTCTGAACTACATGGACCGGAAGGAGGCCCGACGGTCCGATCGGTATACTCAGATGGCGCTCGCCGCTGCCGAGGAGGCCATGCGCAACTCCGGGCTCAAGATCGATGCGAACAACGCCGAGCAAGTGGGCGTGATCATCGGTTCGGGGGTCGGGGGGCTGATGACCATCCGCGAGCAGTTCCATGTTCTGATCACCAAAGGGCCGCGGGCGGTCAGCCCGTTTACCATCCCGATGATCATCGGCAATATGGCCGCCGGCCAGGTGGCCATGCGTTACGGAGCCAAAGGCATCAACTACTGCACCACCTCGGCCTGTGCCAGTTCGGCCCATGCCATCGGGGAGGCCTTTGAGGCCATCCGCCGGGGAGCGGCCGAGGCGATCATCGTCGGAGGGAGCGAAGCGCCCATAGACCCCTTTGGTGTGGCCTCCTTCTGTGCGGCGCGGGCCCTTTCCACACGCAACGATGCCCCGGAAAAGGCCTGTCGGCCCTTTGACGCCCAGCGCGACGGCTTCGTCATGGCCGAGGGGGCCGGCGTGCTGGTGTTGGAGGAACTGGACTTTGCCCGGCGGCGGGGGGCTACCATCCTGGCCGAAGTGCTGGGCTATGGGGCCACCGCCGACGCCTACCACATCACCGCACCGGCCCCGGAGGGTGAAGGGGCGGCCCGTTCCATGCGCTTGGCCCTCCAGCAGGCCGGGCTGCAACCGACCGATGTGGACTATATCAACGCCCACGGCACCTCTACCCCGCTCAACGATGTCACCGAGACTCAGGCCATCAAAGCCGTCTTTGGCGAGTATGCCTATCGCATCCCCATCAGTTCAAGCAAATCTATGGTCGGCCACCTCCTGGGAGCCGCCGGGGCCGTCGAGTCCATCATCTGCATCCAGACCATCCTAACCGGCATCATCCACCCGACGATCAACTACGAGTTCCCCGATCCGGAGTGCGACCTGGACTATGTGCCGAACGTGCCCCGCCGAGCAGATGTCCGGATCGTGCTTTCCAACTCCTTGGGTTTCGGGGGACACAACGTCACCTTGATCTTTGGCCGCTACGAGGAGTAGGAGGTGTTGGGCGGGGGTTATAGGGGAGGCTCGGGGCGACCTCGTAGGGGCAATCTCAAGAGTTGCCCCCATAGGTATCGGGCTAACGGTCGCCGAGGGGCGACCCGCCGGGGCGCCCTCACCTCCTCCCCCGGTGGGGGGTTGGGGGGGAGAAGGGCGATGCCGGCGGCTTTTTACTCCTTCCTGACCCCCCTCATCCAGGGGGAGGGGTGTGGCATGCCGCGCCCCTCCTGCCTTTGGGTAGGATGTATCGGGCGAAAAAGAAACGGGGAAACAGGACCGCTTCGCAGGGGCGCACCGTCGCTGTTCTGCCTGTCCTGTTTTGCTTAATATGCATAGGCAACCCAGAGGATTGCCCTTACAAGTGGGTGTCAGGTGGGGGCTGTACAGGAGAGGATAGGGCAATGGTGGAAGAACTGGACGCCCTGGAAGAGGTGCTGGGACTGGTCTTTCGGGACCGTTCTCTTCTTTTCCAGGCCTTGGTGCATCGTTCCTATTTGAACGAGAACCCTGACAGTCGCCTGATCTCCAACGAGCGGTTAGAATTTCTGGGCGATGCCATCCTGGATGCCTTGGCGGCCGAATTTTTGTTTCTGCGGTATCCGGAGAAGGAGGAAGGCGAACTAACGCTTTTGCGCTCGGCGCTGGTGCGGACGGAGACGCTGGCCGGTTTTGCTCAGCAACTGGGCCTGGGGCGTTTCCTGGTGTTGGGGCGCGGTGTGGAGGCCGAAGGAGGACGTGGCCGGCCGAGCCTTCTGGCCGCAGCCTTTGAGGCCCTTTTGGGAGCGATCTACCTGGATCAGGGGATGGAAGCGGTGCGTCGGTTTCTGCAACCCTTTTTGGAGCAGGCGGTGGGAGAAGTCTCCGGCCGGCCGCCGTTGGACTATAAAAGTGCCCTGCAGATCGAAGTGCAGGGCCAACTGGGTGTCACTCCCCACTACCGCACGGTAGATGCCTGGGGACCGGACCACGCCCGCACTTTCCGGGTGGAAGTATGGGCCGGAGAGCGTCTGTTGGGCACAGGCGAGGGGCCCAGCAAGCAACTGGCCCAGCAGGAAGCGGCGCGCCTGGCCCTGGAACAGTTGCAGGGGGGTAGCCCTGGCTTCAGTCTGGGTGTCCGGGGCTAGGGCAACGGTTGCAGGAGGAAGAATGAACTTCTCGCTTTCGACGATGTGGTGGGGTGAGGAGGATGAAGCCGAGGCCCTCTCCCTATGGGCCCAGAGGACCCGGGAGTTGGGCTTGACCGCCGTGGAATTAGAGTATCGCCGGTCGGTGGCCGGCCTGTCGCACCTGCGTCGGGTGCTGGCCGAGTACGAACTGCGCGTAAGCAGCGTGCATGCCCCTTTTCCCCGCCCGGAGGCGGAAGGCGATCCGCTCCAACTGGCCGACCTGGCGGCAGAGGACGAGGAGGCCCGGCGTTATGCCGAATATCTGGTGGCCCGCACGTTGGAGGAAGCGTCCCGCTGGGGGGCCGGGGTTGTGGTGTTGCATGCTGGGAATATCCAGAGGCTGCGTCCGCTGGAGGGGGAATTGGTCGCTCTCTGTCGGGCCGGCCGGAAAGATGGGGAATTCCGACGGTTATGGGAAGAGCTGCGCCGCCTCCGCTTCGTCGAGGCACCGCGCCACCTGGAGCGGGTGCGTCAGGCGCTGGGCCGGCTGGCCGGCCGGGCCCGGGACCTGGGGGTGGTGATCGCCCTGGAGAATCGGGCCGACTATCGGGACCTGCCCTCTCCGGAGGAAATGGGAATGTTTCTGGAAGAATTTGGCCCGGAAGTGGGTTTCTGGTACGATGTCGGCCATGCCTACCGCTTGGAGGTGCTGGGCTTTTACCCGCAAGAAGTCTGGCCGAAGCGTTATGGAGGGCGGCTGGTGGGGGTGCACCTGCACGATAGCCTGGAGTTGAGCGACCATCGTCCACCGGGGATGGGGGAGGTGCCCTTCGGTCGGCTACTTTCCCTCCTTCCGGCCCAGGGGCTGCGGGTGCTGGAGGTGCAGAAGGGGTACACCTCGGAGGCGTTGTCCCGGGGGCTAGACCTTTTGCGCGCTATGGAGGTGCTGCCGTGAAAGTGATCGTGCAGATTCCGGTGTACAACGAGGAGGATACCCTGGGGCAGGTGCTCGATGCCGTTCCCCGGCAGATTCCGGGTGTGGACCAGGTGGAGACGCTCATCATAGACGACGGTTCGACCGACCGCTCAGTGGAGGTCGCTCGGGCGCATGGGGTGGATCACATCGTTCGGCATGTCGGGAACAAGGGGCTGGCCACCGCCTTCCGCACCGGGCTGGATACTTGCCTTCGCCTGGGGGCGGATATTATTGTCAACATAGACGGGGACAACCAGTATCCGGCCGAGGCCATCCCGGAACTGGTGCGTCCTATCCTGGAAAGCCGGGCCGACATCGTCATCGGCGACCGCCGGCCGCAGAAGGTAGCCCATTTCTCGCGGACCAAGCGCCTGCTTCAGGTGGTGGGAACGTGGGTGGTAAGGATGGCGTCGGGCGTGGAGGTGCGCGATGCTCCCAGCGGCTTCCGGGCCTACTCCAAGGAGGCCGCTTTGCGCCTGAATGTGCTCAGCCACTTTTCCTACACGGTGGAGACGGTGATTCAGGCCGGGAAGAAGGACCTTCTGATCGCCCATGTGCCGGTGGAGGCCCGGCCGGTGGCGCGGAAGTCGCGCCTGATGCGCGGGATGTGGGATTTTGTCAAGCGGCAGGGGGCGACGATCCTGCGCACCTACGTCCTATATGAGCCGCTGCGCACCTTCACCTACATCGCCTTGCCCTTTTTCCTCCTGGGGGGTATCCTGCTGGGCCGTTTCCTGATCTTTTACATTCAGGATCCGGGCGGGGCGCAAGGGCGTTACCTCCAGTCGGTGATCATCGGTGGAGTGGCCCTGCTCCTTGGCTTTCTCATCTTCCTCTTCGGCATCCTGGCGGACCTGGTGGCGGGCACCCGCCGGCTGACGGAGGAGGCGCTGTATCGCATCCGGAGGTTGGAGTTGGAGAGGGGGCAGGGAGAGAGCGGGGGAGCAGAAGGGAAAAGGGCTCAGGGCTCAGGTCCTGGGCCCTGAGCCCCCAACCCTGAGTCCTGAAGAAGTGGGCAGAAGCAAGGCCGAGGGGTGTTCCGGGTCGTGGTAGACCTCCTGTTCGGCCACGGCCATCCGGGTGGCGGTGGCCGGCGGTTCGCCCAGTCCCAGGTTTCGGGCCCAGCGCGGGTGGGCTCCGCTGGCCACCAGCAGGCGCAGGCGGTGTCCCCGGCGGAAGCGGCAGGCCGTTGCCCACATATCCACCTCGATGCGCAGCGTTCCATCGGGCTGACGTTCCCCTTTTCCCGGTTCGATGCGGAACAGGCCATCGCAGAGGTTGATCGAGCGGCCGTTCGGATATACGTCGCACAGCCGGCCGAAGAAGTCGGTATGGGCCAGGTTGGAGCGGACGTAGAGTTGCAGCCGCACCGGGCCGATCACCTCCAGGTCGTGCTCCAGGGGCGGGGTCGTGTAGGCGAGGACGTCCGGCCGGGCTTCCAGGGGGCGATTGTCCATCGGGCCGGCCGGTGGGAAGAGGAGGCCTCCGCCCAGATTGGGGGTGGGATCGGCCGGGTCGTACCGATAACGGTCGGGCGGGGAGGGTTCGGCCGGGGGCTTCGGAGAGAGAAGGCCGTGGGGGTGCAGGAAGAGGCGTGTTGTAGGGACGGCCGGCGGCCAGGACTCTAACTCTCGACACTCGTCCGCGCCCAGGACGTAGAGGCGCACCGGGCGTTCCCGCAGACGCTCGCCCCGTCCCTTGAGGTGAGCATCGAACCAGGCCAATCCCTCGCGCAGGGCTGCTGGCACCCAGGTCAGGTCCATATGATACCAAGGGCCGATGGTCAGGTACGGGGAGTGGCCGGCCGCCCGCAGGGCTGCGTAGTCGTCCAGCAGGTCCCGCAGGAAGAGGTCGTACCAGCCGGAGATGAGGTGGACGGCCGGGCCTGTCCACCCCGGTCCGGGACGGTGATCGAGGGCCTGCCAGAAGGGGTCGTCGGCTTCCGGGCGCAGGGCACCGCTGCGATAAAAGGGAACGGCCCGGCCAATGGCAACGCGGTCGGCTTCCAGGGGTGGCAGGTAGCGGAAGGCGGGGGACAGAATCTTTTCCCGTCGTAACCAGCGTTGTCGGATCTCTTTGGGGGAACGCTCCGGGTTGCCGAGGGTATCGAGGAGGAAAAGGGCGTTGAGTGCCAGGTCCAGGGCCGGCGCACCGTCCATGTAGGCGGCCCCGTAGCCTCTGGAGAAGGCGGTGATGGGGACGAGCGCCTTCAGGCAGGATGGGGCATGGGAAGCCACCGCCCACTGGGCGTAGCCTAGGTAACTGGCTCCCCACATTCCCAGCACCCCGTTGAACCAGGGCCGGCCGACCAGCCACTCCACCGTGGCCAACCCATCGTCTGCTTCGTAAGCCAGCGGTTCGAACCTGCCTCCCGAGTCGAAGCGCCCTCGGGCGTCTTGGATGAGGACGTGGTAGCCGCGTTCGGCAAAGCAGCCGAGCAGAACAGTCATCCCTCGCCCCAGGTATCCCCCGGTTGCGCCTCGGCCGTAAGGGGTGCGAATCAGGATGGTGGGGTAGGAGCCGGCCGGCCGGGGGAAGTAGTGGTCGGCCCGCAATACGACGCCGTCGGGCATGGGGATGGCGATGTTCGCCTCGACATCCACTTCATATCGTGGTTCGGGCAGGCGCAGCAGTCGGGCCAGCATTTTCCGCCGGGCGGGAAGGAGGCCGTAGGCGGCCAGGCCCAGTCCCAGGAGAGCAAAGGCATCTTTTCTCCGCATCGATCACCTCGCTTTTTCTTCCAGCAAAAAGTCTACCAGCGCCTCCGCCTCCCGCAGGAGCGGCACCTTCCCCTCCCGCTGACACCGACGGATGGCCGACGAGTGCGGGATGAAGAAAAGGGGCAACTCCCCCAGCCCCAACTCCCGGAGGATGCGGCGG